>JAHEYF010000009.1:0-81657 GCA_023251755.1 Bacteroidota bacterium
TACTTTACCGGAATCTAAACATACAAAAACGAAGCTTCTTAAAATGGATGATGAGCAAGCTCATTTATATCAAATTATTCAGAAAAATTTATAGGGTGTCCCAACGCTGAAAACAGGAAAAGGGAAGTCTGGAAAAAGGAAAATTGGCCGACTTTGTTATTTTAGATACTGATATGATGAAGTGTGAGGTAAAGGATGTTCTTAAAACAAAGGTTATAGCCACTTATATTAATGGGGAAAAAGTGTTTTCAGTCAACTAATCAGTTGCTTTTTATCCTATAAAAGTTCAATTGTAAATTTCGGGTATAGCTTTAATCAGATTCAAATATAATTTTCAAAGCACTATTTTATTATGACCTTGCGAAAACAAGTAGAGGGGCATAATCCCCTCCATCGTAATAGTATAGTATGACTAATTATAATAAAAGTAATGCTATACTATTACAAAACAATTGTTAATTTATTTATAATGAGATTTTTAAATTAAAAATTACACGTTATAAGTTGCTTATTGAAAGGGAATCACTTCACAAAATTTATCTTGTAAATGCGTGGGAATTTCCGAGGGAGGTATTACCGAAATATTACTACCCACCTCATTTTTTCAATAAATCAAACAGTTGCGTGTTTATGTAGAGTGTTTCTTTCCAAACCTGTCTCGATTGAAGTACTTTGATTTTTTCAAGTCCTTTCAAATATTTAGATGCTGTAATACGGGAAATATCAAAGCGTTCAATCAGGTATTCAGCTTTACAGTAGGGATGTTCAAATAACAACTCAATTAATTCTTTGCTGTATGATTTGGGAGCTTTTTTCTTTACAAGCTCCTGTGTCTGAGTAAACAGTTGACTGATCTCCTTTACTTGTGAAATCGTTTCATTCGCCGTTTGCTCTATTCCTTTTAAAATATACAATACCCAGTCTTCCCAATTATCTTTTGTCCGCACCTCCTGTAACAAGCGATAATAGTCCATTTTGTTATCAATAATGTAAGCACTTAAATACAATATAGGATTTTCAAGCAAACCATTCAGGATAAGGTAAAGCACATTTATAATCCTACCCGTACGCCCATTTCCATCATAAAAAGGGTGTATACTTTCAAATTGATAGTGCTGTATGGCCATTTTTATGAGTGGGGAAATCTCATCCTGTTCATTCAGGTACTTTTCGAGGTTTTTCATTAGAAGTTTTATGCTGTCTATACTATCAGGCGGCGTGTAAATTACTTTTCCGGTAGCGGCATTGCGAAGCGCTGTGCCGGGTAGTTTACGGATACCGGCTGCATTTTCTTCCAATATTTTTTGGATTTCAATAATAGCATTGGTACTTAAAAAACCTTTCTCCTGAATAAAATGAAACCCATAGAGCATGGCTTCACGGTAACGTAATACTTCTTTTGTTGAACTATCTGCCTGCACACCTTTAGTGGATAGAGCCTGATACAATTTATCCTGTGTGGTTATTACATTCTCAATTTCAGAACTGGCGCGGGCTTCTTTCAGAATAACCGCATTCAGTAAAATGGTAGGATTTGGCAAAATCTTAGCTAAACCCTTGAGTTCGGCTAATGCTACCGATGATTTCACCAACTGACGAAGCACTTTTACCGTTTCAATTTTATCTCTTAGGGGGGACAAAAGAGGAAGGTCATTAAAAGGCTTTTCGTTGTTTATTTTTAGGGGTTGAGCTTTTTTTGTCATGTAAAAAAATTATACCTGATTGTTTTATCAGGTAAATATAATCATAAATTTTATACATGATAAGTTTCTCATATATAAAATCTATACATGACAGATTGCAAATTGGTTGTCTCTGAATTAAGGATTTGTATATCAGATTATCAGTTACTTTCCAATGCATTAACTAAACAGGCTAATTATAAAAGGATGCATGGCTTTGAGGTACAAAAAAGGTACACATACCTCATCTTTTGATAAAATTATGGAAAAGTACAAGGTAAACTACATTAGAAAAAAGAAAAGCCTTCAAAAAAGCCTGATCGTATAACCTTTCAATTATTATGATGGTTTACTTTAGTATCGAATCAATTTCATCAGCTAATTGCTTAGTTTGGTGCTCGTACTTTTGTTTTGTTTCTATCACATCATTACAGCTGTTCATTAATTTTCCGGTTTCCACATACACTATTTTTCCATTATTTCCACGGGTATTGTTTCCACAACGAGATAATGTTATAACACAAACAATAATCAGAAGGAATGCTTTAATTATTTTATTGGTATTTAATTTCATTTTATTCTGTCCTAATATGATTAAATCTGTAGACTTTTGTTTTTACGAAAGTATAGCTAATAGTAAACCATAATTCGGGAAGGGGTAGTATGTCCTTTGTATTAATTAAATCATACTTGTAGTTGATAGGGTTACTCTCACTAAGCAAAATATTTTTATACGCGTTTAAACTTAATGTATGATCAAATGCAATTTTTTTTTGTTTCCCTAAAAAATACTGATAACCTAATGATAGTCCAGCACCGTAACTAAATTTTTTATAACTTGATTCTATAGGAGTAGATTGGGAAGGTTGGTTAATTAATACCCCATTGAAATAAAAAGGAACTACATGATCTGTTAATTTAAAACTCCCTGAGAAATAGCTTATCACTATATTGGGTTATTATTTGCTTTCAAAAGGGCTATCAGAAAAGATACATTTGCTGCTCAGTAAGCCCCTCTGAGAGGCTATTCATTCAAGACTTTTGCATTCTTTCATCTGAAATATATTTCTGAATTTCAGATGCAACTAATGTCCTTACAATATTTTCAATTTCAACTAGCCTCACTTAGTCACAATTTTTTTTCATTTGTTGTAAGTCGTCAGAAAGCGACATTATTTCATCTTTACCACCGTACAGTTTAAAATAGTGACAAGCATTTTCCTTATCACCAATTTTCCAATAAGCAACGCATAAATTAAAATATGCCGAAAATAAAACTTTATCTGATTTATTCAATGCCATTATATAATGGTTAATCGAGCTTTTATACATTTTTCTGGTAAATTCAGCTTCAGCTAATTCAATTAACAAAGGCGCAGGGTTATCCAACTTAGATAAAATAATATTAAAGTACTTATACCCGTTTAAAGTATCCTTCATTTTAAAATATGCTCTTCCGCCCCAAACATAAGCATCAATAAAAGAGGAGTCTTTTAAAATCACTTTATTGGCTTCATTTACCACTGCCTGATTATTTTCTGTCAAATAATAATAATGCAATCTGGATTTTAATGCTGGCAAATAATCCGGGACTAATTTGAAAGCTTCGTTATAATCGGCCAAAACTTTCTCCTCTCTTCCCTTTCTTGTTTCCCATCCAAAAAATCGCGCCTCAGCTTTGTTAATGTAATAATCAGGATTAGCAGAGTTTTTTCTTATTGCTTTACAAAATAATCGGAAAGCTTTTTTAGGATATGACTTGTTTTGATAATCTAACCCTTTTTTAAAATACTCTTCTGATGTTTTATTATTACAATTACAAAGTACCAGCATAATAATTAGGTAGCGGCTGAATTTGAAAATAAAAATCATCATTGGAAACTTCATTTATTGCAATAATTTTTCAAATTCTTCAATAAAAGACTATTTGGATTTGCGTTTCTGTAATAATAGCACGCACTATCTTGTTTTCCTAATTCCCAATAGGATAAACATAGCTGGCTAATCATAGGTTGCCCGCCTTCTCTTAAATACATCTGATAATTTTTTATTGCTTCGATATAATTTTTTTCAATAAATTCAAAATCTGCTATTTCTTTGAACATTTCAACTTTGGATAAACCCAAACTCAGAGCTTTATACAAATATTTATTTGAGTTTACAGTATCATTTTTAAGGTAATACATTACTCCCTTAAATAAATAACCATTTGAATAATTAGGGTGTTTACTAATACATGAATCAACTTCCCGAATAGATTCTGCATATCGATGCAATTTAAAAAAACACTTTGATGCAGAAATAATAGCCTCTTTACAATTTGGTTCAATGGTAAATGCCTTATTATAATCATCAATTATAGAAGTGAAGGTGCTATTATTAATTTTATTTGACATTAAAAATCGCGCCTCAGCTTTTTTTACATAAAAAATCGAATTATTAGGGTCTTTTTTTGTTGCAAGAGAATAATACCTAAATGATTTTTTATAATTATTAATAGAATCAAAATGTGAACCCATTTTAGAGTATTCTTCCGCTGATTTATTGCAGGAAAAGCAAGACAATAAAAAAACAGCCGATAAACTAATTTTTAATAATATTTGTAATATTACTTGCTTCATTAGTATATTCAATGAATCTTCTGTTATTATTGGTTAGAATTAATTCCAACTATGGATATGAGTGCCTGCCTTTTGCACGAATCGTTGGCTTGAAAATTCTTTCTGTGCTCTTCCCCAAAAAACCAAGCTGTCGGCACTAAATTTTATTCTTTTATTATTTTTCTCGCCTGCATTGAAATTCCATCAAACAGGCTCAAGGTATAACATCCGGCAGGTAAATTACTCACATCAATATGCTTAGTATAAAAAGGCGTTGAATACTCGTTTGTTGATTCATATACCTTTTGGCCTAAGAAGTTGCTGATAGAAAGCTGAATTTTTCGGCCATTAAGATTATTCAAGTAAACAGAAAGAAGATTGCTGGTTGGATTTGGATAAACTGATATTTCAATAGCAGGAAGGCTCTTATTTTCTACTCCGGCCATTGGAGTTACAGCACCTGACCATTTAAAAACACCCCCAACAGTTGAACTTTGATTTACACCACCACTCCAACCCAATGTGGAGTTTAAAAAGGCAACCGCTGTTCGTCTGGGGCAATTTGTTGTGTCTTCCAGCAATTGCCATGTGGAGCCGTCATCACTACTTATAGAAGAGCCTTTGAGATTATTTTCTGCCCCAACACAAACATAATTTCCTGTACCCGGAATCGCGCAAAAATCATTATTGAATGGTACGCCTGTGGAAGTAACAGCCGTCCAGGTTTGCCCTCCATTGGTTGTTTTTAAAAAAGAATAATGTTGACCGGGGCCACTTCCTGCATAAGAGTTTAAAGCAATTAATCCATTGGAAGCATCCCTGAAAGCAATTTTGGGGTTAATTACTGTTATTGTACCAGGTAATGAATATCTGCTCCAGGTTACTCCCCTATTTGTTGATCTTAGCACATGACCGCCTGAAGTAACTGTCCAGATTGTATTGCCGTTTACCGCAAAGCAATTGAGGTAACCATATTCACCAGCAGTAGCAACGAACTGTCCATTGGTATTTGGAACCGCTGACCATGTAACGCCCCCATTATTTGTAACAAATGCCTGAAATGGATTATTAAAGTTAGGATTTATAGTACTTGGGTCGCAAAAAAGAACACCGTTGCTGGCATCCCAGAAATGAATAAAGTCAGGGGAGCTATTTGCTAAATTTGAGACATTTTGGGTGACCCAATTTGAGCCTCCATTTGTTGTTTTATATATCTGAGTAGCAGAAGAAGATGGAAAATCACAGGTTGTGATCCATGCAGTGTTAGCATTTATTGCGGAAATTGTACCAATTTGATTATTGGGTGATTGTCCCGCTGTCCAAGTAGCGCCGCCATTAATGGTTTTGGAGTATAAGTTTGTCGCACTAACAAAATCAGGTGTTCCAACTGCCAATGCCCATAATGTGTTTGTATCAACCAACGAAAAAGAACCAATTCCTACAATTGGTGTAAACCCCGAATTTTGTTGCAGCCATTGGGAGTATCCGCTAAATGAAGTGCTTAATGCAAGCAGTGTTATATATTTTTTCAGATTCATACACCCGAATAAATTTAATTTTTAATAATTTTTTTCCTGTCTGTGTCAATATTCTCAAAAACATTTAAAGTATAAATCCGGTAAATAAAACTACTCTAACTTCATTAACTACCAATAAGGTATTGGAAAACTATAAACGCCTGAATATTGAGAGTTATTTAACTTTTTGTTCCTGAGCGAAAAGCATACCGTGTACGTGGAACCTTTTAAAGCCATACCATCACCGAACCAGGTTCTTTGGGTGGGATTCAATTGCGCAAATGTCCCATTGTTTTTGTTGATGGTGACGTTATTTATCTGGGAGGTATCTTTTATGTATTGATAGTTGATGTGAAAATAAACCTTTAATGCTTTGTAGGCTGATCCCATTCCGGGGTAGGTAGCGGAGCTATCAATTACAAATAATTCTTTGTCCAATACTTCAACCGCATCGTTGTAAATTGGGTCATGCAGTTTATCTTTTTCACAGGATAAAACAATTGCCAATGCCATTATTGCTATTATTTTTTTCATTAAAAGTTACATTTTAAAGAGATTCCTGCATTCAGGACACCACGGCAAATACTTACATCATAATTTACCTTTATATTGGTTAACAGAGGCTTTTCCTCATATACAGGTTTTACAAATTTTTTTCGAATAATTTTTTCTGAAATCACCGCCCATGCAATTGTGGCGGGGATGAGGACAGAGGATGTTACAGCAAGCGTGTTATTTATAGCCCGGTATTTTTCATACTTACTTTTAAAGTTGTCATAATTTAATTTGTATTCATCCAGTTCGGATGGAACAAAGGTAACCGTGTTTTCATATAAATTCTTTTGCTCGTTCGCTTGCAGGTAATTATCATTCATCAGTTTCCTGTTTTCTAAAAACCAGGCGGCCCCGACTGCAATAGTCAATAATCCTATATGATAGGGCATTCTCAAAAATTCCTTGTTTACCCGATACTGCCCCAGTTGCTCTCTGTATTGCAGGTATTCATCGGAGTAGTTTAATCTTTTGGCATACAGGCTTAATTTATTTGTTGTGATTTTTAGTGTATCTATTGTTAATTTTCGTTTGGGAGCCCATACCTGCACCATATGGTTTCCGGCCTTTAATTGCCGGGGCGTTTTTGAAGGAAGAATCTTTTGTGCATCAAGGTAAATTACAACACCTTTTTCCTCAAAATAAATTAAGGCTTTGCCTAAAGAATCATTTTTATCCTGAGAATAAGAGTAATAGGGTAAAATAAATAAGATGCCAAGTATAAATTTAAAAATCCAATTCAGAAATTTCTCTTTCATAAAAATGGCATTTAGTTCTTAATAATCTTTGTGTTTGTATATTTATTTCTAAATTTAATTTTCTCTTAACCTCAACCTAACATTAGCTTCTTCAAACTATTTCCCCACAATTAAAATCATGGCTACTTATCAAGCTTAATCAATTAATTTTTTTAACTCTATTTCCCCTTTAAATAAACCAATCATTTTTAGGTGAATATTTTTTTCAGACTCCTTTTCCATCACCATTTTAATAGTTGATTGGTCAGTAGTGAAATTTAAAGTATCTATATTAACTTGGGATGAAAAAACGACTTTTTTAGAACGATCGCTGTTAAAAACAGTAATTCTATCATTACCTAATGATTCCCATATATTTAAGCCGTCTTCCAAAGCTGAAACTAATTTGTTTTTCTCAAAAGGTACAACGGCAGGATATGGATTTAAACTAAATTCCTCGACTTTCCATTGCTCTCCTTTACAAAAAGGGTTACATTCATTGCCTTTACTGCTTTCCTTTTCTTCACAGCCATAAACTGTAAAGATTGAAAAAATTAATACTGCATTTAATAATTGCTTACCCATTTTATCTTAGGCTTTAACAAAAGACCCTATGTTCAATCAAATCCCCTTCTTTTATCATATCTTTTTAAACAAAAACTACCCTTATTTCTTTTCATCAAGATTCAATAATAATTCTTTTCTTTTTGACTGTGTATCATAATAATTTTTAGCCTGTAAAAAGACGAACTTATATCTTGAGTGAGGTTTAAAAAATCTATGATTTAAATTACTTACATACAAGAATATTGAATCGTTTTTAATCGTGTCTATTTTTAAAATACAGTCCGACATTAGCAAAGCGTTACTTGAGTCTATCTTGCTACTTTGATTTTCGATGGAAATAAAATCTCCAACATAACCAAGAACTCCTGTGTTATATTTAAACCAATAAATATTATCTTCATTATTAATTTTTAAAGAATCAATTAATATCCTGTGAAAGGTTTCACTACCAAATGAAATATTTTCATCATAAGTTTTTTTCATCTTAAAATAGATGAAAATGGAAATAAGTAGAAGGATAGTAGCGGCAATTAAAATTTTATTTTTCATTTAGTTAAAATAAAAATTTCCCTTAATCTCCACCTAACATTGCCTTTGTACCTTCCGACCATTTCCCCACGATTAAATCATGGGCTTGTTCTGTAATCACCATTCGTTAGAAATAGTGCATGTATCTGGAATATACTTTTCTTTAAACCATTCGGGAATAAATATGTTTTTAGAAATTGTTCCATAATCAACTCCATCAAATCCTTCGAATATCAAAACTCCCTTTTCTTTTATTTCAATTTTCTGTATATACATTCCAAAAAAAGTTTCCAATTCTTGTTCTATAAATTTGTCTTTATTTGTTTTATCAAGTTTCAAGAATTTATAATAATCATAATTGGAATCTTGAAGCATCTTTTCAATAATAATGTTGTCAAGACTTGGTGCTTGAATAAAACATTCAATACCTTCTGGAAGAATGTTCAAAACATCTACTAAAAAATTATTTCCTGTCTGTGTCATTAGTCTAAAATTTTATGTCCGCTATTAGGTAATACTTTTTTATTGGGATATAAATCAACGTTCATGTGTTTTTGCGGAGTAACTCCATCTCCTCCATATTTTATAGGAAGTGGATGTGTTTCTATTCTAAAATCTAATTTTTGATTTCCATTTTGAAAAGTCAGATTAACTTCTTGAGAAGGATTTAAAGGATTTACCTTGACCGTACCACCTTGACCTTTAAAATCATCAATCGCATTAAGTACTTTTTGTACATTGGGACTCACTCCTTTACCAGCAATAGCATCTACAGCACCAAGGCCTGCTATTGCCGATGTAACAACATGAGCCTTATCACTCCATTGTCCTTTATATTCACCCCAAATGGCTCCTATATTATTGCTCAATGAAGGATCTTT
Source organism: Bacteroidota bacterium (assembly GCA_023251755.1). Lineage (GTDB taxonomy): Bacteria > Bacteroidota > Bacteroidia > B-17B0 > Aurantibacillaceae > JAHEYF01. The sequence continues at coordinate 9,065 of JAHEYF010000009.1, forward strand.
AATCGATTGAATAAGACCAGCACGTGCTCCGTCAGAGTGTAATGAGCTTAATGTTCCTGCTGCTAAAGGGCTTAACATAATTGAACCATTCTCCATTAAATGGCTTCTCCATTGGTCATTGAACTCTTTGCCATTAATATCCTTATCAGTATTATTAATAGCATCCGTAAAACCTTGTTCATCTTTTTTAGATACAACTATACCACCATCATGCCCATCATTCGTATTAGCTAATTCTTTTCCATCTTCACTAAAATAATGTGTTTCTGTATTTCCTAAAACATCATTAGATAAAATGGGGTTATTTCCCATACTTACATAAGGACTTTCGCTTTCATGGAAAACAGGATCGACAGCTTTCCAACGAACAATGTCTACATCAAGTCCCCTGAAGTGAGTGTAATAATCATTATCGCCAAGCTCCCTGTTTTTCTCACTTCCCTGATAGCCGAACATTTCAGATGAACTTCCTTCAAAGCTTCTTAATGTTTTACCTGATGCGTAGTAATCGAACGCTCCTTCTATGTTAAAGAGCAGACCTGACCTGGTGTTGTTGGTATTTGTAACGGAGTAGGTAACACGGGTGTTGCCCAAGTGGTCGTATTCGTAAAATTTATTTCCTGCACTACTAATTTCGACACTACGATTATTGGCATAAGCATACCACTTCCAGGTATTGTTAGTAATGTCAAATACACCTAATGTTTTTCCGGAATTGTCTACTAAATAATATTCCTCATTATTATTAGAGGTCAGGTTCTTTTTGTAAATCCGGTTGTCATTAGCATCGTATTCATATTCCCATTGTTTGCTATTTGAACCTGTTCCGACAGTTACATTATATGGTAGGTTACTACGTGTGTATCGGCTCTGGCCTAATGATTTGTATGTATCTGTTCTTAAATTACCATTACCATCATAAGTATAAGTTCGTAAGGCAGTATTGGTACTGTCTATATGCAATAAGCGGTTATTTCCAGTTTGATAAGCATAGTTCCAGTTTTGTACCCAATTGGCCGGGCTTGTTATGCCGGGGTTATAATAAAGGCCACGCTGCAAATTGAGAATATTGCCAATTTTATCATACATATATTTTTCATCGCCATATTTGGTTTTGGCCGAACCGGGCTGTATATCGCTGCTTAATACATTCATTACCGAAGCATCGGCATTGGTCAAACGGTTTAAACCATCGTAGGTATAACCGTAAACGGTTGCCCCGTCCATTAAGCCGTTTAAGGAAGATGCATTGGCCGATCTCGCCTCAAAATAACTGTGTTGCGTTCCGTTAATGTTGCCGTTATAGTTTTTGCCTGCCATTACCCTTGTTCCGTCATTGGTGGAGCCTTGCGGGTGTTGCGCATCGTAATACAGTTTTTCGGTATACAGGTGGCTGCTCAGTTGGGTCAGCCTGTCGCGCACATCGTAAGCATAACTTATGGTATCAATGGGCAGGGCTGTTCCGTCGTTTGCGGTGGTATAATACTTAATTTCCTGTATTAAACCCAGGGCATCGTTATAGGTATAGCCGGCTATTTTATGCTGGTTCACCTGGCTTTCGGTGAGGCGACCCCAGCCATCGTACACATAATCGTAGCGGATGTCTGCCCCGTCAAATCCCGCGTCTACCTCTTGTGTTTTAAGGCCGTTGCGCAGGTTGTAATTTTTGTATTGTATAAGTGTAGCCAATTGGGTACTTCCGTTGTTAAACTGGGTAATTTCCCATTTGGGTAAACCCTCATTGTTGTACGAATATACACAGATATTTTTTAATTGCCCGCTGTGATCATAACTGTAAGTCTGCGTCAGTTTACCCCGTGTATTGCTTTGCGCATTAAAGTGGGGGGCAGCTGTGTTCGCTCCTAAATACCCTACAATTTGGGAGGAATAAGTTGGTGTGGCAATGGCAGGCTGGTTAAAATCGTAATACCAGGCTTTTTCGGGAACAGTTGTTCCAAGTAGTGAGTAAGGGTTTACATTGGTTTTTACAGTAGTATTGCCCTGTGTGGTATAGGTGTACCAGTTAAAACGCCTGTCGATACTTGTAGCGTGGGTAAAAGGAGATTGGGTAGTGTAAGCCGACCATTCACCGTTTTTATACGCCAGGGGATTGGCCCCTGTTGTAACACTCACCCTGGTCTGTGTTAGCATACGCCCGTAATTATCGTACGTGTAACGGCGCAGGTAGGGGTTGTTATTATTGTCGGCACCTACAAGCGCGTTTGAATCCTGCTCCAGTACCAGTTGTCCCATACTGTTGTACATATAATTAACCTTACCGGCATCTGGTGTGTGTTTGCTGTACATCAAACCGGATATATTAAAACTGTAATTGCTTTCTTGCCCGGCAGGGTTTTTTATTTTTATCATGTTACCGTGACTATCATAATAAAAACGGGTCACTACAGCCTGGTTGTTTTTTATGTAAGCTTTGCTGGCTACTTTTTGTCCAACAGCATTGGTGTATGAAATTATCCTTTTCCCGTCTTCATCTATTAAAGCTGCTTTAAGAAATTTACTGGTGTTTAAATAGGAACTATTACATACCAGTGACATATCAAGAGGTAAGCCTGGCTCTTTCAATTCGTTAATTAATTGTGTGCCTGTAATAATGTGGTAATTACTGTTAACAGTATGGCCTGTTGTAATGTTTTCACCAAACTTGGCTGTGCGTAATACCCTTGAACGCTGATTATTTTCATATAACTGCTGGGAATAAGGATCGTTGACATTGTTGAACTGTGGCTGAAATACCGTTGGGCTGGTAGTGCTTTGTATAAAAGGTTTGTATTGTTTAATCACCCTGTCCCAGTTATCATAAATACTAAGCCCGGAATGAACGGTAGATAAACCATACATCAGTGCTGGATCAAGGCTGTTATAATTGTTAGTTATTTGGGAGAGTATATCTAATTTACGTCCCAGGGGGTCTTCATAAGCACGGCTGTGTTCAGCAATATTGGAAAGTGAGTTAGTGGTATCGAGCAAAATGAAGGATTCCACAAAATTCTCTGCTGCCCGGTCTTCAAAACTTAAATTCAGGTTATTGGTAAACTGGCTGTATTTGTTAATAGTTAATAGTTGTCCGTTGCGGTAAGCCTTGGCAAGGCGGGAATAACTGTCATACTCATAATGCGTTACCATTCCGTTGGGGTCAATAATACTATCGACAGTAAAATCAGGGTTGTACAGGTAATTGGTTACCAATGAATCGGGTAAACCCTTACCTACTATAATTTTAGTAGGTACACCTGCATTAAATATTTCGATATAACCAGTGTTGTTACAATAATGTACTGTATCGATTAAAAAATAAAGTTGTGGGCGGGTGTATTTATATTCGGTAAACAAGTTGGTTGCATTGTGCGCCAACTCAATTAAACCATTGCTTTCGCGTTTATCAATATAGGTATTCAGCAATGTATCGTAAGGGAACTCGGGTACAAATTTAATTGTAGTGTTGCCACTAACAATGGTACTTACAGGTTTAAAACGCAATACCTGATTGGTGGCATAACTGTGGTTGTAATTATTGTAAAGCCTTGTGTAGGCACTGTCTATACGCACCGTATCAATTTGCCGGGCGGTATAACGTAGCATTACTTTATCGACAATCTGGTTTAAAATATACCTGGCCGGGTCGGATGGAGGTAGGGGATTGCCGTCTGAAAATCCACAAGGGCACTGGTAATGGTCGTTGTTGTAATAAACATCCTCTGTACAGGGTTCGTTATATCCTATATTTTTACCATTAATGGTTGATGAAACAAGCACACAGGGCCATTTAGGTTGTATATGCACAGTGGTATCCCCTTGTGACATCGTACAGGTAGTATCAGGGCCGGAGAAATAAATCCGTTTAGTATAGTTCAGTAAATCTGTAAACACATAATCATAACTCCAGTTGTTATCGTACATATAATAGTCAGATACCCCAATGGGGTCTTGACAAGGCGCTTTAGAAGTCACCCGCTTTTCGTAAGGCACATCCCTTACCTTGTGTTTAGCCAAAAAGAAAAGCGTTGGGAAATTGGAGCTGGCAAATGTTCCGCCACTGCCCTGTCCAAATTTCAACAAATCATAATCGTCAAAATTAGCGAAGTCATTCAGCAGGTCGTAATAATAATAATAGTCTTCCTGTGTATAAGCATCCGGCATATCGGGCGAATAAGACTTTTTGCGGAACAATTGCCAGGAAGGCTCCCAACGAATTTTTCCGGTGTTCAATCCTAATAAATTTTTATAGCCCTCTGATTTGGTAATTCCTTTGTAACCTGCATCCCAGTATTGGTATTCAGTAATATTGGTAAGGCTTTGGGTACTGAGCTGTACCGCTTGGTTTCCGCCAATGGTACGGGCATTGGAAGTATTGCCCGTTCCCTGTTGCGATGCAATAGCCGAAGAAGCCATGCGCATAGAACCATTGGAACCAGGTGATACGTTGCTATTGGTTAAAGCTGTTGAGGAATTAGTGGTATAAATATCATAGTCTGTTTTAGTTTGTTTGCTTGGGGCAACAAAGTAAGAATTGAGGTAAGCCGTATCTAATGCCGAGAAAAGCGAAGGGGAAGTATTTTCGAGAAAATCATCCTGAAAAATAGCATCTTCAATGTCTAAGCGGCAATCCGTATTGTAAATATTAACGCTGGGCACAGTTGTGTTCAATAGCGAATATTCAGAGGTATCCTCGTTGCGGTGAAATATCATCTCATCACGGTACATCCCATTGGCATAAGCTTTGCTGATGGCGTATTCGTCTGTTTCTTCGCTGAGTAAATTATTTCCGGCATCATAACTTTTACTACTTTTTAATTTACCCCACAATAAATAATCGTTCTGGGTCGAATAATGTTCATAGGCATCGTATACCCTGCTGGTCATATTGTCCATCAAAGGATGCGAAATCTTTGCATTAATAAATCCCTGTTCGGAGCTGGCATTGCTCACTTTGTAATGTGAACCAAAAGGATATACATCACCGGTAGATGAAACAATCCCTACTTTGCCTACAGGGTTGGTAAAATCATACAACCAGTCTTTTGCCAGTGTAGAACCTGTTGGAGAAGAAAGTACTTTTCTTTGAACGATTAATGAAACACGTATTACTCTTTGAACAGGCGAAGGATTGGCATAATTCGTCCCGCCAAAAGCAGTACTATAATTCAGGTTAATATCCCAATTGCTTAAACCGGCAACCCTCGTACGGCTGTCGGAAAGCGGGTAAAACTCATAAGAAGTTTCACCACCCATCTGGTCAATTATTTTAGTTAAACTGTAAAAGCCCTGAATACTGGTGTAAGCATTGTTGATAATGTTAAAGTTTTTGTATGTGTAATTGAACTGTGTAGTGGGCAATATACTGGCATTGGTAATAGCTGTTGGATTATTTTGTGAACCATTGGTAGGTACCTGAATTATTTTTTTCAATAAAAAAACATTCCGCACCCAGTTTTTACTATTAGCCGGAAACACAAAAGCCCCGCTTGATATTACTGCGCGGTTATTGATTAAGGAATCCACCCGCACCTCGTATTCAAAATTCAACTGGTTCACCAAAACCCTGCCCGTCATGTTGCTTGAGTTGTTGTTTGCCCCGTTGGTTTTGTATTGTTTCACACTACTTAGCATAAAGGGGTTTTTGGAATAACGCACCAGTTCAATGGCAGCCAGTTTTACATTTTGATCGGCAGCGGTAGGAACATTGGGGTACATATTCGGATTTTGGGTACAGATAGTGGAAGTCTGGTCGAACCACCAGTATTTGTACCTGGCGCTATTTGGGCTTAAGCTATTGTCATCAAGTTTGCTCCACAACCAGTCTGTCATGTACCAGGGCATACCAATGCCGAAGTTGTGGGGAATTTTATCGCAGGGCTCTATATCGCTTGTAATCATTGGAGTAAAATACTGTAGGTGGTCAAAAATGGTATTGTAGTAAGGTGATTTGGAATTACCCAATGGCATATAATCCGTATTGGTGTTGTAATCATAATCAAATTTGGTATCTGAATTTCCCGGCCCAACCTGTATATGAAAACCCTGATACTCTTTAGGCAGGTTGGGCATTACAAACAAATTACTTGTTTTCATGTAAGCATCGTGACCATCCTGATTTGTTAAAGTTGCTTTACCCGCAGAGTTCCATTTAAGAGCCTGATTAAAGGTTGTAAATAGTGAGCGGTAACGGCGGGATTCATAATCGGCCTCGCAAACGGTATGAACATTACTGGAAGGATTTTGCAAACCAATATCGTTTTGGGCAAACGCACTGGTGTTATCACCGCTTACTACATTTACATCAAAATTGCAAAAGGCTTTGGAGTACGAACCCTGACTACCTGCATATTGGTTGTAGATAAGGCTTTTTACTTCGTAAATATCACCGGGAGGGCAGTCGGTACTACCTATACGTGGAGACTCAAGATAAGAATGGGTAAAGGGAATATCGGCAGAGGAACTGATCGGATTGCGGGTTAACAAATAATTCCATTCGTTTGAATTACCACAGCCTCCGGTTGGAACACTACTGGAAGCAATTTTGTAAGGATTGTTCGGGTTAATAACTAAAGTTCCGCTGTTAAACCCTGTGTTTGCAACGGCCTGATCAGATTTGCCGTGGTTGTATCGCCACCAGTTTGCAAGGTTGTTGTTTGCTCGTTGGGTAGAAGAGTTGCCATTGTTATTGCATCCGTCCGTATTAGGCTGGTTGTAAAAATCACTGCCGAGTATGTCTGCTTCAGTTTGTGAATCAATTCCCTGTGTCCAGACTGTTTTGTAATTGTATAAAGAGTCGAGGCGATGTACCCCTGTTTCGCATATACGTAACATATCTTTGGTATCAGGAGAATTAATGGTTTTGTAGTCCAATACTAATTCTTCGAGGTAATTGACATCATCGGTTTGTGATTCGACTTTGGTTAAGAATATGTCTTTATACACGCTAAAATCAGGTACTTTATGTGCAGGCGGAAAACCCAGGGTGTCCTGGTAAAAATTGAGTACTTCCTGTCCGATAACTGCACGAAGCCTTGACATTAAATTGGAGTATTCCTGAAAATAATTGAACTTACCAAAAGTCTGGTACTGGAATTGTATAGCAGCTGCATTGCGGTGATTAGGATTGGTAATGCTGTTGCAATAAAAACTCAAAAATTCTTCTTTGGGTAACAATACCTGGTCTAACACACGGGGTGTTCTTGTAAGGTTAACTTCTGGTGTGACATTGGTATCCACATACACCCTTTGGTTGGAAGGGGAACGGTATCCTGTCATTCTTGTTGAGAAAAAATATTTAGTACCATCGTCGGTAATCACATCCCAACTTCCACCATTGTAAAATATGGCCTCTACATATTTATCGAATTTTGCCGGAACAAATACGTGTCCTGCTGTCTGTGGATCGGTATATTTATAAATAAAGCGTTCATTAATTACACCCGGAATATTAATTTGTGGTTCGAACCATACTAAATCTCCTTCATGTTGGGCGTCGGCCTGATTAAAATAAAGGTAACTGTTATCATAAGTGAGCGCAGCAGCTGAGCCAACCTGCGAATCGTCGTATTTAGAAAACGATTCCGTAGTAATAGTAATAGAAGGAATATTCAGGTTCCAACCTTCCCCATAAGGAATACCGCTTGAAATCGTCGTTTCCCCACCCGAAGTAAAAGTACTCGAATAAGAGGAACTAAGCGTAAAACTTAATCCCGATGGCGTAGACACCGTTCCCAAAGTATACGAAGTATTCATCGTCCCTGTAAACAGGTTCACATCCGAAGTGGAAGCCCCTTTGCCCAAAGCGGAAGCCTTTACTTCTTTTACAGAAGGCTGGTTGTTTTCACGTCCGCCTATCATTTGTGCCTGCACCGAAACCTGTATCCCTAAAAGTACCGCTATCGTTTGCAGTGTTCTTTTAATTTTGTTGCTTACTATCCTATTCATAAAATTCTGTTTCAATAAAAATTAATTTCCTTTTGAGCCCCTGATATTACTCACTCCATTGCCCGTGCTGTATATATCTGTTTCGTAAGCGAAGTTTACATCCGACTGCAAATTGCTCCGGTAAATAATCACGTTGTTTTTATAATACCTGATCTCCTCCGGGAAGATCGCCACCTTTATGCGGTCGTTCGGCTGCACAGCACTCACTAATTGTTTGTTGTAAAAACCATCGTTGTCTGTTTCTATAATATACAATTGCCCATAAGCAATAAACACCTTGTAATTCGCCTTGTCCGCATTTGAATTATCCACCGCGCCAAAACCCATCAACAGTTGTGAAGAAGTATCTTTCACATCAAAAGCCACCCAGATGCTGTCTTCCAGTGCAAGCGTATCAGCAGAATAAGCCGTGCCATTGTCCCAGCCCATGCTTGCACCCGATTTTGTAATGTTTGTCCCGTCCGTATTAACAGTGAGAGTACTTACAGTGGGAAGCACCCAATTGATTTTTTTTCCTTTCAATAAGTTCGCATTGTAAAAACTACACCTCACATTTTTAAACTTCCCGTTGTGTTGTCCTATACTTGCTTTCACAAACAGTTCCCCTGTTAAGCAGTTGAGCGTACTATCGAAGGCAATTCCATTCTTTTTATAATACATTTTATTTCCTTTGCGTTCCATGCGGACAATGTCGCCCACATTCACCGTTACAAAGCTCCCGCCCGAATACCGGTATAAAAAATTACCGTACAGATAAAAATTATAATCGATGTCCTGGTACTGGTTATTGCCCGAAGAATGCGTGTTTTCGTCAAGCAAACCAATCATTTTATTGTTGTTGCCCACCTGGTCCACCGTGTATTCCAGCCAGCCGTCTGTACCAGCAGACAATTTATTGTAGCTTACCGCACTACTGGCCCAGTCGTTATAACTATTGTTAATCAGGGTGTCCCCTGTTTGTGTTAGCGAACTAAAATCTTTCCAGAATAGTTTGTAACCAATACCGACTTCACGTACAATGCTTGTTTTCTGATCGCTGATTGTTACTGTATAGGTTCCGGTAGCTTTACTGCTGATGTCCTGTGTGGTTTCGTTTCCGCTTTGCCAGTTGTAGGTATAAGGGCTGTAACCATTGCTTACACTTAAATCAATGGCTCCGGCATTGCCGTCTTCGTTGGTAGTTAAATTAGTTACAAGGGTAAACGTATTCATTAAACTGTTGTATGGGGCTGCAAAACTGCAACGTACATTTTTAAAGGTTTCGTTGTGGCCGCCAATGCTTGCTTTCACAAAAAGTTCTCCGCTTAAGCAATTGAGGGTACTGTCGAAAGCTATCCCATTTTTTTTGTAATAGATTTTAGTGCCACTGCGTTCAAGCCTTACAACATCCCCGATGTTTACTGTTACAGAACTTCCTCCGGGGTAACGGGAAACACTGTTGCCATAATGGTAAAGGTTATAATCAATATCCTGGTATTGGTTATCGCCTGCAAAATTGATGTTCTTGTCTAACAAACCAATCATTTTGTTGCTGTTGTTTGTTTCGTCAATGGTGTATTCCATCCAGCCATTGCCGGTTAGTTTGTTGATGCTGACGGCATTGCTTTCCCAGCTGTTGGAGGTGGGGTTGATGAGTGTGTCTGCTGTTTGAACAAGGGAATTAAAATCTTTCCAGAAGATTTTGTAACCGATACCGATTTCTCTTGTCACACTTGTTTTCTGGTCTGTGATGGTTACGGTATAGGTTCCTGGTGCTTTACCACTGATGTCCTGGGTAGTTTCTCCACCGGGAAGCCATTGGTAGGTGTATGGACTGTAACCACTGTTTACACTTAAATCAATTGCCCCTGCATTTTCATCCGCAGAAAGGCTATAGTTGGAGTTTACATTGTTAAAGCTCATTAAGCTGGTATAGGAAGCTTCGAAGCTGCAACGTACATTTTTAAAGGCTTCGTTGTGGCCCCCTATGCTGGCTTTGATAAAAAGTTCGCCGCTTAAACAGTTCAGGGTGCTGTCGAAAGCGACTCCGTTTTTTTTGTAATAAATTTTAGTTCCGTTTCGTTCAAGCCTTACAATATCTCCGAAGGCTACTGTTACAGAATTTCCACCGGGGTAACGGGCAATACTGTTGCCCTGTTGGTAAAGAATGTAATCAATGTCCTGGTATTGGTTATTGCCCGCAAACAGGGTGTTGTTATCCAACAGGCCAATCATTTTGTTGCTGTTGGTGGTTTGGTCGATAGTGTATTCCATCCAGCCATTACCTGTTAATTTATTGATGCTGACCGCGCTGCTATTCCAGCCGTTATAAGTGGGGTTAAGCAGGGTGTCGCCGGTCTGAACCAGACAATTAAAATCTTTCCAGTAGACTCCGTAACCCAATCCAATCACCTGTGTTTTGGTTCCACCTATTTGGTCGCTAACGGTAAGGGTATAGGTGTGTGGGTCTTTATCGGTAATATAGGGTTCGTTGCTGTTATAAGGTTCCCAGTGATAGGTATAAGGTGTTTGCCCTCCGTTTACGCTAAGGTCAATCCTTCCGTCGGCATCATTGGGGATGCTGTTGATGCTGCGTACATGGGCTATAAAACCAAGTGAGGTGATGGGAGGGGCTGCAAAACTGCAACGTACATTTTTAAAGGCTTCGTTGTGCCCGCCAATACTGGCCTTTACAAAAAGCTCCCCGCTTAAACAGTTGAGGGTGCTGTCGAAAGCCACTCCGTTTTTTTTGTAATAGATTTTAGTACCACTGCGTTCTACGCGAACAACATCACCTGTGTTCACAGTAACGAAACTTCCACCTGAATAATGGTAAAGCAGATTGCCATGCTGATAAAGGTTGTAATCAATGTCCTGGTACTGGTTATTGCCCGAAAAATTAGTGTTCTGATCCAACAGACCAATCATTTTATTGCTGATGATAATTTCGTCAATGGTATATTCTATCCAGCCATTTCCTGTAAGTTTATTGTGCGTTACGGCACTGCTGGCCCAGCCCTGATATGTTGTGTTGATGAGTGTATCTGCCGTTTGTGTCAGGGAATTAAAATCTTTCCAGAAGCATTTGTAACCGATACCAATGACCCTTGTTACACTTGTTTTTTGGTCGGTAATTGTTAGGGTGTAAGTTCCGGGGGCTTTGCCGCTGATGTCCTGGGTGGTTTCGTTACCGGGTTGCCAGTTGTAGGTGTATGGAGAATAACCATTGCTTACGCTTAAATCAATTGCCCCGGCATTTTCATCGGGGCTGTTTGTATAGTTGGAGTTGATGTTGTAAAAATTCATTAAACTGCTATAGGGGGCTGCAAAACTGCAACGTACATTTTTAAAGGCTTCGTTGTGGCCGCCAATACTGGCTTTGATAAAAAGCTCTCCGCTTAAACAGTTAAGGGTGCTGTCGAAAGCCATGCCGTTTTTTTTGTAATAGATTTTAGTGCCGCTGCGTTCAATCCTTACAATATCCCCGATGTTTACTGTTACAGAACTTCCTCCGGGGTAACGGGAAACACTGTTGCCATAATGGTAAAGGCAATAGTCAATGTCCTGGTATTGGTTATCGCCTGCAAAGTTGATGTTCCTGTCTAACAAACCAATCATTTTATTACTGTTGTTTGTTTCGTCAATGGTGTATTCCATCCAGGCATTGCCGGTTAGTTTGTTGATGCTGACGGCATTGCTTTCCCAGCTGTTGTAGGTGGGGTTGATGAGGGTGTCTGCCGTTTGTGCAAGGGAGTTAAAATCTTTCCAGAAGATTTTGTAACCAATACCTATTTCTCTGGTTACGCTTGTTTTCTGATCGCTGATGGTTACGGTATAAGAACCGGGAGCTTTGCCGCTGATGTCCTGTGTTGTTTCCCCATCGGGCATCCAGATGTAGGTGTATGGATTGTAACCACTACTTACACTTAAATCAATTGCCCCTGTATTGCCATCATCGGGGTTTGTAAGGCTGGTGTTTATATTGTTAAAGTTCATTAAGCTGGTATAAGCAGCTTCAAAGCTGCAACGTACATTTTTAAAGGCTTCGTTGTGGCCCCCTATGCTGGCTTTGATAAAAAGTTCGCCGCTTAAGCAATTGGCGGTGCTGTCGAAGGCTGTGCCGTTTTTTTTGTAATAGATTTTGGTTCCGCTGCGTTCAAGCCTTACAATATCTCCGGTGGACACTGTTACAGAATTTCCACCGGGGTAACGGGCAATGGTGTTGCCCTGTTGGTATAGAATGTAATCAATGTCCTGGTATTGGTTGTTGCCTGCAAAGTTGATGTTTTTGTCCAATAAACCAATCATTTTATTGCTGTAGGGGCTTGGGTCAATGGTGTATTCCATCCAACCATTGCCGCTTAGTTTGTTGATGCTGACTGCGCTACCGGCCCAACCATTACCGGTGGGGTTAAGCAGGGTGTCGCCACTTTGTACTAAGCAGTTGAAGTCTTTCCAGTAAACGGGGTAAGGGCTTTGGGCAGTGCCGGTTTGCGCTATTATTGCCAGTAGCAGGAACGCAAGTTGGGTGTAAATTTTTTGTAATCTTTTCATACGTAAATAGTGTAAACTATATATCTTAATCGTGGGCTATCTGTCTTTAATCGTTGATGTTAGGTGGACGTCGTTTTTGGCTAAAAAATGTTAAAAATAAAGTATTTCAGCTTATGAAATTGCACGGCATGAAATTATTTTAGTCCATTATTCATTTTCGGGAGCCGCTTATTTATGTTTTGCGCTGTAAAATTTGTTAATTATTGGGTTATCTGAGCCATCTTACTCCCAAGATTGCTTTTAAATAAAATTAGCTTAAACCTTATTTTTTGTAGATGAATTTTAAAATTCTGATCACTGTTCTAAGGGTTTTTAATTTATAACGCCAAACGCTAAAAATAATTACAGTTTAAACCTGTTGTTTTGTAAGTGGTTGAAATTACTGAACAAGTGGCGGCTTATTAATCACCCTTTCGGATGCAATATTAGCAGAGCAAAAACACCCCTTTTTGGAAACATTTTCGATTCCGGGACACCATCCTGTCAAAAATCAAACAGCGTCTGTTTTAGTAATTATTAAATTACTCATATACAATTGTTTGAGAAAAAAGGTGGCTGCAAAACCTGCATTTTTGCTTATGAAATGGCCTGAACTACCCATAAAAAAATGCTACCTTTTTCAAGTGGCAATAAGCGGGCTTTTTTCCATAAAACCCTTCGGATTAGAATAATTATCCTGTGCCTTTTAATTACAAAGTCTTGTTTTTCAAATTATTATATTACTGAACAGCCTACATTTCCTCTTTTCGGATCGGGTCGTTTCAAAATACAATAATGTAGTATTTTGTCAGTTTAATTCAATTGGCATGGACAGTTTTTTTAAACAGGCTGCTTAAGCCGATGGGAGCTGCGTTGGGGGTTTTCAGGAAATGAAAAAATCAGCCTTAATAAGGGATGCAGACAATTCAGATACTTGAATAAATAATAGATAAAAGCAATGCTTTTCAAATTAAGCTTGTGCTTAATTATTCAGGTATTTTAAAAGGAAGTACTTCGAGTATAAAGTTGAAGCGTTTTCTTTTCGCATAACGGTAGGTGAGATCAGTGCGGTCAAAATAAAAGTCGGCCCCCATGTTTTTAAATTCATACAGGGTATTTCCGCATTCACGGTTGTCCCTGAGTTTTAGTTTTTTATAGAAGCCTGTTGTCGGCCCTGAAGTTTTAGTAAAAATATATTCATCTATCTTGTTAAAGAGGATGATTTTTTTTAAGGTAATGTCTTTGATTTTTTTGTAGAGCTCCTTTGGTGCTTCAATTTGCGGGAAGGTATTTACCCTGATCTGAATCCGGAAATTTGTTTTATACTGAAGCCGGCGGTTTTCACGGTTATATTCTATCGGTGCTCCCAGGTCCTTGAGAATAGTAAAATAAGTATACAAGCGTCTTCTGGATATTTTAAATTTCCTGGCAACAACTGTAACCCCTCCTTCTTTTTGAAGCAGGATGTGCGTATCAATTTTCTGTAAGAGGTCAATGCGGTCGAGTAATTTATTCATAGTGGTGAATCATTATGACATCTAATATAAAACATCTTTTATTTAAGTCCTTTACTCTTTTTAAGAAAAATGCAGAACCGAAAGCCATTAGGGGTCTCCAGAAAAAAATTATTTATAGCCTTGCAGCCATTCAATAGCTGCCGGTTTATCAGTAAACAATTTTACGTTAATGAGGGGCTGGTTTACATCTATAAAAAAATTCCCGGCTAATTTAGCAATGGGAGTAGCTGTATAGATGGCTCCGGCGGTAATAAGTTGTGTGGCTTCTTCTTCCGAAAAATATTCCCTGGCCTCCTGGTCTATCGAGACAAGGTTGCTGATGTCAACAAACATGGGCCTGCTTTTTCCCTTCGCAATTCTTAATCGTTCGGCCACCAATAATTTAGCCACGGCAAGGTTTACGTTGAGTTCAGGCTTATACACCTGGTAAATAATGCCTTCCTCTTCCCACATTTCTGCGTAGTCATTAGCAACTTTTTCAATCGTTTCCATTAGTTCATGTATTTGTAAGTTTCTAACCACTCCAGGGCTTTTGCCATATCCGTAAAACCTTTTACCGGAATATAGGGGCGGTCAATTTTCAACCAAAGGTTCATCAATAAGCGCTGGATTTCATTGTTGATGAGCAAAGCACCGGCACTTAAAAATTCCTGTGCCTCCTCACTTGCAAGGAAAGAACGTGAGCGGTTATCTGTTGCCACCATTTGGCGCAAATCAATGAATATAGGGCTTGTTTTTCCGGCTGAAACTGTCAATCGATCTTTCACAATTCTTTCGGCAGCAGCAATATTAATAACGGTTCCGGGCTTAAACACCTCATACACCAGTCCATTTTCAAACCAGATTTCCACATATTCATTTTCTATATACCGGTCTTTCATGTGCAGATTATTTAAACTAAATTAAAAAATTAAGCTGACAAAGTACTGAATATCGCAAGCAACTTAAATACCTTTATTCTGCAATTTAATTTTTACTTAATCAAAATTAATTAAATATGGGAACAAAAACTAAAACCGCCAACATTGTTGAAACTATCAATGACATGATTAATTTCGGCAGGGAAAAAGGAGTTCTTCACCATTATGCCGAAGGTGAATCCCACAACGGAAGGATTATTAAGGTCAATGGAAAAGAGCTTATTCATTTTGGTTCCTGTAGTTATATGGGCTTGGATGTGGACGAGCGCTTAAAGGAAGGGGCCATCGGCGCCATCCGCAAACACGGGGTCCACTTTTCTACTTCCCGCACCTACATTTCTTCTACGCTGTATACCGAATTCGAAAACCTGTTGCGCGAATTATTCGGTGCATCCATTATTTTAACCACTACCCTTTCATTGGGCCACCACGCCGTAATACCGGTGGTGGTGGAAGAAGGCGACGCACTCATTTTAGATCAGCAGGTTCATGCAAGTATACAGGAAGCGGCCCTTCGCATGGAGGCGCGCGGAGTGCCGCTTACAAAAATCAGGCACAACAATATGGAAGAATTAGAAACAAAAATTAATGAACTGAAAGTAAAACACGACCGGATATGGTATATGATTGACGGTGTTTATTCTATGTACGGCGATTTCCCACCCCTGCAATACTTAGTTGGGCTGATGGAAAAACACAAACAATTTCATTTGTATGTAGACGATGCGCACGGCATGAGCATTGCCGGTAAACACGGGCGTGGCCTGGCTTTGAGCCGGATAACGCTGCACCCGAAAATGATTATGGCCACTTCGCTAAACAAGGCTTTTGCCGGTGGTGGTGGTGTGTTTATATTTCCCAATGCCGAAATTTGCAAGAAGGTGATGAATTGCGGAGGGCCGCTTATTTTCTCGGGACCCCTGCCAACCGCTACCATAGGGGCCGGTATCGCTTCGGCAAAAATTCACCTCTCGGACGAAATCATTCAACGACAAGCTGCGCTAAGGGAAAAGTTACGGTATTGCCATGAGTTGTTACTTGAAAAAAAACTTCCGGTTGTATCGCACCCCGAAGCCCCTATTAATTTTATTGGCCTGGGTTTAATAAAGGTGGGGGTCAATATGGTGAACAGAATTATTAATGATGGTTTTTACGTGAACCTGGCTATGTTTCCGGCTGTACCGGATATTTGTACAGGACTGCGTTTTACCATTACCCTTCACCATACAGAGGAGGACATAGACAAATTGGTAAAAAAATTGGCCTATCATTATCCCAAAGCCCTGCGCGAAGAAGGAAGGACATTCGCCGATGTGCAGCGGGCCTTCCGGAAAGTAAGCAATTTTGAAACAGGCCCCCCTGACCTGCCCGAAACAGAAAGCCCCGCCTTTTTTCCAACAAGTGCTGAATATACTTTGCAACATGAAACTACTATACAAAACATCGATAAGGAAACATGGAACAATTTGATGGGAAGCAAGGGGGCGAACGACTGGCATGAATTGTTGTTTTTTGAAGAAACTTTTTCGGGGCATGATTTGCCGGAACACAACTGGAATTTTCATTATTACATCATCCGCGATAAAGAAAATATTCCGGTGCTGGCTACCTTTTTTACGGCCACTATTGCCAAAGACGATATGTTCTCTCCGGCAGCGGTATCAAAGCAATTGGAGCTTTTGCGCAAAAACAATCCCTATTATTTAAGCTCTACCATTTTTACAATGGGCTGTTTGTTATCGGTTGGGGAACACATTTACATTGACCGCAGCCACAAGGACTGGAAAAAAATAATGATGCTCCTGTTGGATGAAGTGTGGAAAGAACAGGACAGGCAAAAGGCTACGGTGCTGAGCCTGCGCGATTTTGCAGCAGAAGACCAGGTGACGCACGATTTTTTCTTAGAGCAGAGTTTTATTAAAATTGATCTTCCCGATGGCCATGTGATTGATTACTTAACATGGGACAGTGTAGATTCTTTATTGAATTGCCTGAAGGGAGACAAACGGCATTATATGCGAAAAAAAGTACTGGACTTTGAAAACCGTTATGAAACGAGGCTGGTGGGCTATGCAACTGAAGCAGAGCTGGAACATTATTACCACCTGTACAACAATGTGAGCGATAAGAGTTTTGAGATCATCGGCTTTAATTTGAACCGGAAGTTTTTTGAGAACGCCGTCAAACATCCGCAATGGGAATTAATAGAACTTAAATTAAAACCGGAATACGATCAAAGGCCGGAACGAAAAGCAGTGGGAATTGCGATCAGTTACCGCACGAAGGACAATTATTGTTTTTTGGTAACGGGGCTTGATTACACCTACTTAGAAGAACATCATGTGTATGCACAAACGCTCTGGCAAACTATTCTTCGTGCAAAACAACTGCATTCAAAAACAATTAACTTAGGTTTAACGGCTTCGCAAAACAAACGCAAGTTTGGAACGAAGGTGTTAAAGAATGTGGCCTATATACAGGTGAAGGACAACTTTAACGCGGACCTGGTGTCTTTGATAGCAAACAAGGAAATGAGTATTTAAGCGCCTTCCTCCAGCACTGTTTTATCAAAGCTGATGGAGTATACAATTTCTTCGATCTCTGTGCGGTCTTTGTATGGCTTAGGAACAGAGAGGAAAACAGGGACTATTCTTTTTTCCTGCCCGGCTGTAAGCAAATTGGTCTGTCTGTTTTTTATTGTTCCTGTTTTACTTAATTCATCGGTGATTTGTGTGTAGTCTTCCATTAATAAGTATATGGACTTGCCGATGAATTCATTTCGTTTTAAGTCCAGTACTTTTTCTCCCAGCTCACTCACAAAACGGATCACGCCTTTGTTATCGGTTACAATCATAAAGGTTTCGGGCAGGGATGAAAGCATGGTGTTGACAGCTTTCATGGACACAACGGAGCTTTCCATTTTTTCAACAATGATGTTGAGGCACATCACTGCGTAATTGAAGAGGTTGCGTTTATCTTTGGAGATTTCTGACAATGGCGCGCGTTTGGAAAAATCGAGCTGGGAAGCAGATTTGATTACATCTTCCATCATATCGAAAAATTCACGAAAAGTACTTTCCCTTGCTTTTAAAAAAATAACACGTTCTAAAAGGGAGTACAATTCTTCATCGTTGGAATCCCAGGCCTCTTCTTTCTGGTACAGGATTTCGTAAACCTGTTCCATCAGGGTTTTCATCTGGGCTTTGTAGCTTCGCTCAATGTCTTCTACCCATATTTTTTCTGATAAGTCAAGCCTCTCTGAACTCCGGTCTTTTAGGGCTGCATAGATCTGCTTTAATCTTTCGGTAGCCAGCGGATCGGACCCAAAGATGATGCTTTCGGGCCTGAATTTTAGCTGACTTTTATCTTTTTTTGGAGCTGTTTCCATTGCGGTTTTGTGGGAATTATTTGGTAGGGCAAATTAGCACATTATTTACCAGAAGTCAAGAAAAATAAAGGAAATGTTTTAATGACGGGTTATTTCAGCAAGTGTAAACACTGGTGTTTTTTAAGAATAGCGCGCAGGTCTTTCTCTGCTTTTGCACCAAAATTTTTGTACTTGTACAAGTCGCTCACAGTTACTTTGTTTAAAATTTCGCCCATGTTTTTCCCTAAATGCAGCAAAACGGTGTATACCCTATGCGGGAATACATGGTGAAGGCCTTCTATGGGAAGTTCTAAAAAACCACTTGTACTTTGAGTGTTTAAGTGTTTAAAATCTTTCCATTGCTGAAACAGGTTAAGGGTTTCAGGGGTTTTAAGTTTTCGGAGGGCGTTTACAAATCCCGCAAGAACACTATCATAAGTGCTGTCCAATTGTCCGGCTATCCATTCGTAATTCTGTTTTTTGCGGTATAAATTAAGGATGGAAACTTCTAATGGACTAAGGTTGCAAAAGCTGCTGGCGGACCATTGTTCCCAGTAAATATTAAAGCGCAGCAACAATGATTGCAGTTCTTTTAAGCGTTCAGGATGCCTGGGGATATAAACACGGTAATCCTTAATAAGCCTTTTAACATCTTTTTTGAGCAGGCCCATCAGGTTCTCAATACCGGTGTAGCCCTTGCATTCATCGGAATCTCTGTAAAGAATAAAATCTATTAGCTGAAGAGGGATGGTATGAGAAGGTGTATGAGCAGTGTACATCATGGTTGTTGTGTTAATCACTATTTTTGAATCGGATCAGCAGTGCATAAATTATTGTATTTGATTAAAACTCAATTTCGTTTTGTCCCATCAAATTATTTCAGCTTCGTGGCTAATATATTAAATGCGGGATTCAGATCAAAAACAAATAAGATGGTTCTTTTGTTTTTGATCGAATTTTATAGACTTATGATTTAAGCGTGGCAGTAATAGTCATTGAGGGTGAATTATGCCGGATTCGAATAAGACCAGGCTCTACGAACACCATTATATTTAGAACTTTAGCAGCAGCCCACTACTCATTCATCGCCCTCCTCACCTTCTTCACCGACCTAATCATCTCCGCAGAAACATCCAGAAAATACCTGGACACATATAACAGCCCGTATATTGATCCCGCAACAACTACGATTTTAGTAAGCGGAAATGCCCAGGCATCCTTCCAGCTGAGCGGCTCATGTTCCTGCGTTGCAATCACCTCTTTCACCTTCCGTACCACTTCCTGTTTAGTTTTTTCCGGTATTTTTTGTTCGTTCTTCATCGCGTTTCGCATTTATTAGTTGAATAACTATGATTACACCTACTCCTACAGTGCTGGCAATAAGCAGGTGTTTTAAAAAGCGGTTGCTTTGCAGCAGCTCCGCGTTTTGTTGCTCCAATTTTAACATCTCCGCAGGGATATCCCTTACAATACCCAATTCTGCACATTCAATAAAATCATCCATGTTTAATTATTTTATACATTCCGTTTTCCATTTTTAAATAGCCGTAATCATATACGCAATAATATATACCGTTGTTTATTTGTTTACTATTCGTTTGAACACTAAAATTAAAACCGGCCCCCAATAAAAAATCCCTGCTTTTAATAACTTCTTTTTCGTTGCCAAGTAAGTTTTTTAAAATGTTCCGGTTCTTATCCAATGCTTTATCCAGGCCCGCTTTTATTTTTCGTTTCTCGTTAGCCAGCCTGTTGTTGTAATTGATTTGGTTTTTCCGGTTGGCGAACTTCTGGTTGTTTCTCTTTTTTATAAAGGACTCTTTTGTAAATAAGTCTATTGTTGTTTCCATGATGTAAATTTTGAACAAATATACTGTGTCATTGCCCTAAAAACAAATATATTTAACTGTTTTTCAATTACTTAAATTAAGTTAAATTACGTTTATTTAAATTGATTTATTGGTGATTTATCCAAAAGTCTATTCGATTTATTTCTACTCGTATCAACATATATTTTATAGGCAGCCATACAATTGTATTCAAATTGATGCGCATTAATTTATTCAGGTGATACAGTTTTTGAAAAGTAAGTTCCTATATACAGCAGCGAATTGATTTGAATATCGTTCAAATCAATACACATTGCGATAAATTAAATCCGAATTAATTTGAACGGGTTTTTTAGCCGGTTATTTGTGTTGAAATAAATCTATCTATTGGAAAACGTATTCAACCTAAATTGATACGCATTAATTTAGTTCCATTGGTGTGAACATAGATTTATACAGGTATTTTTCTTTTTTGGTTCAATTCCTGGCTTGGTTCGGCGCATCTTCTACAACACTGGAAATAGGAATACTTGTGTGAAAACTCACACAAGTAAGTTACTTAGCTTACTTACTTACTTTTTTAAAAAAAATGTGTCCATACTAATTTTTTCGAAAGCTATTATTGATGCGGATAAGTAACGAAGTAAGTAACAAGTAAGTTCAAAAAAAAACAACTTACTTACCAATTTATATAGTAAAATCAATGCTTTTAAAAGAGCTAAGTAAGGAAGTAAGGGGATTCTTAAAAATAAACGGGGAGGGATAAATCAGGGATTAAAAAAATCAATGTAATAACCCTTTTCCTGGTACTTTCCATTTGATCGCTGATCTCTTGTGAAACCCAGAATTTTTAAAGCCTTCCCGATGGTGGTAGTATTTAATTTAGGATGCTCCGGGTATTTCTTGGCTAAATCGCCTTGGATATCGGAAGCTGTATAAAAAACACTGTGCTTTTCTTTAGTCGCCGGAATATAATTTTTCTGGATGAGTTCCATTTCAAGGGTACTCACCTGGTAATCTTTGTTGGCCTTTTCATTTTCTATAATTTCCTCCCTGCTGAGTTCATATTGAAAACCCGCTTTAAAGAGGGTATATGCCTGGGCCCAGACTTTATCAATGTCGACTTCTTTTTTATAATCCCAATTTATGCCGGTGATTTCAAAACAAAGCCAGCGGACGGAACCGGTTTCATCGGTGAGGAATTCTGTACGGTTGGTGGTGCCCACAAAATTGGCCCTGCGGGGCATGGTGGAAGCGGTCCTTTCGTAGGGCCTGCGTTGGCGTATGGTCTGCCTGCTGAAGGTGCTTTTTAAAACATCGATGTCCTGTTTACCAAACTTGGAGAGTTCATCCAGGTTGATGATGAAGTTGTCGGACAGGCTCATCTCCCCGTCTTTACCAATAATAAAGGTTTCTGTGAAATATTTATGAAGGGCGGGTGGGCAAAGCCAGCGCAGGAAGGAAGTTTTTCCACTACCTTGCTTATCATGCACCAATACAAAGGCGTGTTTGTTAAATACCTGGTCAATCAATGCACAGGCAATGGAACGCACCAGCATCTTTTTAAAATGCAGGTTGAACCGTTCTTGTTCTTTTGCACTGATGTAGCTGCATAGTTTTCCGATGTAATCTTCATGTGTTGTTTCGTCCGGGGCGGGTAATTGTTCGAAATAGTCCCAGAAGGGATGGAAGCGGGGGACAAAATCGGAACGCATTAAAGCGGATATGTTGGAAAGGGAGAAATGAATATGCTTGTATTGAAGCAGGCGGTATATGTTGTTTTCATTGAGTTGTTTGAATTCATTTTTCGTTTGTTGTTTTTCCCTGTATTCAATTTCGTTGGCCACTATGTTGTAACGTATTTCAAAATGTTTGGTCAAAAATTTCTCTACTCTTTCGAAGGTGGAGATTTTCTTTGTACCGGTTTTTTTCAGGGGTTTTGCTTCGTTTGCGTCGTTTTCTTCCACTGCTTTAACTTCCGTTTCGTTTTCTATAATTCTATCGGGTTTAATTTCAGGGAGCAGGCCGTCAATAATCGCATCAGCCAAATCATAACCATCTTTTTTATCAGGAAACAAATTTATTTTTTTGAAATTGATTTGATGGGCTGATAATTTATCAATGCTGCTGTTGTTGTTTCCGGCAGCATCCGCATCGCAGAGGTAATAAATTTCACGTTGGTAGAGTACAGGGATTTTTTCATCGGTAAGGCCGCTTTTCCCACCGGTGGCCAGCCAGTCGAAAGCCGGGTAAAAGAAACTGGCGATGAGGGCTGTTTTTTCGCTTTCTACGATGCATATAATTTTGTCTTCGCTCAAGAGCTGTTCTCCAAAAAGACAAGTGGAATATTTAGTGCCTTCTTTTGCTTTTAATGAATAGGGGGCTTTGTTTTTGTTTCTTTTGCAATTGTTGTTGTATTCTACATAACGGATGTTGAGAAAACGTTTTTCGCGGTCCTGGTATACAAAGGTGGTTTCAATTACAGTGGAATAATTGAGCCTGCTGCCGGTGTTCCACTTAATAAGGTGATCGGCTGTGATGCCTAATTTTTCTTTGCAAAAGAGATGAAAATTGGAACTTTGATCGGCAATGCTGTTGTTGCAGACTTCGACCTTGGGGTAGATGATGAGGGCTTCTTTTTTTTGAATGGGAAGGCTATCGGGCATGGAAAAATTTCCATCGGGCTTTTTATGGTAGCCGCAATTGTTTACCCGTTCGCATTTGCCATACTCCCTGGGCAAATCAACATAAAAACGGAACTGCCCCTGTTTGTTGCATTGGGGGCAGGTTCCTTTTTTTGCCGGGGATTTTTCGAATTGGTGTTTGTAGTGCTTTTCCATTATTTCCTCCCGTATTTTTTTACTGAATGGTTAAGGGCCTGCATGACTTCGCTTTTTTTGAAGAAGATGCGGCTGTTGATGCGGTGGTAAATAATGCGTCCGTCACGCATCCATTGGTTAAGGGTAACGTAGGATATTTTAAAGAGTCGGGCAACGTCAACACGTTTTAAGATGATTTCTTCTTCGGGTGCTGGAGGGGCTTTGCTTAATGCGGTGCTGATGCTTTCGCTGATGATGGCTTTCAGCTCATCTACTTTGAGGGTAACGACTAATTGATCGCACATGGGATTGTGTTTTTAGATTAATATTTGTTTGGGTGATTAATTATCTTTTGAGGCGGCTTTTGTTCATTATATAGTCGTCAGCTTCATCGCAGATTTCCTGATTGGTCTTTCCTTTACGATTGGCGATGTAATCCGCTAATTCTTGTTTTGAAAAAAGCAGTTTACGTTTTCCGCTCCGATAGTGAGGCAGATCACCCTTTTCAACTTTGGCGTAGATAGTGTTCAACCTTACTTTTAGAAACTGTGCTGCCTGTTCTGCTGATAGAAAATCTTCATCCTTTATGGATGAGTCAGTAGTAGGATTTTGATGTTTCAATTGTTCAGCAACTTCTTTAACTGCTGAACGTACAACCAACCTTATATGGTCGTAAACTTCTTGTGGGATTTGATTTGAGTCCATATCATTGTTTTTAGATTAATATGGAGTAAAGGTGGTGTATATGAGATGTCCCTAACAATACCTTTTTGCCAGGGGTAGTAAAAGGGGGTACTTTTTTATTTTAAGGCTTCTTTTTTGTCTTTTCTTTGGCTGGGCGGTAAATATTCAGCCAAATCTTCCAGAATCCTTTTACCCTTAGGAGGTTCATTCTTTACTTTTTTCAGAACATTTAAAATCGTCTCATAATTGAGGTGTTCTGTTTCATTGAGTTGATTTAGAACCACAAAATTCTCTGTGATCCATTTTGCCAGTATTTCATTCTTGGCTACCACAATCCTTTTATTATACCTCAATCGCTTGAAGAATTCAGCCAGTGAATTCCGGTTTCCATTAAAACACAATCCACTTGACTTTTTATCTTTCATTATCAAATCAAAGAGCGGTTTATGTTGCTCTTCTGCAAAATAAGGCTGCATTTTTTGATATAAAATATTTGCAAATTCAGCTTCCATAGAAATTACTCTAAGTTTAAGAGCCGGAACCTTTATATTGTCTGAGTATGTTTTATTGAGTATAAATACTCTGTTACGTTCTACCCAATTCATTATTTTTTCAAACCGGATGTTTTCCTTCAGGTAATTTCTTGCGCGAACGAAACCATACACGAGGTATTCAACAAATCCAATGAAATTATCTTTGGGGGCGTAATGATTTCCCTGAAAAAGAGTTGACTGATACGATAATAGCGCCTCAATTTTATAAGGGTCAACACTTAGTATTTTCCAGCCTAAATAACTGAGATAAGAATAGGAAGAAGAGGGTATAATATAATGCCTGCATTTCTGATTTTCTGATAAATCAATTCCATTCTGGTTCATTATTTTTACATAAATATTTTCTTCTTCCTCCAGACTCGCTAAAACATTATGTTTATCGACTATCTCCTTATTATCAGGTAAGGAATAAATTTTTTTCAATTCATCATAAATTTGAAAAACATCGATGTCATACTCATGCCTAACTACAGTTGAATGTTCATTTATTTCATCTTTACTGGCATCGGGAATATTTATTTTAATGGATTTTTTCATATTGAAATATCAATAAGATTAGCGGCATTCACTTTTTTCTCATCAAGTACTTTAGCGTAAATCATAGTGGTTTTAATATTTCTATGCCCCAACATTTTAGAAACTGTAAATATATCAACCCCTTTATTTAGTAATAGCGTAGCATAGGTATGTCTGAAATTATGTAATGTAATTTTCTTCCCTATCCCTGCTGCTGATACCCAGTCTTTGAGTTTATCATTGTTACAGTCAGAATATGCTAATCCACTGAAAACTCTTTCTTCTGATTTCTTGGCAAGACCAAGTATTTCTGCTGCTTTATTGTTTATAGGATGCATGATTGTATCCTGTGTTTTCTGTTGGGTAATATGCAAAAAATATCCTTTTTCTTCGGTATACTGAATGTCTTTCCATTTCAAATTTTCAATATCAGACCACCTTAATCCTGTTAATGCAGAAAATAAAGCCGCTGTTTTCAATAGAGGAAGCCCGCATTTTGTTTGGGCCAGCTTTTGTAGCTCTTCCATTGTTAAAAATTCTCTTTTGGTCTCTTTCTGTTGAATCCCTTTAACATGCCTTAAAGGGTTATCATTCAAAAATCTTGATTCGTATGCAGCATTTACAGAAGCACGAAATTTATTAAAATAGCTTAAAGCTGAATTATGAGAAAGTTTAAGATCATTAATGGTTTTTAATTTATTTGCGCTTAACAAATATATTTTAAACTTCTCACAAAAGTCTTCGTTGATCTCACCCATGCTACATTTCCCATTTGTGAAAGCTGACAGATAATAAAAGGCACTTGACCAATTATCATAATTACCTTTACTAAGTTTCCTTTTTTCCGATAGTTGTTTAAAATATTCAAGAAAATCCCGTTTTTTATTCATTGCATTAAAAATGCCCACTCCTTCACTTAAAAAATCCTTTTCGTACTTTAACTTTATTGTCTCGGCAGCAACAAGGGTTGTTTTATTTATTCTTTTCTCTTCATCATTTTTCGGTTTCTGATAGAGGTATTTTTTCAAAAACTCTCTACGGGTAAACCGGCCATCAGCTCCTTTGACAGGAGGATAGAAATCCAAATACAAACTCGTTTTACCATTTTTTATTTTCTTTTGTCTGAGATAAACATTCATGGCTTTTAGTAGATAAGGTTATTAATTGATTTTCTTTGAACAATTACTCTGCTTCCGAGTACAGTAGTTTTTATTACTCTTCTTTTAATATGCCGGTATAAAGTCATTCTACTTATCCCCAGCAACAAACATGCTTCTTTAATGCTAAGGAATTCTTTTGTTTGTATTGCCGTGTAATCAACACCAACTGACTTATTGTATTCCTGCTCTTGAGTCTTAACTACTTTTTCATTTCGCTTGTTTTGCTTGTATGCCTTTTGAGCACATTTATGAGAACAAAATTTTGTAACTGTGGTTTTTGCTATAAAACCATTGTTGCAGTGAATACATATTTTAGGAATGGTAATGTTGCTGCTCATTTTTAGATCATTTTGTATGTTGATGTAACATGTTGTAATATTTTGTAAACCACTTTAAGTGAAATTTGTACCTCAAAATATCGAGGTACAACAAAGGTACAATAATATAAAAGTCTCAGGGAATTAGTATGAGAAAAAAATAGTTCACAAATGACCTGGAACCTTTGTTAATAAAGGGATTTGTCATATAAAAAATGATTAAGTCAGATTAACTAAAAGGGGGCTTACTTTCCAATGCAAAAGCGGGTAAAAATAGAATCCAGCAGGTGTTCATTCGTCACTTCACCGGTAATGGTGCCCAGTGTATCTAAGGCATCGCGGATGTCGATGGCCAATAAATCGCCGGGGATGTTTTTGTTCAGGCCTTCCAGTACTTTGTACAAGGAGACATTGGCTTTGCGCAGGGCATCGGCATGCCGCACATTGGTTACAACTGTTTCGGTAATACTTACAGTGCGGCTATCAAACAGGTGAACAAGCTTGGCCTTTAAATCTTCGATGTACAATTTTTCTTTGGCCGAAATATAGAGTATATCGTCAATGCCCTGGTATTCCTGTTGCAAGTAATTCAGGTCTTCCTTGTCTATTTTATTGGCGAGTACAATTAATTGAGAATCGCCCAGGTGTTCTTTGATGGAATCGAGCTCAATCATTAAATCTTTCCGGCTCAATTCATGGGTATCAAACAAATAAATTACAATGGAGGAATGTTTGATGGCTTCAAAAGCGCGGCTTACACCAAGGCTTTCAATTATATCACTGGTTTCGCGTATGCCTGCGGTATCAATAAAACGGAACAAGACCCCGTCTATTATTAATTCGTCTTCAATGGTATCCCTGGTGGTTCCCGGTATTTCCGAAACAATGGCCCTTTCCTCTTCGAGCAGGGCATTCAGCAAGGTAGACTTCCCTGCATTCGGTTTACCTACAATGGCAACCGGTATTCCGTTTTTAATTACATTGCCTATTTCAAATGAGTCTACCAGGCGTTCAATAATGCGTTGTATAGAAAGAATAAGGCTTTTCAGTTGTGTGCGGTCGGCGAACTCTACATCTTCTTCACTAAAGTCCAATTCTAATTCAATTAAAGCGGCAAAGTCAATCAGGTTTTCACGCAGCACTTTTATTTTACCGGAGAAACCTCCACGCATTTGCTGCATAGCCACCTGGTGTGATATGGCAGAATTACTCGCAATCAAATCGGCAACGGCTTCAGCCTGCGACAAATCGAACTTACCGTTTAAAAAAGCCTTTAAGGTAAACTCCCCGGGATTAGCCATTCTTGCCCCGTGTTTAATAAACAGCTGTAGCAATTGCTGCTGAATGTATTGTGAACCATGGCAGGAAACCTCCACACTGTTTTCGCCGGTATAAGAGTGCGGGGCTTTAAACAAAGTAACCAGTACTTCGTCCACAATAAATTCATCGTCTAAAATAAGCCCGAAATGAACGGTGTGCGAAGGTTTATCGTTGAGGGATTTTTGTTTTTGTTTTTTATCGGTAAACAGTTTCTCAACAATGTAAATAGCTTCGGGGCCCGACAGGCGGATAAGGGCTATTGCACCAACCCCGTGCGGAGTGGCAAGGGCAACAATAGTATCGGTATTTAAAATATTTTTATGCAAGGGCCTTATAGTGAGCTAAACAAATTTAAGTATTTTTAGCACAATATGCACGAATTACAGATCATTCACCTTGTTTTCAATCATTTTGTGAGATGAAAAGCCGTTTCATTCAATTGTTTAAATCACCCTCGGTACTTGTTGTTATTGCCATTGCGGCTTTTGTACTGGGCGTACACAACAATCAAAACAGCTTAAAACCCCGAGATGTCATTAAATGGGATGTGGTGAGTTATTATACCTATTTGCCGGCAATTTTTGTGGAAAAAGATATTACCCTGGGTTTTATTACGGATGAAAACAGCAAGGCTTACAATGAAAAGCACATGTATGTGCCGCATAAAACAGCTGAAGGGAAATGGGTCATTAAA
This sequence comes from Bacteroidota bacterium, assembly GCA_023251755.1. Lineage (GTDB taxonomy): Bacteria > Bacteroidota > Bacteroidia > B-17B0 > Aurantibacillaceae > JAHEYF01. Next base: position 37,215 of record JAHEYF010000009.1, read on the forward strand.
GCGGCTATGGGGATGGCGGTTTTGTACGCACCTTTTTTTTTAATTGCTCATTCCCTTGCTCATAGTATGGGTTATGAGGCCAATGGCTTTTCGGAAATTTACCAGCTGGCTGTTTTGCTTTCGGGGCTGTTTTATTTAATTATAGGATTGTTTTATTTGCGGAAGTGTCTGCTGCTTTTTTATTCCGAAAAAATCACCACCCTTACTTTACTCGCTGTTTATTTTGGAACCAATCTTTTATGTTATTCTACACTTGATCCGGCCATGAGCCATGAGTACAACTTCTGCCTGTTTGCGGTGTTTATCTATTATTCAATTCAATGGCTGAAGGGGCCAAAAATAAAATACAGCATTGTCCTGGGCCTGGTTTTGGGTTTAATGGTTTTGGTGAGGCCTTTAAATGGGATATTTTTACTTTTCCCTGTGCTGTATGGTGTTATCGACCTTCATACATTAAAACATAAAATAAACCTTTTCCGGAAGCACCCTGGTCAATGCTTATCGATTGCTCTGCTTGCATTTTTAGTTGTTCTTCCACAGTTGATTTATTGGAAAACTGTAAGTGGTCAGTATTTTTTTAATTCCTATATAGGTGAACGCTTTTATTTTTTACACCCGCATATTATGGATTGCCTGGTAGGTTTCAGAAAAGGCTGGCTGCTTTATACACCAATAATGATAATGGCTTTGGCCGGTATTTATTTTGTAGCGAAGTATCAGAAACAATTTTTTGTAGTTGCCGTCGTATTGGTTCCTCTTTATTTCTATGTGGTATCCAGCTGGTGGTGCTGGTGGTTTGGCGGCTCCTTTGGTTTAAGGGCCATGATTGATGTATATCCTTTATTGGCCATTGCTTTGGCTGCTTTTTTTTCTTCGCTGCTGTACACCGGAAAAATTTCTTCAAAAATACTTTCAACCGGCATTGTTTTTTTTATCCTGCTTAATTTATTTCAAACCATACAATACCATTACAACATCATTCATTACGACAGTATGACGATGAAGGCTTACACAGACCGCTTCGGAAAAATCAGCAAGGCCGATTGCGACAGCAGCTTGCTGTTGGCACCGGATTATGAAGGGGAACGTTTGGAAAGAGGGGATTAAGGCTTAGTTGGGATAAAAAAAGCTTTTTGTATCAAAAGCTTATTCCGCTAAGAAAATTCAACCGCATGCAAGGAGGAATGTGTTTATTTTTTGGCCTGGCAATAAAAACCAAGTATAAAATCCTTAAATTAGCCCTGTTTAAAAAATCATAAATTATAAATTAAGGATATGAGCGTTTTAGTCAATAAAAATTCGAAAGTTATAGTGCAGGGATTTACCGGATCGGAAGGTACATTTCATGCTGAACAAATGATTGCTTACGGGACAAATGTAGTGGGTGGAGTAACGCCGGGCAAAGGTGGCAGCAGCCATCTGGAACGCCCTGTGTTTAATACAGTGTTGGATGCTGTTCAAAAAACAGGAGCAGATGTTTCCATTATATTTGTGCCTGCAGGTTTTGCCGCAGATGCCATTATGGAAGCCGCAGATGCAGGAATAAAAGTGGTGGTGTGTATTACCGAAGGTATTCCGGTTAAAGACATGATATCCGCGAAAGAATTTGTAAAAAGTAAAAATTGCCGTTTAATAGGTCCCAATTGCCCTGGTATTATTACCGCCGATGAAGCCAAAGTAGGTATTATGCCGGGCTTTGTATTTAAAAAAGGCAAAATAGGCATTGTTTCCAAATCGGGTACATTAACGTATGAAGCAGCCGATCAGATTGTAAAAGCAGGTTTGGGTGTTACCACAGCCATTGGTATTGGCGGTGACCCGATTATAGGAACCACCACCAAAGAAGCAGTGGAACTGTTAATGAACGATCCTGAAACAGAAGGAATTGTGATGATTGGTGAAATTGGTGGAAGCCTTGAAGCAGAAGCTGCCCGCTGGATTAAAGAAAACGGGAACAAAAAACCGGTTGTTGGTTTTATTGCCGGGCAAACAGCTCCTAAAGGCCGTACCATGGGTCACGCAGGTGCAATTGTGGGTGGTAAAGACGATACAGCGGAAGCTAAAATGGCCATTATGCGCGAGTGTGGTATCCATGTAGTGGAATCGCCGGCTATTATTGGTAAAACAATGGCGGCGGTGTTGAAGGGGGAAAAGGTTACAGCTTAGTGATTAGCTAATTAGCTGATGTGATGATATGCTGATTAGCTGATGGGAGTAATAGGTAAATGAAACGTGAATAGGTAATAATGATTAGCTGATGGGATGATTAGCTGATGGGAGATAGGTAAATGAAAAGCTTACCGGTGTTGATGATTAGCTGATGAATAGTCCCGAACGAATAAACAGATAAACAAGTAAACGATAAAAAACGGAGATGAAAAAAATCACAGTTGTATTGAGCCTTGTTTTGTTTGCGCTGGTTTCCTGTAACGAAGCAAAACATACCGAAGGGGAAGAAGAGTCGGTGCATACACCGGGTACGGCGGTGGTTGACGCGATTGAAGAATTATCCAAAGCGGATGAAGATTCAACAAAATCAAAATCAGACAGCACAAAATTTGTATGCAGTTGTGAACATAAATGCAGCACCAAAGAAATATGTGAAAAAACCTGCGGCCCCGAATGTTCTAAAAAATAAATTCAGCAGAATACAGCGTACTTTTAAAAACCGGTTGGCAATGATTGCTAATCGGTTTTTTTATTTATATTTCACCCCAAACGAAATATATGTCTGCCTGGCTTCATTTTAAAATTTTTGTAGCAGTGCTATTTTCTATGCTGTTTGCAGGCTGCACTCATCCTAAGCACACAACAAGTACTGATACCATAAACGTACAGGAACAAGCCAAAATCGCTTTTTTTGTATTTACAGCAAGCAAAGATTCGCTGAGCAATGTTCTTGATGTGACCCTAAAAGATAAAATTATTACGGAGGGAAAATTAAAGCCGCAGCAGGAAAACACCGCTAATTCCTTTCCGGATTGTCTGAAACTGGTGTTTAGTAATGGTACCACTGTATTAAAAGAAATTTATGTTGAACACCCTTTGTACAGAAGAATGGATGTGTTTAGTGAAAATGGTACTATTGAATCAAAATCCCTTCATTTACCAAGTTCTGATTTTTCGCTTAGGATGAGTTGGATAAATAATGCAAATAAATTGTTAATTTATGAGTATATAAATTATAAAAAAACCAATAATGTTGTTAAAATCGCTTTTTGATTTATTTCTTGCAGAGGCGCAATTGTAATCGTTATTGTTCTTTTGACTCCCGGCTTTTAACTTTATACTTCTAACTTAAATCCTCCCCCATGAAAAAAATTCTGTTCTTTTTCAGCTTTGTACTGATTGCACTAATCAATAAAGCACAGGTGTTTGCGGTAGATACCTTGTTATACAACGGCAATGTAAACAAGCGGATCAACATGGTGTTATTAGCCGATGGTTATGCAGCTGCACAGCAAAGCCAATTCATTAGCAATGCTACTACTATTTCTAATTACCTGTTAAACACAGCGCCTTTCAGCCAGTATAAATCGTATTTTAATGTATTTGCAGTAAAAGTAATTTCTTCCCAGTCGGGCGCAAAGCATCCGGGAACAGCCACCGATGTAAGCGAACCTGTTTTTCCGGTGGCTTCTGTAAACAACTACTTAGGCTCTGGTTTTGATTACGGGGGTATTCACCGTCTTATTGTTGCCAATAATTCATCCGCTGTTACTTCAGTGCTCGCGGCCAATATGCCTGCGTATGATATGGTCATGGTGATTGCCAATTCTACTGAGTACGGTGGATCGGGAGGGTCTTACGCAACGGTGTCTATTCATTCCTCTTCCAGCGAAATTGCGGCCCATGAATTTGGACATTCCTTTGCCGGCCTGGCCGACGAGTACTGGGCCGGTACAAGTTATGCAGCCGAAAAACCGAACATGACCGCACAAAGCAGCTCTTCATCAGTTAAATGGAGTCCCTGGGTGGGATTAAACTCCATCGGTGTTTTCCCTTACGGCTCATCGGCACCCCAATCGCAATGGTTCAGGCCCCATCAGAATTGTAAAATGCAGTTTCTGGGTTCCGCATTTTGTGCTGTATGCAAGGAAACCATCATCGAAAAAATACACAGCCTTACCAATCCCATTGATGCTTATTCACCTCCGAATACCGCCACCATCAATGCTCCTGCAACAGCTTTGATGTTTAAAACTACTTTATTAAAACCGTTGCCCAATACCTTAAAGCGCACCTGGAAATTAAACAATTCAACCGTTGCTTACAACCTTGATTCCACAAGTATCAATAATTCTGCTTTTGTGAGTGGTAACAACACGGTATCGGTAACGGTTATCGATACCAATACCTTGTCTAAGTCGGCTACACACCCGGGTTTACATACTTTTTCAGTGGTCTGGAATGTCAATAAATCCAACACCGGTATCAATGAAATAAATAATATTGTTGCTGTAACAAGCTTCCCCAATCCGGCCAACGATAAACTCAACATTCAATATTCCCTTCAAAGCCCTTCTGCTGTTGGTTTTAACCTGATTAACACGGAGGGTAAACGGGTAAAAACAATCCGCTCCGAACAAAAAGGGCTGGGTGAATATGAACAGCAAATTGATCTGAGTGATTTACCCGAAGGAATTTATTTTTTGCAGGTCCTAATGGATAAAAGAGTAATTTTAGACAAAATTTTAGTTACCAGGTAACAAAAACTGTTTAAAAATTATTCAATTATTTATTTATGCTCCAGATTAGTTACATCCGCGAAAACAAGGATGAAGTAATTAAACGCCTTGCTATTAAGAACTTTGCAGCAGCCGAAACCCTCATTAACCAGGTCATACAATTAGACGTTGAAAGACGCAATGCGCAAAAAGACGCTGATGGTGTTAAAGCAGAAGCCAATCAGCTGGCCAGACAAATTGGTGATTTAATGAAAAGCGGTAAAAAAGAAGAAGCTGAAACCATTAAAGGGCAAACCGCTGAGTTAAAACAAAAGGAAAAACAATTCGACGATGTTCTTAAATCGAAAGAGGAAGAAATTCAACACATCCTTTTACAGGTTCCTAATTTGCCTGATACAACAGTGCCTGCTGGTAAAACTCCTGAAGACAACGAAGTGGTATTTGAGTACGGCAACAAACCTGCCTTGCCCGAAAACGCCTTGCCGCACTGGGAATTGGCCGCTAAATACGATTTAATTGATTTTGAACTCGGCGTAAAATTGACGGGCGCAGGCTTTCCGGTGTACAAAGGCAAAGGGGCCAAACTGCAACGCGCTTTAATTAATTATTTTTTAGACCGGGCTGAAAAAGAAGGTTACAACGAAGTGCAGCCGCCCATCCTGGTGAACGAGGACAGTGCCTACGGAACCGGGCAATTACCGGATAAAGAAGGGCAGATGTACCATGTGGGTGTTGATAACCTTTATATGATTCCAACTGCAGAGGTGCCCATTACCAATATTTACCGCGATGTTATTTTAAAGGAAAGTGAACTACCGGTAAAAAATTGTGGTTACACCCCTTGTTTCAGAAGGGAAGCAGGAAGTTATGGGAAAGATGTACGCGGTTTAAACCGTTTGCACCAGTTCGATAAAATAGAAATTGTACAGATCGCCCATCCCGAAAAATCGTACGCTACACTTGAAGGCATGCGCCAATATGTAGCGGCCCTGTTAACCGAATTGGAATTGCCCTTCCGTACCCTTAAACTATGCGGAGGCGATATGAGTTTTGCTTCGGCATTAACTTACGACATGGAAGTGTTTAGCGGGGCGCAAAAACGCTGGCTTGAAGTAAGTTCGGTATCCAATTTTGAAACGTTTCAAACCAACCGGTTAAAATGCCGCTTTAAAGATACAAATGGTAAAACACAATTGGCGCACAGTTTAAATGGGAGCGCCCTGGCTTTACCGCGGATTGTAGCTGCTTTGCTCGAAAACAATCAAACCCCCGAAGGGATTAAAATACCGAAAGTGTTGTTGCCGTATACAAGATTCGGGATCATTAACTAATCTTAACACAAAAAGCTTATGAATAAAACCTCCGTTGTTTCAGGGAGGTTTTTTCTATTCTAAAAATCGCTATTTTTAAACTATGCAAAAAACAATTGGTATATTTTCAGCACTTCTCATTACTTTGTTGTTTTCATTTTGCGACCACCAGAAAAAATTCGAAAAACAAATTCATGTACTCGACAGCCTTAAGCTGGAATTGGAAAAAGGAATTGCGGTTTATAAAACAATTGATACGGCAAGGCTAAGCAGGAGAATAAATGAATACGAACAAAACTTCAACTTCATTTTGGAGCATGTAAAAGATACGCTCGAAAAAAAAGACGGGGAAGCGGTTAATGCCTACAAGGACCTTAAAAAACCTTTGGTTTACCTGTATTCCAAAAACAAAGATTTTATCATTGAACTGGAAACAAGCAAAAATCAATTGCGTGATCTGGCTGATGATTTAAAAAATAATAAAATTGAGGAAGCGAGGGCATTTGAGTATTTTCAGAATGAAAAAGCTTACACCCTCGACTTATTAAAACAATTGGACAAAGACATGAACCTGTCGAAAAATGAATTTCCGCGTTTTGATTCGCTGAACATTAAAATAAAAGAATTGATTGAACGTTATACCAACAAAAAGTGAAACAGGCACTGATTATCATATTTATTTTTTTTACCTCAGTGTTGTTTGCTCAAAAAAACACCGATGAGCAATTGGCCCTTCAATTCTTTAACAACAAAGAATACGACAAAGCCATTGTGTATTATGAGAAATTATACGACAAAAATCCCTATGGCTTTTATACCAATTATTTTAAATGTCTGCTCTTTATAAAAGAATATAAAAAGGCGGAGAAAATTGTAAAGAAACAATTGAAATACACTCCGCAGTATGTGTATTTGTACATCGACCTGGCTGATGTGTACAAGGCGGAGGGGGATGAGAAAAAAGAAATGGAGCAATACGACAAAGCGATTAAAGAAATGCCCGACGATTACAACATTGTGAGTACCCTCGCCAATACTTTCCGCAACAATAAATTGTACGAGTACGCTATACAAACCTATACAAAGGCCGGAAAATTTAACGGGGCCATGTACCCTTACTTTTATGAAAAGGCGGAGATCTATAAGGAAAAAGGCGATATACGCGCTATGATTAATGAGTTGCTGGATGCATTGGACTTTAGGGAAACAGAATTGCTGAATGTTCAGAACAACCTGCAAAGCAGCCTGGGTTACGACGATGATAAAGGTGGCTTTAACAATCCTATTTTAAAACAGGAACTTCAGAAACGCATACAGGCTGATCCTGAAAAAATTATTTTTTCGGAATTTTTGATTTTTATTTTAATGCAGCAGAAAGATTTTGATGCGGCCTATATCCAAAGCAAAGCCCTTGATAAACGCAAAAAAGAAGACGGCTACCGTTTAATGGACCTGGGAAGGATTTGTGTGAGCAATGAAAATTATGAGGTGGCTGCAAAATGTTTCGATTATATTATTTCCAAAGGGAAAGAAAATTTTTATTACAACCAGGCATACATTGAAGCAGCCAATGCACTGTACGAAAAAATTGTGCGCACCCAAAATTATAACCCACAGGAATTACTTGACCTGGAAACAAAATTAAAAGGCACTATCCAGCAATTTGATATCTCTCAACTCACCATTCCTTTACTTCGCAAACTGGCTTCATTACAGGCCTATTACCTCAATAAAACACAGGATGCAATGGAACTGTTGAACAAAGCCATTGCCCTGCCCGGCCTCGATAAAAATGCCCTGGCGGAATGTAAATTAGATTTAGGCGATGTATTGTTGGTGACCGGCGATATATGGGAAGCTTCTCTGCTTTATTCACAGGTAGAAAAAGCCTTTAAGTACGATGCGGTGGGCCAGGAAGCAAAATTCCGCAATGCAAAACTCGCTTTTTATGCCGGGGATTTTAAATGGTCAAAGGCACAATTAGACGTATTAAAAGGCGCCACCGCCAAACTTATTTCCAACGATGCAATGGACCTTTCCTTAGTTATTGGAGATGCCATTAATGTAGACACCAATGAAGTGCCGCTGCAAATGTTCTCGTCGGCTGATTTGTTGATTGTGCAAAACAAAACAGCAGAAGCGCTGTCCCGATTGGATTCCATCAATATACTTTTTGAGAATCACAGTTTAGCAGATGATATTTATTTTAAGAAAGGAATTATTTTCGCCAAACAGGGAAAATACAAAGAAGCCCTTGAAGCCTACCAGCGTGTGGCAGACAATTATGGTGATGAAATATTCGGGGACGATGCACTTTTTAAAATTGCCGAGATCTACCAATTCAACCTCAAAGACCTTGAAAAAGCAAAAACACTGTACCAGGAATTTTTAACGAAGTACCCCGGAAGTGTATTCACCGTAGAGGCAAGGAAACGTTTCCGTAAGCTAAGGGGGGATGTAGTGAATTAATATCGTTCTTTTGTTTATTCGTTTACTTGTTCTTCAGTGCTGGACAACAAATGAACGGGTGAACAAGTAAACGAATAAAATAAAATTATGTATATATATAACGTAACTGTAAATATCGACGCCAGTGTTCACGAAGAATGGTACAGCTGGATGAAAGAAGTGCACATACAAGAGGTGATGAAAACAGGCTGTTTTATTGACCACCAGATGGTAAAAGTATTAAGCGATGACGAAGGCCATACCTATTCGATGCAATACAAATTTTTGGAAATGGTAGACCTTGAAAAATACCAGACAGAATTTGCACCACGCCTTCAAAAGGATCACCGCACTAAGTATGAAGGAAAATTTGCGGCTTTCAGAACAATATTAAAAATTGTATAATGCAGGAACCTGTACGTGCGAAAAAACATTTGGGCCAGCATTTTTTAACTGATGAAAACATCGCCAGACGAATTGCAAACAGTTTATTAGAGTGCAACAAGGACGCAAGTATTGTTGAGATAGGACCCGGAACAGGCGTACTCACCAAATACCTGATCAACCAGCCCAATAAATTTTTTGCTTTGGATATCGATATGGAATCCATTGCCTATTTGCAGAAAAAATACCCTGAAATAAAAGATAAAATTATTTTCTCCGATTTTTTGGAGCATGATCTTAATGCTTTGGTATCGGAGCATTTTAATATCATTGGTAATTTTCCTTACAACATCTCTTCACAAATTATGTTCAGGGTACTGGAGTTTCACAACAGGGTGGATGTAGTGGTGGGAATGTTTCAAAAGGAAGTGGCCGAACGCATAGCCGAAAAACCGGGTAGTAAAGCTTATGGCATACTCAGTGTATTGTTACAGGCTTATTACGATATTGAATACCTGTTTACAGTTCACGAAAATGTATTTAACCCCCCACCCAAAGTTAAATCGGCTGTTATCCGGCTTAAACGAAACAACACGGTAAAATTAGATTGTGATGAAGCGCTGTTTATTAAAGTGGTAAAAACAGCTTTTGGCCAGCGGAGAAAAATGTTACGAAACCCCTTAAAACCACTTATTACCAACAAAGAATTTTTACAACACGAAATATTAAACAAACGCGCGGAACAATTAAGCGTAAATGATTTTGTATTTATTACCAATAATATTTACCTGCCCTAATAAAGATAAAGCCTTATGAACTGATTACGGAGACACCAATAAATCAGGTTCAAAAACTCCCGGAAGTGCTGCTGAAAATTTTAAGTTTTCTGCCAAAGAAAGAAGCTCAGTTGAAATAATTTTTTTGAAGCTCAAAAATTATTCTACATTTGTTTTAAGTTCTTTAATTCCTTCTTCCCATTATAAGTGAACAGGTAATGCTGTTCTTAAAAAGGAACCGTGTGTGAATCACGGGCTGTCGCGCAACTGTAAGTAACAAAAAAAGTTGTTGTCATTAAAAATTCCATTGTCCGCATTCGGCGGATGAGAAGGAAGACAACAATGTTACAAGCCAGGAGACTTGCTTATACTGATAGATGAATGCTTTCGCGGAATGAAGCAATAATCAGGAATATGTCGTATTACTACTGGCCAGGGTAATTGCGCATGTTTCTTTTCATTTCCATCCACTCTTCCGAAAGCATATTGAATTTTTAGAACATAGTATTCATGTCTAAAAAAATAAACTATGCTAAAAAACAACCTGGGCTACCCGCGAGTAGGTGCCTACAGAGAACTTAAAAAAGCCTGCGAATCTTATTGGTCGGGCAAAATTACAAGGGAAGAACTTTTTGAAACAGGTAAAACAATTAAGGAACAAAACTGGAAAACACAGGCCCATGAAGGCATTGACCTTATTCCCTGTAATGATTTCAGTTTTTACGATCAGGTGCTGGATCTGTCGTTAACAGTAGGAGCCATCCCTTCAAGGTACACACCGGTACTTACCGAGAATAAACAAAACAAGGAAATTGACCTGCTGTTTGCCATGGCACGCGGTTACCAAAAAGATGGTTTGGACATTACGGCCATGGAAATGACCAAATGGTTTGATACCAATTACCATTACATTGTTCCGGAGTTTAGCAGGAGTCAGCGCTTTAACCTTTTTTCAAATAAAATTCTGAACGAATTTACTGAAGCCAAACAGGTATTGGGGAAAACACCCAAGCCCGTTATTATCGGCCCGGTATCTTACCTGTTGCTGGGAAAAGAAAAAGAAGAAGGTTTTAACCGGATTGATTTATTAAAAGGGTTGCTGCCTGTTTACATTGAACTGTTCAATAAACTGGCACATGCCGGGGCCGAATGGATACAATTGGACGAACCCTTTCTGGCTCTTGACTTAAATGAAAACGAGAAACAGGCTTATACAGAAGCCTACACTACTTTAAGTAAAGAAACCAAAGGTTTAAAATTCCTGATTGCAACTTACTTTGACGGGGTAGATGAAAACCTTCCCCTGGCTGTTTCACTTCCGGTATGCGCCTTGCACCTTGATTTGCGAAGGGCCCCTCAGCAATTAGATGCGGTGCTTGAAATTATTCCTGAGAAACTAACACTTTCATTAGGGGTGATAGACGGAAGAAATGTATGGAAAAATGATTACTCAGCCTCCTTAACTTTTATTGAAAAAGCAATTGCAAAAATTGGCAAACATCGGGTAATGATTGCTCCAAGTTGTTCATTACTGCATACGCCCTATGACCTGGACATAGAAACAGGGATGAACCCGGCAATAAAAAACTGGATGGCTTTTTCCAAACAAAAATTGAAAGAGGTAAATGACCTTTATCATATTGTAAATGGGGATAAGGAAAGTTTATCACAGAACCAAAAAACTATTCTTTCCCGCAAAACATCTGCCTTAACACACAACCCAGATGTAAGGCAGCGTTTGGATGCAATTACTGATAAGGATTCCCGGCGTAAAAGTGAATTTAAAATCAGGCAAAAGATTCAACAGGCTAATTTTAAATTGCCACTGTTTCCTACCACGACTATCGGCTCCTTTCCGCAAACAGATGATATACGGCAACTCAGGGCACGTTTGAAAAAAGGAGAATTAACAGAGCAACAGTATGAAAAGGAGATAGAAAAGGCCACCATTGAAGCGATTAAGTGGCAGGAAGGTATAGGCCTGGATGTATTGGTGCATGGTGAGTTTGAACGAAACGACATGGTAGAATATTTTGGGGAATTACTGGAAGGCTTTCTGTTTACAAAAAACGGATGGGTGCAAAGCTATGGTAGCCGTTGCGTTAAACCACCTGTAATTTATGGCGATGTAAGCCGGCCACAGGACATGACTGTCCGCTGGAGTAAGTTTGCACAGGCCCAAACCAATAAGCTGGTAAAAGGGATGCTGACAGGGCCGGTAACCATTCTGCAATGGTCCTTTGTACGTGATGATCAACCGCGTTCGCAGACTACCAATCAAATTGCATTGGCCATTCGTGATGAGGTAGATGCACTGGAACGGGCAGGAATAAAAGTAATTCAGATAGATGAACCAGCGATAAGGGAGGGATTGCCTTTGCGCAGAAAGAATTGGACAGACTATTTGAACTGGGCTGTAAAAGCATTTAAAATAGCCTCCTGCGGTGTGAAAGATGAAACGCAAGTTCATACGCACATGTGTTACAGTGAGTTTAACGATATCATTAAACACATCGCCGACATGGATGCAGATGTAATAACGATTGAAACATCGCGTTCGCAGATGGAGCTATTGGAGGCTTTTGCTGATTTTAAATACCCCAATGAAATTGGCCCGGGTGTATATGATATTCACTCTCCGCGCGTGCCTACAATAGAAGAAATGCAAAACCTGCTCGAAAGGGCCTCGTCGTTTTTACCCATAAGGAATTTATGGGTGAACCCCGATTGCGGATTAAAAACCCGTAAATGGCCGGAAACACAACTGGCACTTAAAAACATGGTCACCGCTGCACAAAATGCAAGAGTTAAATTAGTTGATAAAGTGTTGATGTAAAAATATAGAGGAGGTCTAACAAAGTTGTACAGGGTTTTCAAACTCTGTGCAACTCTGTTTCTCAGTAAGCTCCGTATTAAAATAAAAATTGTTTTATGCCCCATCACGAAATAAAAAAATGCCCCCGTTGCACCAATGCGTTCGAATGCAAGGTGGGCAACATTATACAGTGCCAGTGCTCGGAAGTGAAGCTGAACGATAAGGAAAGGGAATACATTGATGATAAATACATTGATTGCCTGTGTAAGTATTGCATGAAAGACATGAAGCGTGAAATGCACTACAACAATTTGAAAAATAAAATCAACAGCCTGTTGGGAATATTTAAATCAAAATAAACAATGAGATGAAATAGCTTAGCTGATCTTCCAAACAATTAAACTTCTGTCGTCGCTGGCCGAAACAAGAACCTGTTCTTCTTTGTTCCAGTGTAATTTGTTTACGGAATTGATGTGACCGTTGTAGGTTTCTTTATTGATGCGCAGGATGAAACTAAAATCGTCTGCGTTCCATAGCTTGATAGTTTTATCGCGGCTGGCTGTGGCAAACATGTTTTTGCCGTCTAAGTATTTTATATCGTAAATGGCGTAATTGTGTGCAGGAATGGATTGAACAAGTTGAAAATTATTTTCCCGGTCCCATATATTTAAGTGGGCATCGCGGCCACCGCTTAAGAGGTACTTGCCATCGGGATAGTAGAGGACACAGTTGCAGGAGAGCTCATGCGCTTTGAATGTTTTTTGAATACTAAAATCAGGAAGGTTTAAAATATGGAGACAACCATTCCCATCGCAGAGCGCAAGCTCATTCTTTCCTTCATCAAGGGCAATGTTGCGGAGTTTGAGTTGGGAAATGGAAAAAGTATGCAGGTGTTTAAAATCATCCAGCTTGTATACGTTTAGCTTTCCATCGGCACCGGCACTAATTAATAAGCGGTGTTTAAATGAAACCTGCATGTCGAATATTCCGGCTGTGTGGTATTGTAGTATTTTTACTTCTTCTTTTTTACTGAGATCAATCAGGTGAAGGCTACCTGTTGAGGTTCCCACACAAAGTATATTCATTTCGTAAATTGGAAAAACACAATAAACGGTAGAAGGAAACCTGGCTGAAAAATTATCGGGCTGTAATGTTGCTAAATTCCACTGGGCAATAAAATGATCGGCACTTCCACTCAGCACCATTGCAGGCGATGTTCCCTGTGCAAGTGCATAAACGCTGCCGTTGTGGCCGGTGAACTGGTGTATTTTTGTTAGAGTCAAGAGTTGAAAGTTTAGAGTATTGAGATGTTAGTATTGAGTATTGAGATGTTAGTATTGAGATAGTAGACATTGATCATCTCAAATCTGGTTCTCCCATCAGCTAATTGGCTAATCATCACATCTGCTAATCCTCACCACCTGAAAGGTTTTTCTTACCTGTCTCTTCCATCAGCTAATCAGCTAATCATCACATCAGCTAATTACTAAGTCCAGGTACCAAAAGCCAGTATCGTGACTGGGATCTTTGCTTTTGTATTCTTTGTAAACGGTTTCTCCTTCTTTGAATTCAATGGGATGCTTAAATACAGGCCCTTCGTAAACAAAGGTATGAAACTCCCCATTCTCTCCACAACAATCAACATCGGCAGGAAGATCACTGATAAATTGCTCATCAATAGTACGGCCCAAAAACGAACGGTCTAATTTTTTAGCGTTGATGCAAATTAATTTTGTTTTATAACCCAATGCAATAAATTCCCTTAATAATTCTTTGGTATCCCTTTTCCACAAAGGGAACACGCCGTTCAATTCAACTTCGGCCAATTTTTCTTCCCGGTACTTTTTAAGGTCTTCCAAAAATATATCACCAAAAACAGCGTAATCAATCCCCCGTTGTTTCATCAGCAGCATTTCGTGCTTCATAAATTTGTTGTAGGTTTCCAGGGTGTGGTCCTGTGGCACATATAACTTGCGCGACTTGATGCCCAAGGCAAAGCCCTGTCGCGTAATCAGTTCTTTACGTACACCGTGCATACTCACCCGGTTGTAATCGCGCGAGCAGGTGGTGAATAAAAACTCAGGTTTGAATTTTTTCTCTTCCAATATTTTATGCAAGGCAAAGGTGCAATCCTTCCCCCCACTCCAGTTGATAAAAGCACTTGTCATAAATAAAATTTTGCCCTCATATTTTCGGGCGATTCTAAAGTACATGTATTATTTTCCTCTATTAACAAAGCCTGGTCGGCGTAACGCAGCAGTATATCCAGGTCGTGCGAGGAAAGTAAAATAATTTTATTTTCACGGTGGGCCATGTCTTTTAATAATTGTGTACTGTTTTTTTTAGAAGCATAATCCAGAAAAGCGGTTGGTTCATCCAGTAACATGACTGGTGTTTGTTGGGCCAGGGCCCTCGCAATGAGCGCTTTTTGCCTTTCCCCATCACTTATTTCGCTAATGCTTTTGTGTTGAATGTGTTCAATTCCGCATTGCGTAATATAATGTTGTGTGAGTTGAATATCTTTATCAGAAAGCTCACCGAAGTAACCGGTGTAAGGATACCGGCCGGTACTTACCACATCAAATACAGTTAAATTAAACCCTTCTATTTTATCCGTAAGTACCAGGCTGATGAGCCGGGCCAGTTCCTGTTGGGGGCAGTGTTGTATTTTTTTGGTTCCAATAAGCACTTCTCCCGATAAGGGGGGAATTAAACCACAAATGGTTTTTAAAAGGGTTGATTTACCAATGCCGTTGTTTCCGATCAAACCTGTAAAACTGCCCGGTTTGAGCTCAAGGTTGATTTCACTGAATACAGGTTTGCCTGCGGTATAACCTATTTGCAGGTTTTTAAGTACCAGTGTTATGTTGTTTGTATCGTTCAACTGATTTGTTTTTGTTTTAAAATTAACCAGATCACAACAGGCGCACCAATTAAGGAGGTAATTACATTGATGGGCAACACAAAGCCTGTTCCGGGCAACTGGCAGATAATATCGCAGGTAATTAATGCAATAGCCCCGGTTAAAAAGTTAGCCAGTATCAGTATGCGGTGATTGGCTGTTTTAAATAACATACGACAGATATGCGGAATAGCAATGCCGATAAAAGCAATGGGACCGCAGAAAGCGGTGGTTAATCCGGCCAGGATACCGGTAATGATAATAATTTTAAGGCGCGTTTTTTTTATGTTAATGCCTAATGAATGCGCATAATTTTCGCCCAGCAACAAAGCGTTTAAAGGTTTTATGAGTGTAAATGAAAAAAGGCAGGTGATAACAATGGCTGGAAAATAAATCAGCATCTCCTCCCAGGTAACATTTCCCAGGCTTCCGAGGCTCCATAAAATAAAACCTTTTATGCTTTCGGCATTGGCTACATATTCAAGTACCGATTGGATGGCTCCGGCAATATGCCCGATCATAATTCCAACAAGCAGCAGTGTAACATTGCTTTTAATTTTGCGGGCCACACCCAATACCATCAGTACACTTAAGAAGCCACCTACACAGGCGGCAAGGGCAATACTTAATTTTCCACCGAATGCGTTCATCTCAAAACCCAGCAAAGTACCACTCATCATTACAAGTGCCACACCCAGGCTGGCCCCCGAACTAATGCCCAATACATAAGGCCCTGCTAAAGGGTTGCGAAATAATGTTTGCATCAGCATACCGCACAGGGATAAACTTATACCTGTAAGCACAGCGGTAATGGCTTTGGTTAAGCGAAAGTTGACAATGATTTTATGATAGGTGCTGTCTTCCCCCGAAAATAAACCGCTTATTACCTCCTTAGGAGAAATGAGTACAGAACCTGAAAATAAGTCTAATATAAATAACAGCACCAATAGTACTGATAAGGATAAAAAGGTGAGGCGGTATTTAGCTGTTGTTTGCAAGAAATAAAAATACCCTCAAATCTACGAAGGATAAGGGCATTTAGCAAAAAGTGAAACGGCAGCAATATCCATATACATCAGGGCATCTTCTTTCCGGCTGATAAAAGAATCAATAGAAATACTTTTTTTATACAAAGGCCCGTCCAATACCAGGGTGTGGTACTCGCCTGCTTCGCCGCATATATCCATTCCATTTCGCAGGTGAAGTTCTTTTAACGCAAGAATAGACTCAGCATTCATTTCTTTTCCCAGCCAGTCGACAGAAAGCCAGGGTTCTTTTACACAGGAAAAAATAACTTTAAACCGAAGGGCGATCAATTTATTCAATACCTCTTCCCTGTTGAGGTGCCAGAGCGGAAGGAATACATTCACACCTGCGGATATACTTCTATCGCTTATCCAGTTGGTATTGCCATGCACCCCGGCAATGTCGCCGGTAACAATGTTATCAATACCGTACTCTTCTTTTATTTTCAGAATGGCTGCTTCATAACTTTCTTTGTAGGGTTCGGATATAGGAATGATTGCATGAGGAATTTCAAGTGCATTGGCCTGCTGCTGCATCATGCGAATAGGATGCGCTTTGAAATTGGGATAAAGAGGGACAAAGCTGAGTAAAGAAACTATTTCATAACCTTGTTGTATGGCTTCAAACAAAGCAAGGTTACAGTCTTTACCACCTGTCCATAAAACAACGGCACGTTTAGATAGCATGATAGAAAATTTTACATCCTGCAAAGATATACGCTTTGGCTACCGCAAACTCAGTTTTTCTCACCAAACGATTTTATTTTCATAAACGGGAACAGGGTTTTTTAATAAACAATTATCTTCGTTAGATGAGAATAAGTACTTACCTGTTCTTTTTTCTTTTTATTGGTATGGCCAACATGGTTGGCCAGCAGCTCATTTTTTACAGACCTGATAATTTAAAGAACCTCCCTTCTGCTGAATCCTACAATATTATGCAGGACAGCAAAGGCTATATCTGGTTTAGTACCGATGCAGGCCTTTGCAGGTACAATGGCAAAACAATAAAGGTTTTTTCTAAAAACGAAGGACTACCCGAAGAGTCTTGTTACGCTGTTACAGAAGATGCAAGCGGAACTATATGGATGATGACTTCCCAAAACAGGTTGCTGGTTTATAACAACGATACTTTAAAGGAGCACCCTTCGTCGAAAAAAATTGAAGCAGAACTTAATAGAGCACATTATATAACCAATTACCTTCAAAGAAATGATTCTGTTTTATGGTTGGGCACACAGCGCACTACTTTTAAATTAAATCTTAAATCGGGGGATTTTAGAACGGTTTTAAAGGACACAAGTCAATTAATTTTAAAATTGAAAAAGGCAGGTAAACTATTATTGCCTATACAGTCGCCAAATGCTGCAGAAGTCGGTAGAACTTATATTAAAAATAATAGTGAAATTACTTTTCTCTACGAAAATGGCCTTCAGCAAACAAAGATAATTGTCCCTAATATTTTTCATGCCTTTGTATTTGGCAGGACATTAACGGTGGTTAATTTAAAAGGGGAGGCTTTTTTTACCTGCCACAATATGCTTATTAAAATTAAACCCGATTTGACTTATGAAATATTTTATGTGAAAAATGAAATATTGAATTTGTATTGCGATGCCAGCAATGGTATTTGGTGCGGGGTAAGGCAGGGGGGGCTGTATTATTTTCCGGACTCTGAATTAAGTGAAAAGAATAAAATACAAAGCCTGGTTGATTTATCGGTGAGCGGGATTTGTGAAGATAAAGAAAAAGGGATGTGGTGCACTACACTGGAGGAGGGTGTTTTTTATTGTTCGAATAAAAACATTGTTTCTATATGGGATAATAAAGACAAACATGAAAAAAATAATTTCCTTAAATGCATTGACAACAGGGTGTATTTTGATTCAAAGGAAAATTACCTGAATGAAGTATACAATGGTTTTTCGCTAAAGAGTTACCGGGTTAAATCCTCCAGTGGTTTTTCAACAAGTATTTTCGATATACTCAGGGTAAAAGACGGATGGGTAATTGGCAGTAATAAATTTACCGTAAAAAGTGATGTGCAGTTTAACAAATTTGAGGATTTCGATTTTGAACACAGCCATAGTGTCGCTACAAGAAGTGTGGTTGAATACAGGAAAAGAATTTTCACTATCCACCCGACTGGAATTTATGAAAGGACTGGGAATTCAACGTATGAAAGAAACAACCACCTGGTGTCACTGGGAAAAAACCTTTTAATTACGCAGGATGGAAAACTAATAGCCGCCTGCAATGATGGTTTGTATGAAATGAACCTCAGCGATTATTCATTGAACAAAATACTCGGTATAAGCGGCATAACAAAAGCAATAGCCGCTTCGGATAACAGTATATGGGTACTCACAAAAAATTCCGGCATCTTCAGGTATGTGAACAATCACCTGCTGGGTTTTGAAAAGGAAGCAGAGCTCTCATCCTTAAAGTTTAGAGACATTGTTGAGGATAAATTTCACAATATATGGTTGGCTACCAATGCGGGAGTAATAAAACTTAGCCAGGTGAATACTGTACTCAGGAAGGAAGCATTCAATATTTCATTCGGACTCCCTTCGGATGATATCACGCATATAAGTGTAAATGATAAGTATGTTTACTTCTCAACAAGTGAAGGGCTGTATAATTTTCCAATAGAAAGCAACAGTCGTTACAATATATATCCGCCAACGGTTTATATCAACACTGTTTGGGTAAATAAGAAAGAAGTTGAAAAAAGCAACACCCTGTTGTCTTTAAACTATAATGAGAACAATATAAAAATACTTGCAGATGTACTGGCGTTCAAAAACGATAAAACCGAAAAAAAAATAATTTACCAGCTTATCGGTCTCGATGCTGAGCCGCACACCATTGCGAATGCTGAAATCAGTTTAAACAACCTGCCCCCCGGCGAGTATGAATTGGAAGTTTACGCCCTCAACGAAAACAATATAAAAAGCGCCCGGCCCGCTCTTCTGAAAATAGTTGTTGACAAACCTTTCTGGTTTAAACTCCCGTTCATTGTTTTTGTGATACTTGCAATGACCTTACTAATATTATTGGTCGTGCAGCTTTACATTAAAAGAATCAGAAAAAAGGAAGCCGAAAAAACCCGCATGAATAAACTGATTGCTGATTATCACATGTCGGCCCTGAGGGCGCAAATGAACCCGCACTTTATTTTTAACTGCATCAATTCCATTCAGCGGTATATCCTTACCAACAAAACAGACGACGCTTACACCTACCTGGCTAAATTCAGTAAGTTGATCCGGCTTGTTTTAAATTACTCCGAAGAAAACACCATTACCCTGGCCCAGGAATTAGAAATTGTTGACCTGTATATGCAAATGGAACAACTTCGTTTTGAAAATGTTTTTCAATACGAAATAATTTGTGGGGAAGAGCTAAACAGTCACGAGTTGTATGTGCCGAGTATGCTGATGCAACCCTATATTGAAAACGCAATATGGCATGGCATTATGCACCTGGACAAAGAAAAAAACGGATATATAAAAATTACACTTTCATTCATCGCGGATAAATTAATTGCAGTTATTGAAGACAATGGGGTTGGAAGAGAGCGGGCAGCTGCCTTATCGGCTAAAACCCACAAATCAAAAGCGCTGAGTTTAAACAACAGGCGGATTGAAATATTAAATACCCTCAACAACAACCAGGCGGGAAATATTATTATTGAAGACATTACCGGAGCAGGCACCGGTGTTGAAGGTACCCGCGTAACCATTATCATCCCACAGCAAAACAACCATGAATAAATTAAAATGTATACTTATTGATGATGAGCCGTCGGGCCGCATTGTGCTCAAAGAGCTCCTTACAAAGTATTGCCCCGGTGTACAAATAGCAGATGAAGCAGCTTCTGTTACAGAAGCCTATGAAAAAATAAGCAGCCTGCAGCCGGACTTTATTTTTTTGGACATACAGATGCCGGGCGGCAACGGTTTCGATTTATTAAAAAAGTTTGATGAAATTAATTTTGATACCATATTTGTAACCAGCTATGATAAATACGCCATCACTGCTATAAAATTCAGCGCGCTGGATTATTTGCTTAAACCAGTTGATATAAGCGACCTGGTGAGCAGTGTTGAAAAGGTAAAAAGCAGAAAAAATTCAGCCGGACATCCCGGTAACCTTGTTGTTAATTTACTGAACAACATAGACGACACTGTAAACGAAAAAAAATTGGCCATTCACCATACTGATAAAGTTAAATTTTTGAAGTTGAGTGATATTGTATGTTTTGAAGCGGCTAATAATTACACCTGTATTTTTACTGCTGATGATCAAAAATACACCGCGCCCCGTGTATTAAAAGATTTTGAAGACTTTTTGCCTGAACAAAAAAACTTTATACGTTTAAATAAAGGTGTTATTGTTAACGTAACCTATATTCAGCATTATTCAAAAGGAGAACCCTGTGTTATTTCCCTGAAAAATAAGCAGGAATATGAGATCAGCAGAAGAAGAAAAATCGAACTTAAAGAAGTGTTGCAGAAACTATTTCTTGAGTGAGTACTAAAATCCCAAAAGTTTTATTAGTCTAATTTTTTATAATATTTAAGCCGGTGCCCGGGCAACAGGTCGGGATGAAAAATAAAGATCATATCCGCCAGCACTTCATCCGGAGACATCAATCCTTTTTCCCAGTAGGCATTTCCGCCTTTTTTGTTTACAAAAGCATTGTTGTTATACAGCTGGCCGGTTTTAAATGCTTTTATTTCCGTGTAACGTTTATCCTGGACAGCTATGTCTTTTTTACTTTTACAAAACAACAGGTTCAACCAGTAATCGGTGTTAATGGCTTTGTTGTAAACCTCTTCAAAATTCAACTGAAGGCTGCCGGATTTATCGTTCTCCTTCCATAAATAATCTGCACCGGCATCGTTCAGCAATTGGGCCATAAAACTCTTTCCGCCCGGTACAAACCAGGTATCACCATATTTCATTTCGGTTAATACACCTGGCTTTGTGGGTAAATTGGCTGTTAAATTTTTTAAATCCATGTAGCGTTTAGCAATGCCCTTAAAAATTGAATCCGCTTGTTTTTCTTCGTTAAAAAAACAGGCAATAAACTTAATCCATTCAGCACCTGCTAATGGCGAAGTTTCTAAATGTTCCACACTAATGGCTACAGGGATCCCGGCTTTGGTAATTTTTTGGTTCATATCCTTTTCAGGGTTCCCCATGCCGTAGGTAATAATTAATTCCGGATTGATCAGTAAAGCCTGTTCCACATTCATGCTACCGCTTCCTTTGCTGATTTCTTTTATTTCGCCCTTACTCACCTTTTTGAGTACAGCTGAATCGCAAATAAAATCGGCATTATCTACAGCTACCAATTTATCGCGCAGGTTTAGTTTTTCGAGACAGCCGGTGTATAAAGAAGAAAGACTCGCTACACGGTTAACCGGCACCTGTATATATTGCGCTTTAAAATTTACCCGGGGTTGCACTGTTCCCCGTGGATACAACACATAACTAAAGGTAGTGTCTTTGCTGTTCCTGTCGCTGAACACATGAATAAGCTTGTAGCCTTTTTGATAAGATATAGTAAAACGCCGGGAATAGTTGACGGAAATGCTATCGTAAATAAAACCTGAACCTGCTTCTGTTGTTTGGTTTGTATCTGTGATCGGAGAAGAACAGGAAAGAAAAATGCCGCCGCCAATAACAAAAATTTTAAACAAGGACTTATACATAAAATTAACGGCTTACATTTATTTTTTCGGTTTGCTGAAGGCTTAGCCCATTTATTTTTAAAATATAACAACCCACTGCAACATCACTTAAGTTAAGGTTGATTTTATTTAAGGAAGTATGTATTTTTTCAGTAACCATTTTAATTGTTCTTCCGCATACATCTACAAGCCTGATATCAAGATTATCTTCGCTATTACTATTTATCAGGATGTTTAAATTATCCTGCGAAGGGTTGGGAAATATTTTAACCGATGTTTGCGAAGGCTTGGTTTTTATTCCTATAGCTGAGGAAGGATCGAGTATAAATAAACCGTTTTGCATATCGCTGGCTAATAATATACCACTGGGCAAAAAGGGGTAAGCCCCCCAGCAGCCCTGGTAAATATGGGCATCCGTAAAATTATCATTCACCCCGTGGGCAGGGTCGGTATCAAAATAACCACTTACACTAACGTTGGAAGGATCGCTGATGTCGAACACAACAACTCCGTCCTGGTAATAGGACACGACTGCGTGCTTACCAATAATATAGGGGTTGTGTGGTGTTGCACCTTCGTTGGACTTGATGGTATCCATAAGCGTAAGGTTGTTCAAATCGCTTACATCTAAAATCTTTACAACTGTATTGGCCGGAACTTCATCTGTAAACACCAGTGTTTTTCCGTCGGCGGTTAAATCGCTGCTGTGGTTGTAACCGGCCTGTACATAATTGGTATAAGCAGCGAGCTGGGTAAAATTATTATTGTTTGCATCGTACTTAAAAATATGCAGGCCCTCGTTCCCACAGGAAGCATATACGGTGTCGTTCCGCACCAGCATATCGTGTACGTAGCCCGGTGAAGTGTAATCCTGGTTGAGAGAGCGCAGCAAAACAGGCTGGGCAGGATTTGAGAGGTCCAATACACATAAGGAATAATTTCCAAGCCCGTTGGCACGGGTAACCCCTCCACAATACAAATAATGCCCGTCAACAAAAATAGTGTGCGCCCGGGTAAAAAGGCTGTCCGATTCATAAACAAGGTGTACTGAGTCGGGAAGAAAACTCATGTCGGCAATTTGTAGTTTACTATTGGCATCATCGCTTACAAAATAAGCGTAGTGCTGATAGGTTTTTAACTCGCGCCACAAACTGTTTTGGGCTGCCCCCGGAACAAAATCAACCACTACAGGGCTTGAAGGAATAGTAACATCAATAAAATAATTACCCCTGGTACCCCCCAGGATAGCGTACTCACGGTTGTCGGCAGGGTTGTGCCAGCCGTAGCAGCCGGCGTATTTACCATTGTTGCCATACCAGTTAACGGTGGTTTCGGGATCGATCTTCGCTAAAAAATTAATGTTAAGGCTTGGGTAGGCTTGCGAATATATTCTTACTGAAAAAAACACAAACAGTAAGAGAATGAATGGTTTATTCAAGGGTGTAGAAAGCATGGTGGAAGATTAGGTTCAAACCAAATATACAAAAAACACGGTTAATGCAAGGTTGAGGGTAGTTTAGTTGTTTTATAGTTTATTCGTTCACAGGCTTTACAAAATGTATTGAACCGGAAAACGAATGAACGAATCTACAAACAATAATGTCTTTATTTGTCATAATCGTTACGCAGACAAAAATAGTTCAGTATTTCATTCGACTCCTAATATTAAACGTATTTTGTTCAAAACAATTTATTATGCCCTGTAATACTTGATAATATTGACTTAACTTATGTATAGCATATTTTAAAAACATGAGACTATACAAATTATTTTTAACAGGAACTTGTCTGTTTAATAATTTTTACTTAATGTCTGCTAACAGGTATTGGGTTGGAGGAACGGGCAATTGGGCGGAGGCTGTAAATCACTGGGCATCATCATCAGGTGGAAGTCCTGATGTTTTGAACGCCCCAACATCAGGTGACGATGTGATTTTTGACGCCAATTCCGGAACAGGAACCGTCGCCATTAATTCCCCCATTGTGGTTAATACAATAACATTTTCCGCTGCCTGTAGTGTTATTACAGTGGACATTAGCGCAGGTGCCACCGATGTACTTTCTGCGTCAGGTGGTATAGTTATGAATAGTAGCAGCAATGGAACTCTACGGGTTTCGGGGGGCAATTTAACGGTTACGGATGCAGTGCAGGTAAATGGTGGCGTATTGCAGTTAAATTCAGGTTCAATGACGATAAATGGCGTGGCCTCAACAGGGGCCGTTGGTTTGGGGATAAACGGCGGAACGGTAAATTGTGCCGGTGCCACCTTAACTGTTGGAGACGGCACCAATGAAGTGATCGATTTAGAGTCGGGTACCTTTGAAATATCAGCAGGCACGGTTAACCTGCAAACTGAGTTTTTTAGTAACGGAGGTACTTTTAATATGAGCGGAGGCACCTTGAATTTAAACAACAGTGCAGCATCTGAACGCAGTTACTCCATGGATTTATTGGGTGCAAGTTATAATTTCACAGGCGGTGTAATTGACCTGAAAAATGTAAGCGGGAACAACGCCTTTGCCATCTGGATTGATAAATCCACCACTCCCACAGGTGTCAGCGGGGGAACATTGCGCTTATCGGCTACAAATGCCAATTATTATATTCATGCCGAAGAAAGCGATTTATACAACTTAGAAATAGCTGCTTCTGCTAAAACAGTTACTGTACATGGAAGTGATTTGTTACTGAATGGAAACCTGACACTTAGTTCAGGAACTTTAGATGCCGGTCTGTACGATGTTTATATTAAAGGGAACTGGGTTAATAATTCTGGAACATTTAATTACGGCACTCGTAATGTAATTTTTAACGGGTCTTCTGCCCAGCAAATACTCGGTTCGGCTGCAAGTACATTTTACAACCTTACACTTGACAACACCAATGGTTTAACAGTAGCCCCGGGAACTGGTATTGCAACAAGCGTAAGAAATACCTTTACCTTAAGCAACGGTAAAATAAGTCTGGGCGATCACGATCTGAATATTGGCGCTACTGCTGTTAGCGGCATCATCTCCGGGGCGGGTTCATCAAAATATATTGTTACAAACGGAACAGGGGTGCTAAAACAATACAATATCGGGACAGGGCAACGAACATCGGTTGATTATCCCATTGGCATCAGCTCAGCCAGTTATACACCAGTTACTTTAACAGTGGTAAATACAACAACGGTAGATAATTTTTCAGCAAAAGCTTCGCAGTCAGTACTGGTTGATGGAACAAGCGGGGCGGCTTATTCAGCCGATGTGGTGGATCGCACCTGGAATATTGCAGAAGGGACAACAGGAGGTTCGAATGTTACTTTAACAGTGCAATGGAATGCAGGTGATGAACTCACTTCCTTCGACCGGACAGTTTGTTATGTGAGTCACTATACAGGTGGTGCCTGGGGAGCAACAAGTACCGATGCAGCTGCGGCCGGCTCTGGTCCCTACACAAGGGTTTCGGGAACACTCACTTCTTTTTCGCCTTTTGGTGTCGGGTCGCACACCGTATTGCCAATTAACCTATTAAATTTTATAGCAAGCCCTGATCAGGATAAAGTTGACCTGAACTGGTCAACAACAATGGAAACAAACAACGATTACTTTACTGTTGAACGTTCGGTGAACGGGAACTCTTTTGAAGTACTAACAATTGTGGAGGGAGCAGGCAACAGCAATTCACTGCTTAATTATACAACAAGCGACCGGCAGCCTTTAAACGGAACATCCTATTACCGTTTAAAACAAACGGACTTTGACGGAAAACACAGCTATTCAAAAATAATTGCAGTAACATTGGGTAAGCAAAGCAGAATGCAGGTGTTTCCCAACCCCTCTGAAAGCATCGTGAATCTTTCTTTTTCAGCAAAAAAAGCAGGGGAACAAAATGTAATTAGTATTTGTGATGTAAATGGGGAGCTTGTGTATTCACAAAACTATACAAGCATTGATGGTGTAAATAAAATCCCTTTAGATTTAACTTATCTGAGCGTCGGCATGTATTTTGTTACAGTCAGCAATGCACAGCAAACGACAATGTGCAAGATCATCAGGAAATAAAATTTGAAGGTTCTTTTGGCTCCCGGCTTTTAACTTTTGACTTTTAATTTTTAACTTAATCTAAACAGCCTCCACAATAATACACTCTGCCGCTTTTGCACTAATGCTCAGTTCTTTTTTCTGACAACTAAGAATAATGGAATTGTCAAAGTCCTCAATCGTTTTTATATTGATGAAGGCACCAATAATTAAACGATGCTTTTCTAAGTATTTTAAGAATGAAGAGGAATGATCGGTAACCCCCATCACTTTGTAATTGTTCTTCACTTTTGTTTCCGACAATTTAATGAAATTACTTTTAAGAATTTTCCCTTTGGCATCCGGAATAGGATCGCCATGCGGATCATAAATGGGGTTCCCTAAAATAGAAGCTAATTTATTAATCAGCTTGTCGTTTTTTATATGCTCCAGCTCTTCTGCAATTTCATGCACCTCGTCCCATCCAAAACCCAGCTCTTTGGTTAAATAGGTTTCCCAGATCCGGTGCCGCCGTACTATACTTAGGGCCAGTTTAGCTCCGGATGCAGTTAAGCGTGTGCCGTAAGATTTTTCATAAATAACATGTTTCAGGTCGTGCAACTTTCGTAAACCTTCGGTTACCGTTGCGGGCCTTAATCCTAATTTATCAGACAACTTCTGGTTGCCCACCAGCATGGTGTTGTTGGCCGACAGGTTGTAGATCGTTTTGAGGTAGTTTTCAATAGTTTCCTGTCGCATAAAAATTGTTTTAGGTATACCAAAAATAATAATTTAGTTCTGATAATTAATAAGGACTTTTGTGAAATGTTATTTAACATACATTATACGCGATCTGAGAAATAAAATAACATTCCATGAAAAAAACAATTTTAGTTCTTTCTGCCCTGTCCTTGTTTGCAATTTTAATTGCTTCCTGCAAAAAAATGCTCCCCCCTGCACCAAAGGATGAAGAAATTTTAGCCGGTACCATTCCTGATTTAACGCCTGAGCAGGAAAAGGAACACCTGATCGGGGATGCGTCCTTTGCCAGGATATTCAGCAAAGAAGAGGGCCTGGGGCCCGTCTTTGTTCAATCCTCCTGTTCCAATTGCCATGTTGGTAATGGCAAGGGCAATCCCTCAACTGAATTGACCCGCTTTGCCCATGTAAACGGATCTATTATTGATTATTTAGCTGATAAAGGCGGGCCTCAACTGCAACAAAATGCTGTTATCGGATATACAGCTGAAACCTTTCCATCAGAAGCCAATGTATTCAGTAAACGAATTGCCCCTATAGTGATGGGCCTGGGATATATAGCCGCTTTAAACGATCAGGCCATCCTCAACAATGCCGACCCAAACGATGTGGATGCCGATGGCATTTCCGGAAGGCCCAATTATGTGAACCCTACTAACTTTTTTGTTCCATTGGCTATTCATACACCCAACAATGGCCAGTACCTGGGCCGTTTTGGTAAAAAGGCGGAGAAGGTTACTCTTCAGGACCAGGTGGTGTTTGCCTTAAAACAGGACATTGGCATTACTTCTTATTTTGACACACAGGATTTGTACAATGCACAGCTCGGAAATTATACCGGTGACGATGTTGCTGATCCAGAAGTGTCTTCCGGATTTGTAAACGGCCTTGTTTTTTATTTAAGAACGCTGAAGGCCCCACCCCGCAGAAATGCGAATGATCCTGATGTAGTGGCCGGCGAAAAATTATTTAACCAGATCGGTTGTGTGAGTTGCCATGTTTCTTCTTTTACAACTCCTGCTTCGGATATTGTCGCCCTGAGCAATCAAACATTTCACCCTTATTCAGATTTTTTGATTCATGATATGGGACAAGCACTGGATGATGGTTATCCCGAAGGCAATGCAAGTGGAGCAGAATGGAGAACGCCTCCCTTGTGGGGAATTGGCCTGGCAAAAGACTCGCAGGGTGGAAAATTGTTTTTACTGCACGATGGAAGGGCCGGAAGTTTTAAAGAAGCGATTGCATTTCATGGAGGAGAAGCAGCCGGCAGAAGGACTGCATTTAATGCCTTAACAGAACAGGAGAAAGAATCACTGATTAAATTTTTAGAATCCTTGTAAAATGGAGAGAAGAAGTTTTATAAAAAGCTGCACCCTCCTGTGTGCAGGGGGAGGATTGCTATCGGCGGTGTTGCAAAGTTGTGGTGCGGTTTATTACGCTTCTTCGAGCATTGAAATGAATAAATTAAAAATAAACAAAAAAGAATTTATTGATGCGAAAAATGTGGAACGAAAGTTTATTGTGATCCGCAACGATAAGTTGCAATTTCCTGTTTGTGTATATAAGTTTAATACAGACTATGTAGCGCTCTCGATGGAGTGTACACACCAGAGTTGTGAATTGCAACCGAATAAAATAAGCCTGGTTTGCCCCTGCCACGGTGGTGAATTTTCGAACAAGGGAGTGGCAATAAATCCGCCGGTGGACAAAGACTTAAAACAATATAAAGTTAGTACAGACTATGAAAATATTTACATTGAATTATAAGGTATTGCTTATAATTTTTATTCAGTTCTATTCAACACTTAGTTTTGCTCAAAAAGACAGTGTGTTCTTAAAAAGAACTGTTCCTGATTCTTCAAAATTAAACATGAACCTGGATGCGGTGTACAACCGGCCTTTTTTGCAAATGGGTAAATTTCCTGTTGCCCTGGGCGGATACATGGAAGTAAATACAAATTATTCAGGTACGGATGGTATATCTGAAGGCTTCTCTTTTCAATTCAGAAGGTTAACGATGTTTATGTCTTCCACCATGGCAAAGAAAATAAAATTTCTTTCAGAGCTTGAATTTGAAGACGGGACCAAAGAAATTAATATAGAATTTGCAGCGGTGGATGTTGAGTTTCATCCATTGTTAAACCTGCGGGGAGGAATAGTGATGAACCCGATCGGGGCCTTTAATCAAAATCACGACGGGCCCAAATGGAATTTTGTGGAACGTCCGGTTTCAGCCACACAACTGCTTCCTGCAACCTGGTCGAATGCGGGCTTTGGTTTGCATGGAAAATTATACCAGGCCAATTGGGTGTTGGCGTATGAAACCTATTTAACCAATGGCTTTGATGAAAGCATTGTTTCAAATACAGCAGGCAAAACTTTTTTACCAGCCTCCAAACAAAACAAAGATCGTTTTGAAGAAAGCTTTAATGGCGAACCCATGTTTACGGGTAAACTGGCTGTAAAAAGAAGGAGGATCGGGGAGATAGGAATTTCCTACATGGGTGGTGTATACAACAAATACCAAATGGACGGGGTGATCGTAGATAAAAAAAGAAAACTGGATGTGTTTGCAGTTGACATCAACAGCACCATCCCTTATTTGAATACAACATTGATTGGTGAGTTTGCCTGGGTAAGTGTTGATGTGCCCGCGGCGAGTGTACAAAATTACGGGAGGCGGCAACAAGGCGGGTATTTAGATGTTATTCAGCCCCTTGTTAAACGAAAAATGTTTGGTTGGGAAAAAGCAACATTGAATCTTGCTTTCCGTACTGAATATGTGGACTGGAACATCGGTACCTTTGAAACAACGGGGGATAAAATCTATGAACATATTGTTGGAATTACGCCCGGTATAAGTTTTCTTCCTACGGCACAAACTGTTTTTCGTTTAAATTACCGTTACCAGTGGCAACGCGATATATTGGGAAACCCGGCTGTAAGGACCGCTGCTATTCAGTTTGGACTGAGCAGTTATTTTTGATTGGAGAATTTATTCGCCCTGATTTTTTTTATCGTCGGAACGTTTAATGGCTTCAAAAAAGGAAGTGACCATCGACATAATGATACTAAAAAAAAAGGCCGACCAGAAACCATTTACCTGAAAACCATCAATCAGGTTATCGGCTATTAATATAATTCCGGCATTGATAACGATTAAAAATAAACCCAGGGTAACAACAGTAATGGGAATGGTTAAAAACACCAGTGCAGGTTTTACCACCGAATTTAAAAATGCAAGTACAACGGCAACAATAAAACCGGTAAGAAAACTATTGTCTTTAATTTCTACACCGGGCAATAACCTTGCTGTAATTAGTACAGCCAGCGTAGAGATGAGTAGTTTAACGATGAAGTTCATAATTTTGTTTTTTGTTTTGTGCAGAGTCCGCAAAGAATTTAATTCTAACCGAAATCGCTCTTTTGGCTCCTGGCTTTTAACTTTTAACTTTTAATTTAGCATTGATATGTTTAGCGGTATACGAATTTTTACAGCCCGCTAATTGTTCAGGGGTTCCTTCAAATACAACATATCCGCCCTCTTCACCACCTTCGGGGCCAAGGTCAATTACCCAGTCGGCGCATTTTACCACCTCCATGTTGTGTTCAATTACGATGACCGAATGCCCTTTTTCAATTAAAGCATTTAAGGCGTACAATAATTTTTGTATATCGTGAAAATGCAAACCTGTGGTTGGTTCATCAAAAATAAAAAGGGTAGCCGGGGAGTTTTGCCCCGCACCTAAAAACGAAGCTAATTTTATCCGTTGTGCTTCGCCTCCGCTGAGGGTGCTGGATGATTGCCCCAGTTGTACATAACCCAAACCTACATTTTGCAAGGGCTTTAATTTCTCTACAATTTTTTTGCTGGTTTTATTTTCCTTGTCGCTTCCAAAAAAATCAATGGCATCGTCAATGGTCATTTCAAGGATGTCTGCAATGTTTTTTTGCTGGTACTTTATTTCTAAGGTTTCCTGTTTAAACCGTTTTCCATTGCAGGCCTCGCAGGTTAATTGCACGTCGGCCATAAACTGCATTTCTACATTGATGATGCCTTCCCCTTCGCAGACTTCACATCTTCCACCATCCACATTAAACGAAAAATGAGAAGGTTTGTAATTCCTGTTTTTAGAAAGAGTTTGATCGGCATACAGGTTGCGAATTTCATCGTAAGCCTTCACATACGTAACAGGGTTCGAGCGGGTAGACTTCCCAATGGGATTTTGATCGATGTATTCAACCTGGTTGATTTGTTTAATGCTGCCGGAGATCAATTGGTTGCCGCTTTCCTTGTCAAAATAACCACCTAAGGCTTTTTGCATATTGGGGAAGAGGATTTTTTTCACTAAGGTTGATTTGCCCGATCCGCTTACACCGGTTACGGCGCACAAGGTGTTCAACGGAAACTTAACAGAAATATTTTTCAGGTTGTTTTCAGTAGCGCCTTTTACCTGAATAAAATCTTTCCATTTGCGGCGGACCTTCGGAACCTCAATACTTAATTTGTGAGTAAGGTATTTTGCGGTTAAGCTCCGGTCTGTTTTTATTAAATCGTTCAGTGTGCCCTGAAACACCAGTTCTCCGCCGTGCGAACCGGCCATGGGGCCAATGTCGATCAATTGATCGGCTTCACGCATAATTTCTTCGTCGTGCTCTACAATAATTACGGAGTTGCCGAGTTGTTGTAAAGAACGAAGTACGGTAATCAACCTTTCCGTATCGCGGGGATGAAGTCCAATGCTGGGTTCATCAAGAATATACATACTGCCCACTAAGCTGCTGCCCAATGATGTGGCTAAGTTAATGCGCTGCGATTCGCCCCCGCTCAAGGTATTGGCCACCCGGTTCAGGTTCAGGTAACCAAGACCCACCTCGTTTAAAAACTGAAGGCGGCTGGTAATTTCAATCAATAACCGTTTGGCAATTTTGGTATCGTGTTCGTTGAGTTGTATGTTTTTAAAAAGCGGAAGTAAATCTGAAACCGGAAGCAATACCAGTTCGGAAATGGAAAGCCCTGCAACTTTTACATAATTGGCGTCTTTACGGAGGCGGGTTCCCTTGCACTCTGGGCACACCGTTTTGCCGCGGTAACGGGCCAACATAACCCGGTATTGAATTTTGTAGCTTTCTTTTTCAAGCATTTTGAAAAAGGAATATAAACCTTCAAAATGCTGGTTGCCTGTCCACAATAAATTGTACTGTGCTTTTGATAATTCGGTAATGGCTTTGTGTACCGGGAAATCAAAATGATGCGCGCTTTTTAACAATTGGTTTTTATAAGCGCTCATGGTTTCGCCGTTCCAGCAGGCAATTGCGTTTTCGTACACCGATGCGCTTTTGTTGGGGATAACAAGGCCGGGGTCAACGCCGATAACACTTCCAAAACCTTCGCAGTGTTTACAAGCGCCGATAGGGTTGTTGAAGGTGAAAAAATTTACATCGGGTTCATCAAAACTAATTCCATCCAATTCAAATAAATTGGAGAAGGAGCTGAATTTATTTTTTTTATTTTCAGCATCGTAAATAAAACATTCCCCGCTTCCCTCGTAAAACGCGGTTTGTACCGAGTCGGCTATGCGATTTTGCAGGTCATCACTGCTTTTATCAATGACAATGCGGTCGATTAATAAATAAATCCCTTCTGTTGTTTTTATTTTTTTTGCATCAAACTCAGCTATTTTTACAATCACTTCATTTACTAATATTCGTGTAAAGCCTTGCTGGGCTAATAAGTCTAAGTGTTTGGCAATGCTCCTGTCTTTAGGGACGAGTAATTTAGCCAGGATAAGGATTTTACTTTCATCCTTTAGTCCGCATACATATTCTACTACATCGGTAACCGAATGTCTTTTTACCTGCTGGCCCGATACCGGTGAATAGGTTTTACCCACGCGGGCAAACAGTAGTTTCAGGTAATCGTATATTTCCGTAGTGGTGCCTACTGTTGAGCGCGGGTTGCGCGAAATTACTTTTTGCTCAATCGCTATGGCCGGCGAAATTCCTTTGATGTATTCTACCTTTGGTTTTTCTATTCTTCCTAAAAACTGCCGGGCGTAAGCCGATAAACTCTCCACATAACGGCGTTGCCCTTCGGCATACAAGGTATCAAAGGCCAGGGAAGATTTCCCGGAGCCGGATAAACCGGTAATGACCACCATTTTATTGCGGGGAATGGCCACATCTAAGTTTTTTAAATTGTGCATGTGCGCACCTTTAATAATAATGTGCGATTTAGGGTCGGGCTTGCTAATATCAGTAGGTTTCACGTGTAAAATTCAGGAAGTAAAGTTAAGATTATAGATGGGCCGCCTGAAATTTATTTCTAAACAAAGGGGGTATTTAAACCCCCTTTGATCGATGAGGTGTAGAAAAAATTGCACGAGCTGTTTGGAATTTAACAAATATTGTCTTAGTATTGTACAATATTAATCCCAAAAACCAGGTACACGATAGGATAAACTGCTACTTTTTACATTATAAATCAACCAAGTAAAAAGGAGGACCTATGCAGCAGTTTATTGATGACAATCAACTCGTGTTCCAATACATCCGCGGAGACGAAAACGCCCTGGCAATTTTAGTACAACGCCACAAACGCAAAATTTATTCCCACATTTATTTAATTGTCCGGAACAAGGAAATTACCGAAGATATTTTCCAGGACACCTTTTTTAAAGTAATTAATTCTTTAAAAAGCGGGCAGTATTACGAAGACGGGAAATTTTTGCCCTGGGTGATGCGTATTGCCCGCAACTTAGTTATTGATCATTACCGGAGGGTTAAAAAAATGCCGACCATCCCCAACGTGGTGAACAGCGAGGGGGAGGAAACAGATATTTTTTCAATCCTTCCTATCGAACAAAACGATAAGTATACGATTGAAAAATCGGAGTTTAAAAAAACCATGCGTACACTGATTGAAACGCTGCCCGATGAACAAAAGGAAGTGCTGGTTATGCGGATGTATTACGACATGAGTTTTAAGGAAATTTCAGACTTTACAAAGGTGAGCATCAATACGTCTTTGGGCAGAATGCGGTATGCATTGATAAACTTAAAGAAAATGCTGGAAGAAAAAAATGTGGAGATTCCGGTTTAATTTTTTTGCCCTGTTATCCTAAATAAAAACGACCACTAATTTTAGTGGCCGTTTTTTCATTTGTAAATCTTTTATTTCTTTTCCATTTGTTCCATGCTGATACCGGTACTGCTGTAACCTCCATCGTGGTAAAGGTTTTGCATGGTTACCATGCGGCTGAAATCGCTGAACAGGCTCAGGCAATAGTTGGCGCAATCTTCGGCGCTTGCATTTCCTAAAGGAGAATTCATATCGGCGTAATCGTAAAAATCGCCGAAACCTTTAATACCATTACCTGCAGTGGTTTTGGTAGGCGACTGGGAAACAGAATTCACCCTTACTTTACGGGCCTTGCCATAATGATACCCAAAGCTGCGGCAGATGGATTCAAGTACGGCTTTTGCTTCGGCCATATCCGTATAAAAAGGATAGGTGCGCTGCGCGGCAATGTATGTAAGTGCAACCACACTTCCCCACTCTGCCATTGCGTCCATTTTATAGGCCACGCTTAACATCTTGTGCAGAGACAAAGCAGAAACATCAATGCTCTTCATGTAAAAATCATAATTCAGTTCGGTATAAGGAATATTTTTACGGATGTTGGGGCTCATCCCAATACTGTGCAACACAAAATCAATTTTACCGCCCAATACTTCCTGCGATTTGGTAAACAGGTTGGTCAATTCTTCCACATTGGTAGCATCGGCCGGAATGATTTCGGCTTTAGTAGCATCGGCTAATTTTTTTATTTCGCCCATACGCATGGCAATAGGGGCGTTGGTAAGTACTATCTGGGCGCCTTGTTCGTGAGCTTTCAAGGCAACTTTCCAGGCAATTGAATTTTCATCGAGGGCCCCTGTTATTATTCCTCTTTTTCCTTTAAGTAAATTGTTTGACATAGTTATATGTTGTTGAATGGGCAAATTTACAATTAAATAACATTACCTGACATTTCGATTGCTGTTTTATTTATGCTATTGGTGCTGACACCAAAAAAGATAAAGGGGCTTGTGGAGAAAGAAAAATATATTCGTGCATTCGTGGCTATTGTTGTATTGATTTTTGCCACGAATGCACGAATTTCAGGCCTTCATCAGATTTCATTAATAAATTTCGGAGATCGTTATTTTATTCCCGTTAAAGCTAATTTCATCTCCGGATTGTTTGCCATACAAAGCTTTACTCAAAGGCGCTTGTGGAGAAAGGAAAATAATTTTCTGATCGCCGACACTGGCATTGCCCAAACCCGTAAACATAAAAAAAATTTGATTGTTGCAAAATGCTACTGCACCATTTACAAAAGTGCTATATAGTTTGTCTGTATTGATGGTTTGTATGGCTTGTAACTCGCGTTTGGCTTAGGCGGCTTGTCTGGCGTTCATGTCGCTGTCGAGCTGGCTCATGGAGCGGGCTGTTTCGTGTTTATCGCCGGCGCTGCTTTTGCTTTCGCTGTTGGCTGATTCCTGGGCCTGCTGCACAGCCAGCTCAGCCGTTTGAATTCTTTTTTCCAAAGCGGTTATGCAAAAGGACTTAAGCTCTTGCTTGAAGGATATTTTTTGAGGTGTAGTCAAGATTTGAGCTGATTCGGTTAAGATTAATGATCACCTCCGGCTTATGATTTTTTCAACACTAATGCTGTTGGAATTTCATTACTTTCAAATATTAGATATTTATTTTTATCTATTATTCTGATTTTAAATTCCACCCACCAAAATTTTTTTCTTTCAAATTCGTTTTTGGAATCAAAAGATATGTAAGTTTCATTATCATTTGGGTGATTTGAAAATTTGTATGTAAACATTGTGTCTAAAATTTCATGAACCCTAAAATGTCTATGTGAAGGCATATCAAGAATTGGTAATTTCGATATTCTCATCTGTCTATTCTTTAGCAGTTCTACTTTAATAGTTGAAAAGTCATACTTCACTCCTCTAATTGCCTTTCTTGAGCCTATGCTGTCCAATTTGTAAACACCAAAATATGAAGTTAATGAAGTGTCAATGTAAACAGGGGTCATTCCTTTTTTTAAATTTTTACTATAAAAGTCTTCATAAGAAACACAACCATGTATGAGACAGGTTAACAATAGTAAGATGATTACTGCATGCTTATTTTTCATCTATATGATTTTCGGCTTACTTCTTTTTTGCTATACCCTAAATCTTAATCTCTGAGCCTTTTAACTTTTTACTTCTCACTTTTAACTTAATTACATATTCCGTCTATACTGTCCTCCCACTTCAAACAGACTTTGTGTAATTTGTCCCAGCGAGCAGAACTTCACCGTTTCCATTAATTCCTGGAAGATGTTACCGTTTTGTATAGCAATGTGCTGCAGGGCATTTAAGCGTTCCTGGCCTTTCTCGCCGCTGGCTTTGCACAGGGTTTGTACGGTTTGTATCTGGAATTCTTTTTCTTCTTCCGTGCTTCGTATTACTTCTGATGGGATCACCGTAGGCGAACCTTTGGAGGATAGGAAGGTGTTTACACCAATAATAGGGTATTCCCCGTTGTGTTTCAGGGTTTCGTAATACAGGCTTTC
Source organism: Bacteroidota bacterium (assembly GCA_023251755.1). Taxonomy (GTDB): domain Bacteria; phylum Bacteroidota; class Bacteroidia; order B-17B0; family Aurantibacillaceae; genus JAHEYF01. The sequence continues at coordinate 73,658 of JAHEYF010000009.1, forward strand.
TTCCTGTATTTTTCCGCGCTGGTACATGGTTTCCATAGCGCCCAATACACCACCGCGTTCAGTAATGCGGTCAAATTCCGATAACACCGCTTCTTCCACCAGGTCGGTAAGTTCTTCAATAATAAAAGAACCCTGTAAAGGATTTTCATTTTTAGCTAAACCCAATTCCTTGTTAATAATCAATTGTATGGCCATGGCCCGGCGTACACTTCCTTCGGTGGGCGTTGTAATGGCTTCGTCGTAGGCATTGGTGTGCAGGGAATTGCAATTGTCGTATATGGCATACAGGGCCTGTAAGGTGGTGCGGATGTCGTTAAAGTCTATCTCCTGTGCATGCAGCGAACGTCCTGATGTCTGGATGTGGTATTTCAGCATTTGCGAACGTTCGTTGGCCCCGTATTTCAGCTTCATGGCTTTGGCCCATATCTTACGTGATACACGGCCGATCACGGAATATTCCGGATCGATCCCGTTGCTGAAGAAGAAAGAAAGGTTAGGAGCAAAACTATCGATGTGCATACCGCGGCTCAGGTAATACTCTACAAAAGTAAAACCATTGGCTAAGGTAAAGGCTAACTGACTGATAGGATTGGCACCGGCTTCGGCAATGTGGTAACCCGAAATGGAAACCGAATAAAAGTTGCGGACGTTGCTGTCGATAAAGTATTGCTGTACATCGCCCATTACGCGCAGGCTGAACTCCGTGCTAAAAATGCAGGTGTTTTGCGCCTGGTCTTCTTTTAAAATATCTGCCTGCACGGTGCCACGCACCTGTGCCAGTGTCTGCGCTTTAATTTTTTCGTATACTTCTTTGGGTAACACCTGGTCGGCGGTAACACCCAATAACATTAAGCCCAGGCCATCATTGCCTTCGGGTAAAGCGCCGTTGTATTTGGGTCGGTTTATACCTTTGGCTTTGTAAATGTTGTCTATTTTGGTATTGATCTCAGCTTCTAATCCCTCTTGTTTAATGTACAATTCGCATTGCTGGTCGATGGCGGCGTTCATAAAGAAAGCGGCAATAATGGAAGCTGGACCGTTAATGGTCATGCTCACCGATGTCTTGGGATCGGCCAGGTTAAAACCGCTGTATAATTTTTTTGCATCGTCGAGGCAACACACCGATACACCGGAGTTACCGATCTTCCCGTAAATATCGGGGCGGTAATCGGGGTCTTGTCCGTAAAGGGTTACCGAATCGAAGGCCGTACTTAAACGGGCTGCGGGTAAACCCTTGCTTACATAATGGAAACGTTTGTTGGTTCTTTCAGGTCCGCCCTCGCCGGCAAACATGCGGGTAGGGTCTTCGCCCTCGCGTTTAAACGGATAAATACCGGCTGCGTACGGAAACTCCCCGGGAAAATTTTCCTGCAGGTTCCATTGCAATACATCGCCCCAGCCCTTAAAGCGTGGAACGGCAATCTTCGGCACCTGTGTATGTGAAAGGGATTCGTAATGTGTTTTTATTTTAATTTCCTTGTCGCGTACCTTAAATATGTAGTACTCGCCCTGGTATTGTTTCTTTTTTTCTTCCCAGGTTTCAATCAGTTTTTTGTTGTGCCCGTCAAAGTCCAGGGCCACCTGGTGGTAGGTTTCTTCCAGGCCTTTGATCAGGCGGTCTTTGTCTTCGGGTTTACTTTGCTTAAGTGTGTCTATTGTTTTATGGATGCCGTACAATTTGTCTGCTATCTCACTTTGTTCTTTGGCCCATTTGTCGTAGCCCCGGTTGTTTTCCGAAATTTCACTGAGGTAGCGGGTGCGGGCAGGAGGGATGATGTAAATCTTCTCGCTCATTTCGTTGCTGATGGCAAAGGCAGACTTAAGGCCGAGTCCTGTTTTTTCCACCATCTTGTCCATTACCGCTTTGTAGAGGCGGTTCATACCTGGGTCGTTGAACTGCGAGGCAATGGTACCGAACACGGGGAGTTTTTCATCGTCCACATCCCACAACTGGTGATTGCGTTTGTATTGTTTTTTTACATCGCGCAGGGCGTCCTGTGCCCCGCGTTTGTCAAATTTATTGAGGGCAATAATGTCGGCAAAGTCCAGCATGTCAATTTTTTCGAGCTGTGTAGCGGCCCCATACTCAGGGGTCATTACGTAAAGGCTCATGTTCGAATGCTCAATAATTTCAGTATCCGACTGGCCTATACCTGATGTTTCTAAAATCACCAAATCAAAATTCGCGGCTTTCACAATGTCCACCGCGTCCTGCACGTGTTTGGAAAGGGCCAGGTTGCTTTGCCGTGTGGCGAGGGAACGCATATACACGCGTTCGTTTTTAATGGCGTTCATGCGGATGCGGTCACCTAATAGAGCCCCGCCTGTCTTGCGTTTGGAAGGGTCAACGGAAATAATGGCCACGTGCTTGTCCTTAAAATCAACTAAGAAACGGCGCACGAGTTCATCCACTAAAGATGATTTACCCGAACCACCGGTGCCGGTAATCCCCAACACGGGTGTTTTTGATTGAAGCGATTGTTCCCTTACACTGCTCAGTATAAACTGCGCCTCTTCGTTAAAATTTTCGGCAGCCGAAATTAAGCGGGCAATGGATTTGTAATCGCGTTCTTTTAAATGGGCTACTTCGCCGTTTAGCTTCGCCCCTGTAGGGAAATCGGCTTTTTGCAACAGGTCGTTGATCATGCCCTGCAGGCCCATGGCTCTTCCGTCGTCGGGCGAATAAATGCGGGTAATGCCGTAAGCGTGTAATTCTTCTATTTCGGTAGGAAGGATCACTCCGCCACCGCCACCGAATATTTTGATGTGGCTGCAGCCCTGTTCCTTCAGTAAATCGTACATGTATTTAAAGTACTCCACGTGCCCGCCCTGGTACGAGGTAATGGCGATGGCATTGGCATCTTCCTGTATGGCGCAATTCACTACTTCCTGCACCCCGCGGTCGTGCCCCAGGTGAATTACCTCGGCCCCGCTGGACTGCATTACGCGGCGCATAATGTTAATGGCGGCATCGTGCCCGTCGAAAAGGGCCGCGGCAGTTACCAGCCGTATTTTATTCTTCGCTATATAAGGTACAACTTCGGTCATTTAAAATAATATTGGGATAAGCAACGAATATACGGAAAATGCTGTTTTTGGCAAAGGGAGAGTGAATAGTTAACCGGGAATAGTTAACAGGAACGAGTGCGATGCAGGATTTGGTTTTTACCATCGTCATCTACGCATACAATGTTTGGGTAGCACAACTGACTAACGATGGCATTATTGTACTTATTTTATGGCGCAAAGGAAAAAATTGTATTATTGCTATAGATTTTCAGGCAGGGAACGGCGTGTTTCCATTGTCCTATAAATTGATTTTGTTCATTTAAATCAACACCCATGAGAAATAGAATTTTAGTGTTTGCCATGAGCTTTATGCTCTTATCAATAACTGCTTTTGCTCAATCAAGCAGAAGGCAGCTGACCGTGTCACTTTATCCGTTTATTCCCAATGCAGAAAAGTTCTATTTGAAAATTGAAACGCTGTTTGAGCAACAAAACCCAGATATTGATTTAGTAATTAAATTGAATGTAAACTATTACGAAGACAATACAGGTATATTGTACGAAGATGCCGATGTTTACGAAGTGGATTGCATATTTTTAAAAGACTTTATTAAAAAAGGTAAAATACAAAACCTGGCAAACGATAATTTTTTATTTAAACAGGATGAGTTGATGCCCGCTGCAGGTATTGTTTTTTCGGAGAAAAAATTACTTGCTGTACCCCATTGGTTGTGTGGTAATTTTCTTTTTTATAATTCATCAGATTCGGCCATGAATAATTTAACAAAACTAAGTGAGTTGGAAAAAGTAATTGGGGTGAATCCCAGTTTGAAAAGGGGGTTATTGATTGATTTAAAAGGCAAATTAACCCTTGGGGAATTGTATGCAGATGCCCTGTTTGATCAATACAAAGACATTGAACTGGTAAAAAAACACACCTCGCTTGCCACTATTGATAAACCGACAATAGATAATTTAAACAGGCTTCCAAAAATGACTTATGCTGATTGGGGCCGGGTGGACGATTACCATAACAAAATTGGGTTTTACCAGAAGCAATTTGCCAAGGGCAACGGACGGGCTTTTGTTGGTTATTCTGAATCACTATATTATATACTGGATGAACTAAACAATTCCTGTTACAAGGAAGAAGGCTGTATACCAGGCAACAACATCATTATAAATGAATTTCCGCTTTCGGAAAAAGGCTCCACACCTGCCGGCTGGATTGATGCCCTGGCCATTGATGCGAAAGTGAAAGATCAAAAGCTCAATGACGCAACGACTTTTATAAACTTTTTGATTTCAAAAGAAACGTATCACCTGGCCTTGATTCCTGATTATGGCGATGCACCCAGGTACCTGTTACCGGCTTATAAACAATTTTATACCGATGTTTTGGTTTTACAAAATGCACCTTGTTACAAACAATTGTATTCGCTGGCCCTGAAAATAATTTCTTTTACGGCAGAAGGAATTTCGCCTGAATTAAGGCAAATTGGTAAGAAATTGGACAAGGAGTATCTGGGCAATTAATTTCAAAATGCAGGGCGATGGGGGACTTGCGAATTAATAGGAATGTGTTGGTGTTGGTTGGTAATGAGGATGGGAAAGTGTGTGAGGCCAGCGCACCCTCACCCGGCCCTCTCCAGAAGGAGAGGGGTTGAGGTTCCAAATCAACATCTTATAAAACGATTGGCTTCGTATCTTCTTATTTGAGACCATTCTCATTCGGAGGAAGCCCCCCTCTCCTGGAGGAGAGGGGCCGGGGGTGAGGGTGCGTTGGCCCGTTTCAGTTCAGAATGTACACCCTCATTATTTATTTCTCAGCATAAATTCAACCCTTCTGTTCTGCCGCCTGCCTTCTTCTGTAGCGTTACTGGCAACAGGCATTGAACTTCCATAACCTTTATATGTGACCCGGTTCGGTTCAATACTTTTTGCAGTAAAGTAATTGGCAACTGCCCTTGCTCTTTTTTCGGAAAGTTTTTGGTTGCGGTTTTCATTTCCGCTGCTGTCGGTATGCCCTGCAATTTCTATACTAAGCTGCGGATGTTTGTTTAAATGTTCTGCTACTTTGTCCAATTCTGAAAAGGACGTACTTAACAACAGCGCTTCATTGCTTTTAAATAAAATATTCTTCAGCAGCAATGGAACATCAGCTGGCCAGGCGGCGCTGGTGTCTGATGTTGTTTTCAGATTGTTATCCATCCCGCCGGTGAAGGAAGTATCGCTGACTTCAATTAAACTCACATCGTCAATAAAATAATAGGCGTCCCGTTCAGTAAACTGGTTTATTCTTGACCTTGCCTCTTTTGGCGCTTTTACTTTTGTTGGCTGAATTTCGGTGATACCAAAACTTCCTATCAGTAAAAAAGACTCTCCGCCGGTAGCCCTGTAGCTGGCCTTTAAACAATGCCAGGTCACGGTGTCGTTTCGGGCTTCGTTTTCAATTTTTAAATAAAGTGGTTTAAGATGAGTGATAAGGTTCGTGTTGTTGTAATTGGCCTTGTCGTTTAAAAAGCAAACACCCAACTGGTCAATAGCAGCGCGCGAGTAATCGGCCAGGCTGATGTAGAGGCTAAACTCATAAGTCTTGTTTTTTTCGAGGCTTGTTTTTAATGGTGTTTGAAGGTATTCCCGGTAGGCTCCATGCGATAAGGCAAACAAACCTGCATAACAGGAACCTGTATGCGGGTATTGATTTCCCATAGAATTGTGGGGTACATTCACCAGCGAGTATTTTTCCTGTTTTTTTCCGCATTTGCAAAATAAATCGCTGGTCCCAAGGCTTGGCCTGGTCCATGAGCGCGAGGCGTTGATAGCCGAAAAATTTGCAGGAATAAATTTATTGTTTTCAAAACCTGCATCAGGGACTAAATTCTGTGCCTGTGTATATTGAAGACTTATTACAATAAGAGCCCCCGTCTTAAATTTTTTTAGTTGACCGCTTATAGTTAAATAGAAAAATTCCACCATTGGCCCTTATAACGCATAAATATCGTTTGGTTACAGGCCGGTAAAAATTAAAGGGAATAATTCAAAAATGTGTATTTTTAATCCAGGTCAAAATAACAACCGAAACAATCAAACACATCAAACCAACCGAACAGGAATTAAAATAAAAACAAACAATGAACAAAAACATTGAAGCCTACAACAAGGCTCAATCAATTGAGGACAGGGAAATTTGCAATGCGCTGGCCCGCGAAATAAGTGCCCGCCTACCCGAAGCAGAAAATAAAATCTGGCACGCCCACCCGGTTTGGTTTTTAGACGGGAACCCGGTGGTGGGGTACAGTAAATTAAAAAACTGTGTCCGCTTATTGTTTTGGAGTGGCCAGTCATTTGAAGAAGATGCCTTGCAAAAGGAAGGAAGTTTTAAAGCGGCAGAAGCCCGCTACACCGCTGCCGGTCAAATTAATACAAAGGACCTGCAACGATGGCTTAAAAAGACCAGAGAAATACAATGGGATTATAAAAATTTAATCAAACGAAAGGGAGTACTGGAGCGATTGAAGTGAAAACTGTCTTATAGTAATTTTTGCCACGGATGAAGTATGGAATTCCGATCAAAGGACGACCGCCCTTAATAGTCGATATTAATTAGAATTTGAAATTTAGTGTGTAGAATTTTATGCCTATTAACTATTCACTAATCCCTATTAACTATTAAAACAGTTTCTTAACTTAGTTGCTTTATTAAGAACCCGGGAATCATGAACCAGATCGAAATTTTAAATGCCAAACAGATTCAACAAAAACTGAACAGGCTGGCTTACGAAGTTTATGAAAATAATTTCAGCGAAAAAGAAATTCTTATTGCCGGCATCAGTGGCAATGGATACGCCGTTGCGAAACGCTTAGAAGAAATCCTGAAAACAATATCGCCCTTAAAAACCAAATTGGGTAAAATAAGCCTGAACAAGGAAAATCCTCTGGAAAACAAACCCGAACTTGATTTTACCGAAAAGGATTTTAACAACAAATCGGTGATATTAGTGGACGATGTATTGAACAGCGGGAAGACCCTTATTTATGCTGTGAAGGTATTTTTGGACAAGCCTGTAAAAAGATTAAATACGGTTGTGCTGGTCGACCGCAGCCACACCCGTTACCCGGTAAAAGCCGATTTTGTAGGGCTTTCATTGTCAACCACCCTGCAGGAACATATTGTGGCCGATTTAAGTAAAAAGGGCAAAGAGGTGGTTTACCTTACTTAACCGAAAATGAGTGAAGCGCAGGTAAAAAAATTCTTCTTTGATAAGGAATAAAGTATTTTTCCTTCACAATTCTCATACAGTTTCTTTATTTACGAGAAGGTAAAAAACAAGCAGGCATAAAAACAGGTTGACAATTACATTTAAAACAGCGTACAGCAGCTCACCCCGTTTCATTAATTCAACTGTTTCGAAACTAAAAGCGGAGAAGGTGCTTAAACCTCCGCAAAAGCCTGTTAACAAAAGCATACGCACAGATGTGGGAATAATGTCTTTCTGCTGGTAAATAATAAACACTAATGCAAATACAACACAGGCGACAAGGTTGGCCCACAAAGTAGCATAAGGCAATGAAAGGCTGTTTTGTTTTTGAAAAAACACAGAGATACCATAGCGCAGCAGGCTCCCAATTCCTCCTCCTATAAATACTAAAATCCAATTCATTTTTATGTTATAAATAAACTGCCCCGCCAATGCTGTTTTTGTCTGCCCCAGTAACTGTACGCAGACAATTTATTTTTTCGTCCAGTCTCAGCAAGCCTAAAAAAGCGAAGACCAATGCTTCCTTAAATTCTATTGTTTTGTTATCCGGAATAATTAACTCAGCTTTACTATGCGCTCCAATCCGCTCCACCAAAAACCGGTGATAGGCTCCTCCCCCACTCAGCAATACATTGTTGAGTTTGTTTTTATTAATTACCGCAGCTATTTGTTGCGCACAATGTTCCACCACTGTTGCCATCTTTGTTGCAACAGAAAGATTCAGCCTTG
>JAHEYF010000009.1:81667-97075 GCA_023251755.1 Bacteroidota bacterium
CAATACCTGCATGAATTTTTCTTCCACCCATTCACGGCCAATAGACTTTTTATCTGCTTGTTGATAATACCTCAGTTCGTTCAACTGGTGGAGTAAAGATGGGTCAATAGTACCTGACCTCGCCATCTCACCATTTTTATCGTAAGCTTGTTGTACCTGCTTTGCCAAAAAATTGAACACCATGTTGGCAGGGCAAACATCAAAGGCTATGCGTTGCCCGTTTTCATTAAACGAAATATTGGCAATACCACCAATGTTTAAACAGCTTTGATAATTTCCAAACAACAACTGGTCGCCAATTGGAACCAACGGGGCGCCCTGCCCACCGTGCGCCACATCGGTGCTTCTGAAATCACAAACTGTTTTAATTCCCGTTGCAGCTGCTATTGCAGCCCCATCTCCAATCTGACAGGTAAACCCATTGTGCGGCTGATGAAAAACGGTATGACCATGAGAAGCAATAAAATCAACTCGCGTGGTACTTCCTGCTAAAAATGAATTGATGCGTTGACCGGTATAATGCCCAAAGTCAACATGCAATTTCCAGCATGAAGCGGCATCCGTTAAATGTGCATTTTCTAAGCGCTGCCTCCACTCCTCTTCATAACTATATGTTTCAGCCCGTAGTATAGTGTATCCCCAATCTTTTGAACTTGCAACAGCAGGTTCCGTAAATTCACACAAGGCAATGTCCATCCCATCCAATGAGGTTCCCGACATAATTCCTATTCCTGTGACCTTGCGCAAAACACTGTATTTTAGTTCCTACAAAAATAATGGACTTCTGTACATTTCATGCTTTTTATATTCCTAAATATCCCTTATTTTTGAGTTTCTCATAAAATGATTGTTTAATATTAAAAAAAGATAAAATGCTATTTCAGTTATCAGAAGAACATTTAATGATTCAGAAAGCCGCGCGTGATTTTGCACAGGATGTATTAAAACCAGGAGTGATTGAACGGGACGACCAACAAAAATTCCCAACCGCAGAAGTGAAACAACTGGGTGAACTGGGTTTTTTGGGTATGATGGTAGACCCTAAATACGGTGGAGGTGGAATGGATAGCATTTCTTATGTACTGGCTATGGAAGAAGTTTCCAAAGTGGATGCGTCCTGTTCGGTTATTATGTCGGTGAACAATTCGCTTGTTTGCTGGGGGCTTGAACACTATGGTTCTGAAGAACAAAAACAAAAATACTTAACCCGTTTGGCCAAGGGCGAAATCATTGGGGCCTTCTGTTTATCAGAACCAGAAGCCGGCAGCGATGCGACTTCACAAAGAACTACAGCTATTGATATGGGCGACCATTATTTGCTGAATGGCACCAAAAACTGGATCACCAACGGAAACAGCGCTTCCGTATACCTCATCATGGCACAAACCAATGTTGAACTGGGACACAAAGGGATTAACTGCCTGATTGTAGAAAAAGGAATGGAAGGCTTTACGGTGGGGCCAAAAGAAAATAAAATGGGCATCCGTGCTTCTGATACACATTCCCTGATGTTTGATAACGTAAAAGTGCCTAAAGCCAATCGTATTGGTGAAGATGGCTTTGGGTTTAAATTCGCCATGAAAACCCTGTCGGGCGGACGCATAGGAATTGCTTCACAGGCCCTGGGGATTGCAAGCGGCGCTTATGAACTGGCCCTTGCTTACAGTAAAGAACGCAAAGCATTTGGCAAAACCATTTCGCAACACCAGATCATTCAGTTTAAACTGGCCGATATGGCCACCCGCATTGAAGCAGCCCGCTTGTTGTGTTTAAAAGCCGCCTGGTTAAAAGATCATCATTTAAATTACGACCAGGCCGGTGCTATGGCTAAAGTATTTGCTTCTGAAACCGCTATGTGGGTAACTACAGAAGCTGTTCAGATACACGGCGGTTACGGTTATGTAAAAGAGTACCATGTTGAACGCTTAATGCGCGATGCAAAAATAACTCAGATCTATGAAGGTACATCGGAGGTGCAGCGTATTGTGATTTCAAGGTCGGTGCTTGCTTAAAAAATCGTTTTTTCGTTCAATAGTTTATTCGTTACTACTACCGAACGAATGAACTATTGAACGTTTAAACTTATAGAGCTGCTAAAACATGCTCTAATTTTATTCCCCGCGAACCTTTAATCAAAATTGTATATTGATGCAGGTTCAGCTTTTTTAAGTGAGTTGCTGCTTCAGTTGAATCCATATAACTTGTAGCAGGTTCTATGGATTTAAATACAGGGCCGACAAGGATATACCGATTCAATTGTTTTGCTTTTAACAAATCAACAATTGCCTGGTGTTCCTGTACTGATTCATCTCCCAGTTCAAGCATATCGCCTAAGACCAGCATTTTATTTTCTGCTTTGATGTTCGCAAAATTTTCAATTGCAGCGGACATGCTGGTTGGATTGGCATTGTAATAATCCAGTATTAAGGTGTTGTTCGCCGTTTGGTGCAATTGCGAACGGCTGTTGGAAGGGACATACTCTTCGAGGGCTTTGTTAATGTCTGCTTCTTCCACATGCAGTGTATTGCCAACACAAACTGCACACAGCAGGTTGTAATAATTGTAAACCCCCACAAGATTGGTTTTTATAAATGCCGCGTCCTTAAGTTCGGCGGCTGTATAACGTGTCCGCCAAGCAAATTCAAGCTGCTGGGAGCTTTCATTTACCTTTCCAACTATATCATATAATTTTTTTGTACCATAAGTAATCTTATCGTTATCAATGGTCAGGTCGTGTAACAACTTATCATCGGCATGTAAAAACACCTTGCCTTTTTTAGCTTGTAAATACCGGTATAATTCCGATTTCCCTTTAATAACCCCTTCTATTCCTCCAAAGCCTTCCAGGTGGGCTTTTCCTATATTTGTTATGATCCCGTAATCAGGGTCTGCTATGCGGCATAAAAAGTCTATTTCACCCTGGTGGTTGGCCCCCATTTCAATTATTGCAACTTCATGTTGGGATGTGACGGATAATACGGTGAGAGGCACCCCAATGTGATTGTTCAAATTTCCGTAAGTGGCCAGTGTGTTATACTTTTTTGAAAGTACAGCGTTGATCAGTTCTTTTGTAGTGGTTTTTCCATTGCTACCGGTAATGCCAATAAAAGGGATGCTGAGTTGTTGCCGGTGATAAGCCGCTAAATCCTGCAAGGCTTTCAGGCTGTCTTCAACCAATAAGGTTTTACCATTTGCCAAATGATGGTTCTCTTCATCAATCACAGCATAGGCACAACCTGCCTTCAGGGCCTGTTCTGCAAATTCATTGGCATTAAAATTATCCCCTTTTAAAGCGAAGAAAATGGAGCCTGGGATTAATTTTCGGGTGTCTGTACAAACCTGCTGTTGACAGGAACTATATTTTTCGTACAAGAGGTGTATAGGTGTATAACTCATTCATACGAAAATAAATAGCCCCGGTTAAATTTCCGGGGCTATTCGTTTTTTTTATTAACAATAATGGGCTATTAATGATCGCTTCCCAGTCCTGTTGGGCTACCCACACGGGTCATGGCACAACGGAAACCTAAATAAGAGGTTGACTGGCGCTGATCTAAGAAACGACGGGTTCCGGGGTTCATCCAATAAGCACGGTCTCTCCATGAACCTCCTTTGTATACATGGGCCACATCATTTACCAATGAGTTTTTAGAATATTCGTACATTATTTTACCTGCACGATCAGCATAAGCCTGCTCACCTTCCGGGAAATAAATAGATGAGTTCACATCTCCATCCAGGTGGCCGATATAATCGGCTGTTTTATAATTTCTGCGTTCATCCAGGTTATCAGAGGCAACCGCTACACTTACATCCCTCCACATTACACGACCCGGTATAGATACAAGCACACTGTCTTCCACTTCCACTTCCTGTGATTCGGTATTGCTACCGTGTCCACCCGGAGCAGCCAGTTTATGTTTGAATTTTTGATACTTCGGAGCATCTAAATTGGTAAGGATAGTACCATCCGTTGAATCCCGCTGTTGAGTCTGGAATACGTTACCGCGGAAAGGCCTGAACTCATCAGCATCTTCGGAGGTTAAAGGACGGTAAACGTCCATCACCCATTCTGATACGTTGCCCGCCATGTGGTACAAACCATAATCATTCGGCCAGTAAGAATATACCGGTGCAGTAACGTCGGCGTTGTCGTTCAGCCAACCGGCTGTTCCCATGTAGTCACCATTTCCACGAACAAAGTTGGCCATCATCTGACCTATGTATGTTTCCTCAGGGTTACGCACACCGTGTCCGTTCCAGGGGTATATACGACGGTCTGTAATACGCTCACCAATTGTATTTCCAATTAAGCCATAAGCAGCAAATTCCCACTCAGCTTCTGTCGGCAGCCTGTATTTCGGTAAAAATATACCATCTTCCATACGAACGTCGCGCTCAGGGTTTTGCTCGTCAAACGAAGGTAATTTTTGTTTTAACTGTCCCTGCCATTTTCCAACTAAATACGTTTCAGTACTAAAATAATCCTGATCAGATGGGCTTGGGGTGTGGTCCAGCAATCCTTCACGGATCAATATAAATTCATTCACCCTGTCGGTGCGCCAGGAGCAAAAATCATTGGCTTGTAGCCAGTTAATTCCTACAACCGGGTAATCGCGAAAAGCAGGGTGGCGTAAATAATAATCAACATAAGGTTCATTGTAAGCTAATTTTTCGCGCCACACCAGGGTATCGGGCAAAGCTTTAATGAACACCTCAGGGAAAGTTGGCCCAAAAACACGGGAAGTCCAGTATAAATATTCGAGGTAAGAAAAATTAGTTACTTCGGTTTCGTCCATATAAAATGAAGAAACAGTTACGCGGCGGGGTACGTTGTTCCAATCGTAAGTAACATCCTGTTCGGCGCGTCCCATTGTAAAGGTACCGCCTTCAACAAGCACAAGGCCGGGGCCTGTTTCCTGTTCTTCGTAAGGAACTTTTTCAAAACCTCCGTTCTGAGGATCGTTATACGCCCAACCTGTTACAGGGGAGCGTTCGCTTGAGCAGGAAGAAATTAGCATTGAACCCACAATTGTGGTTAATGCTATCTTACTCAATGATTTAACTTTTATTGTCATGGTTTTAGCTATTCAAAGTAAGGTTATAACGCAAAACTTTTCACAAAGTTACATTTTTTTAAAAAGAAGGGCAGCTAACTGTTCTAAATTTCTTCTTTTTAGGGCGGCACTCGAACTGTACCTGGAAAGAAATTTCGTGAGAGCCGGCTGTGGCATTTGCTAATTTGGATACGGTAACATCATAACTATAGCCGCATTTTACATTGCCCGCCTGGTAGCCCAGCAATACTATAAAAGCATCCTGGTTGCGGTACCACAAACCACCCACCAAAGGGCCTTTAACAAAATACACCCCCAGGTTCAACTGTTGGAAATCCTGCTGGCGCTGGTATAAAATATTTGGTGAGATAAAGGTTTCGGCCCCTTTTGCCAAAGGAATCATGGCACCGGCGTGACCGGTAAATTTCATTGGCAATTTACTGTTGTTAATAAATCCTTCGTCGGGCTGATTAAGGTGGTGTGCAGCAAAACCAAAGAAATAACGCTTGCTATAACCCAGTACACCGGCTGATAAATCAACCCCGCTTTTTCTTTGTGTCGGATAAGATGTAGGCACTTCCTGCGTGTTCCATACAAAGCCCCTGCGACGGTCAATCATATCGCCAAAGGTCAGTTTACTCCAGTCTAAACTTTTTTGGTGGTAGGTTCCCTGAAAACCAAAACGCATGGTAAATTCGCGGGTTATGTTTAACTGGTATGAATAAATAAGGCTGGCATCTGTGGTTGTAAGGGTTCCGTCCCCTGCTTTGTCAGAAGTAACCAATACACCTAAGCCACCTGACAAGGCATCAAAATGCTGATCGTAAGAAGCACTGTAGGTAATAAATGTTTTGTTTAAAGCCGGCCATTGGTTTCTGTAGTTCAGGCATATACGCGGACACCTTGCAGAACCCGCAAATGCAGGGTTAAGGTAAAGCGGGTTGGCGTAAAACTGTGTGAACTCAGGGTCCTGGGCAAACAAATTATCTCCAAAGCCAATACTTAAGGCCAAAGAGAAAAATAAAATCAGTTTTTTCATCATAATTGAGTGGATTTTTCCAAACTACGAAAGACAAATATAAAATAAAAAACTATAAATAAAAATCCAATTGCCTAAAAGCAGCCGTATTTATTCCTTTTTTGTATTTTATTTCATCCGCTTACCCAATAAAGGCCTTGGTTTAAACTCTTTTAAAAAGAAGGGCAGCTCACCAAACGGTACTTTTTGTGCGGAGGGCGGCAATCGAACTGAAGCACAAAAGACAACTCATGCGATCCGGCTGTGGCATTGGCTAAGCGGGAAACCGTTACATCGTAACTATACCCGCACTTAATATTACCGGCCTGGTAACCCAGCAACACAATAAAGGCATCCTGGTTGCGGTACCAAAAGCCCCCTACTATTTCGCCCTTTATAACGTAAACCCCAAGATTAAGCTGCTGGAAATTTTGCTGGCTCTGGAAAATTATATTGGGGGAAATAAAGGCGTCGTTGCTTCTGCCCCCGTGCAAAGGAAGCATGGCACCGGCATGCCCGGTATATTTTAGGGGAAGTTTACTGACAGGACCATCTATAAAAGACTCGTTGGGCTGGGTCAGGTGGTTGGCCGAAAAACCAAAGAAATATCGTTTACTATAACCGAGTATACCGGCCGAAAAATCAACCGTCTGCACGGTTTGAGTAGGAAAGGACTTGGGCACCTCGCCTGTATTCCATACAAAACCCCGCTTGGGGTCAATCATATCACCAAAGGTTAACTTACTCCAATCCACTGTTTTTTGGTGAAAGGTTCCCTGAAAGCCCACACGTATCGAGAACTCTGGTGCAGGGTGAAATGCGTAAGCGTACATCAAACTTGCATTGGTTGTATTCAGTGTCCCGTTTCCTGCTTTATCAGAAGTAACCAGCATACCCAATCCGCCTGAAATACCATCAACATGCTGGTCGTAAGATGCACTGGAAGTAATAAAAGTTTTATTAAGGGCCGGCCATTGGTTGCGGTAATTTAAACATATACGGGGACACCTCACCGAGCCTGCAAATGCCGGGTTCAGGTACAGAGGGTTGGCATAAAACTGAGTAAATTCAGGGTCTTGTGCAAATAAAGGCGCTGTTATTCCTGTATGAACAAGCACAACAACAATTAAAACGAGCCGTTTAAACATGGGCATCCGGTTTTTAACTAATTTAAGCACAAGGGTAGTCTAATGGAGAGGAAATAAAAATAGTTATTCGAGCAATAAACCAATATAATCGACGTTATTGCAAAACAGAAGCTACATAAGCATATTTTTTATACTTTTAAAGCCTATTGATTCACACTACTCCACCAGTATTCAGTTCATGTTTTGTAAAATGAAAAATGCAGCTTTTAGCTTTCTTTGTATAGCCTTTTTAATTACCGCTAAATCCCTGAAAGCACAACCATCTGTTAAAACACAGCAGGCTCCCCGCATACAGGAGCTGCAATGGCATGCCCTTAAAACCATTGCTGTTGGCGAAAAACAGTTGCAGTTGTTTTCGTTTGAAGGAGCTGTTTATCCCAGGGATTTTAATACACTCCCCTGGTTGACTGTTCAAAAAGAAAACAGCTCTTCAATTGAATATACTGCGCTTATTGACGAATACACCAGTTCCGTTCTAAGTGATGAAGAAAAAAATACCCTCCTTAAAAATAAATACCAGGCCGGCGAAGAGTTTATAAGCGAAACAAGCACCGGGCTTATGCGCAAAACAAGCTATACCTTTGTGCATATATGCCCCATCCGTTTCAATAAAAAAACAGGGGATTATGAAAAACTACTTAGCTACAGTTTAAAGTGGCTTGCAGGCGCTCAAAAACAACAAGCAACACCTGCTTCTCCCAACTTCGCCTCAAGCTCGGTACTTGGCAACGGCACCTGGTACAAAATATCAATTGCCGCAAACGGAATTTATAAAATAGACAAAGCCTTTTTAACCAAATTGGGGATCAACGTAGCCACCCTCAACACCAATAATTTAAGGATTTATGGAAACGGTGGAAAGATTTTACCTGAAAAAAATTCACTTCCAAGGTACGATGATTTAAATGAAATTGCGATCAGCATGGTGGATGGAAACGACGGGGTTTTTGACGCCAATGATTATATTTTATTTTACGGATCGGGAACAGACCAGTGGAGCTATAGCAATGCATCAGGCCCTTTAAAATTCAACCGCATAAAAAATTATTACAGCGATTCCTCTTTTTATTTTATCACCACCGACAACGGAGCAGCCAAACATATAGCCAACCAGGCCATTTCAACTCAAACGCCCAATTACAACGTCAGCTCTTACGATGATTACGCCGTGCATGAAAACGATGCGGTCAATCTTATTAAATCCGGCCGTGAAATGTATGGGGAATATTTTGACATTGCCACCAGCTACGGGGTTAATTTTAGTTTTCCAAACTTAGTTGTTGGAGATACAGTAAAACTGATAAGCTCCATTGCCGGCAGAAACACCCTGGGTACAGCAGATTTTAAATTGACCTATCCTTCGGGAACAGCTACGATCAGTTGTTCGCAAACAGGAAGCAGCTACACCGATGACATTGCAAAAGAAGCCGTTAATTTCACAAAATACATCAACAACAGCACAGGAAACATTAGCCTGAGCTATGATAAAACCACCCCTGCGGCAACAGGATGGCTCAATTATGTACTTGTAAATGTCCGCCGCCAGTTGAGCATGAGCGGCGATCAGTTGCGTTTCAGGGACTCGAGGGCCAGCGGAACCGGGAATATTTCAAAGTTCTCCGTCAGTTCGCCTTTAGCGCTTACGGTGTGGGACATTACCGATCCCTTCAACGCCTTGAATCAATCGGTCAATTTTTCGTCAGGCATAGTTGATTATACCTTAGCCACCGATTCGTTAAAAGAATTTATTGCCTTTACTGGTACTGGTTTTTTAAGCCCGAAAGCCATCGGGAAAATTCAAAACCAAAACCTGCACGCCTTGCAACCGGTAGATTATATTGTTGTGACCCATCCCCTGTTTAAACAACAGGCCCAAAAATTAGCCGAATTGCACAACAGCTTAGACGGGTTGAGTTATGTGGTGGTTACACCCGATGAAATATACAATGAGTTTTCCTCCGGCGTACAGGATATATCAGCTATCCGCGACTTTGTGAGGATGCTGTACAAAAAAGCCACTACGGCCAATTTACCAAAATACGTTTTGTTGTTTGGCGACGGGTCATACGACAATTTCCACCGTTACTCGGCCAGTAACACCAATTACATGCCTACTTACCAGACTTATGAATCCTTATCGTTTATGGGTTCTTATACCAGCGACGATTTTTTTGGTTTTATGGACGATAACGAAGGTGATTTTAAAAATTCGGATATTGTAGATGTGGGTGTGGGGCGTATACCAGCCGACAATGTGAGCGACGCAGAAGGAGTGCTGAATAAAGTTCAGCATTATTGTAAAAAAGACCCGGGCTTCGACCCCTACACTGTAAACAGCTGTACCAGCAGCAACCAGAGTTCTTTTGGCGACTGGCGCAACCTGCTTTGTTTTGTAGCCGACGACGCCAACCTCAGCTGGGAAACCACTTTTTTAAACGGCAGTGAAAATTATGCTGCTACTGCTTCTGCTGCAGATAAAACGTTTAACATTGATAAAATATACAGCGATGCATACAAGCAGGAAACCACTCCCGGTGGGGAAAGATACCCTGATGTAAACGATGCCATTAATAAACGTCTCGAAAAAGGCGCCCTGATCCTGAATTATTCGGGGCATGGCGGTGAGCTGGGATGGGCGCATGAAGCAATAATTGATGTCCCACAAATTTTAAACTGGAAAAACATCAACAACATGCCCATGTTTTTAACGGCCACCTGCGAATTTAGCCGGCACGACGATCCTGCCCGGATATCAGCAGGAGAAGACGTGTTGCTGAACCCCAACGGTGGCGGTATTGGCCTATTAACCACCACCCGCATTGCTTATGCCTCTGATGCCGATGCCCTTTGTCCTAAGTTTTTTTCAAATGCCCTGGTACCCATGAGCAATGGCAAAATGCCCGCAATGGGGGACATTACCCGGCAAACTAAATTTTTAGCCGGAGCAGGTTACAGGCATTTTACCCTGTTGGGCGACCCTGCCTTAATATTGGCCTATCCCAGGCAAAGGGTGTACACCACCGAAATAAATCAACACCCGGTTACCAGCAACGTAAACGATAGTATTGCTGCTTTGCAAAAAGTGACTGTAAAAGGTTACGTGGGCGATAGAAACGGGAATAAATTAAGCAGCTACAACGGCGTGGTATACCCCGCTGTATTTGATAAACCGGTGAAGTATTCCACACAGGGCAACGACCTGGGCCCGACCGGTGTTTTAGATTTTATGCTTCAAAAAAATGTCCTGTACAAAGGTAAATCCATTGTGAACAACGGGGATTTTGAATTCAGTTTTATAGTGCCCAAAGATATTTCTTATCAATACGGTTTCGGACGGATCAGTTATTACGTGCAAAACGGGGATGTTGACGGTGCCGGTTATTACGACAAAGTAGTTATAGGCGGCTCCGACCCCAATGCCAAACCTGATATTACAGGGCCCCATGTAAAATTGTATATGAACGACAATCATTTTGTTTACGGTGGTACCACCAACGAAAACCCAAAACTGTACGCCGAGGTTTTTGATTCGAGCGGCATCAACACGGTGGGCAATGGTATTGGCCACGATTTAATTGCGGTGCTGGACGCCAACACCAGCAAACAACTGGTGCTGAACGATTATTACCAGGCCGACTTAAACAGTTTTCAGGCCGGAAAAATTATTTACCCTTTCAGCGGCTTATCAGAAGGTACACATACATTGAGCACAAAGGTCTGGGATGTGCAAAACAATTCATCTTCTGCCTTTACCGAATTTGTTGTGGCCCCATCGTCCGAACTGGCCCTGCGCCATGTTTTAAATTACCCCAACCCTTTTACAACAAATACCAAATTTTTTATTGAACACAACCAGTGTTGCAGCAACCTGAATGTTGAAATCCAGATTTTTACAGTAAGCGGTAAAATTGTAAAAACAATCAGTAAAACGGCTGTTAACGAAGGCTTCAGAACCGAAGGGATTGAGTGGGACGGCAAGGATGATTTTGGCGATAAAATTGGCAGGGGCGTTTATGTGTACCGGGTGTCGGTAAGGGACGGCAAAGGAAAACACACTGAAAAATATGAAAAACTGGTTATATTAAATTAAAAACTTAAATTCGTAACCCGATTGTTGTAATGACATCTTTTATATACTTTAATCCCCTGTAATTATTTGCAGATGATACTGCAAAAGGTTTACTGAAAAAAGTCTATGTAATAGAAAAAAGAAGAGCAGAACATGAAAAAAAGAACAAACACATATTTACTATTGATGGTTATTGTATTGCTGTCAGTTCAAACAAAAGCACAGAGTTCTTTAACCACAAGTCAGTTGAACGGGACTAAAATCAACACCATTACAACGGCTGTTCCTTTTTTACTTATTTCACCCGATTCAAGAGCGGGAGGAATGGGCGAATGCGGAGTGGCTTCTTCACCCGATGTAAACTCCATGCACTGGAACGCAGCCAAATATGCCTTTGCCGATAAAAAAGTAGGGATCGGTGTATCTTACACACCCTGGCTCAGGCAATTGGTTCCCGATATCAACTTAGCCTACCTGGCCGGGTACAGTAAATTAGATAAAAACTCCGCCATTGCAGGTTCTTTGCGTTATTTTTCATTGGGAAGCATTACGTTTACCGATATAGTGGGGAACACCATTGGAAACTACAGGCCCAACGAATTTGCACTGGATGCAGCCTATTCGCGGAAATTAGGAGAAAACTTTTCGGCAGCCATGGCTGTTCGTTTCATCCACTCCAACCTTACCAACGGTGTTACCTTAGCCAACGGATCTTCTACACATGCAGGAAATGCAGCAGCTGTAGACATTTCTGCTTTTTACACCAATAAAAAAATTGAACTTTCAGGGAACAAATCCGAATTGAGTTTCGGATTGAACATTTCCAATATTGGCCAGAAAATATCTTACACCAACAATGCTTCAACAAAAAGCAAGGACTTTATTCCCATTAACATGAAATTAGGGTCTTCCTTAAAAATAAATTTGGACGATTACAACACATTTACCATTGTAGCCGACCTGAATAAATTATTAGTCCCTACCCCACCCGTCTATTTGATAGATGCCGCCGGAAAAAATGTGTTGGATAAAAACGGCGATAAAGTGATTGACAAGGGCAAAGACCCACACCGCAGTGTGCCTGAAGGAATATTAGGTTCTTTTAGCGATGCCCCGGGTGGTGCCAAAGAAGAACTAAAAGAAATTATTTACCAGGTGGGTATGGAATACTGGTACGATAAACAATTTGCAGTAAGGGTCGGGTATTTTCATGAAGACAGGACCAAAGGGAACCGCCAGTTTTTTACCCTTGGTGCCGGTGTAAAATACAATGTATTCGGTCTGGATTTTGCTTATTTAATTCCTACACAACAGCGCAATCCTTTGCAAAACACCCTGCGTTTTACCTTAACGTTTGACTTCGACGCCTTTAGTAAACAAAACGAGGCTCCAAAAGAATAAACCTCTTTTCATTTTCTCTTATTGTTGGAAAATTTAAAAATGGCATTATCTTTGAAATAAGATTTAAAAATATTCCAATTATGAAAACCTTCAAACCCATCCTCTTTTTATTTTTAGTATTTAGTTTAGGCCTTTCTGCACAAACCGAAAAAAAACAGGAAGATCCTAAAAAGAAAGAACCCCCCAAAGGCGGGTCCAACTTAGCCATCAGCAACCAGGGATTGCCTTCGAAAGGAACCAAAGGCACAACAACAGGTAGCAATAAAAAAACAATCGATACCAAACCCGAAGGAAAAAAAGAAGAAAAAACAGAGCACAATCCTAAAGGCAATAAATAACAATAAAAAAACCGCTGAAGTTCAGCGGTTTTTTTGTTTTATGAATATAAGTAATTCAGGTACTATCCGTTTAAAGCTTCAGCTCCAGCCACAATCTCTAATATTTCATTGGTAATAGCTGCCTGACGGGCTTTGTTGTAACTGATTTTCAGGTCGCGCAGCATTTCTTTTGCGTTGTCTGTTGCTTTGTGCATCGCCGTCATACGTGCCCCGTGTTCGGAAGCATGAGAATCCAACAGGGCTTTGTAGAATTGTGTTTTTAACGAACGTGGGATTAAATCCGATACAATGAATTCTTTGCTGGGTTCAAAAATATAGTCTACCTGCGCTTTACTTTGCCCGGCAGCCCCGCTTTGTGTTTCTATAGGCAGGAACCTTTCGGCAACCGCATTTTGAACCGCTGCATTTTTAAACTGGTTGTACACCAGGTATACTTTATCAAACTGGTTGGTAACAAAGGCGTGCATAATTTTTTCGGCAACCGGTGCTACGTGTTCAAAATCCAGGTGGTCAAACAATTCATTCAAATGGTGCGGAAGGTCTGTTCCGTGAATATGGTATTCTGTTTTACGGAAAGCATCGTTTCCTTTTTTACCGATACACAACACCGAACATTTGGAATCAGCGTATTCATTGCGGATCAGGCTCCAGGCCTTTTTCACCACATTCGCGTTAAAACCTCCTGCCAGTCCCCTGTTTGAAGAGATGACAATAAACAATACATTTTTCCCTTCGGTGTTGCGTGCATACGCATTTTCCGAAGTGTCGAGGCTTGCACTCAGGTTTTGTAATATCTCCTTTAACTTGTCGGCATAAGGGCGCATCTGCACAATGGCATCCTGTGCGCGTTTCAATTTTGCAGCACTCACCATTTTCATGGCGCTTGTAATCTGCATCGTTGAACCAACTGAAGTGATCCGGTTTCTTACTTCTTTTAAATTTGCCATGTTAAAAAATTAGCTAATTAGCTAATTAGCCAATTAGCTAATTAAGCTCTGTATTTTTTTACTAAATCCTTCGCTACCTGTTCCAGTGTATTGGTAATCTCATCCGTGTATTGTCCGGCCTTTAACTGGTCCAACACAGGTTTGTGACTACGTTCTAAAATATCAAGGTATTCTTTTTCGTATTCTTTTACTTTGTTTACAGGCACTTCTCTTAATAAACCACGGGTACCGCAGTAAATAATTGCAATTTGTTGTTCCACACGTTGTGGGGAGAACTGTCCCTGTTTAAGGATTTCCACGTTGCGTGCACCTTTGTCAAGGATAGATTTAGTTGTAGCATCAAGGTCAGAACCGAATTTAGCGAAAGCTTCCAGCTCGCGGTATTGTGCCTGGTCTAATTTTAAAGTACCTGCTACTTTTTTCATCGATTTGATCTGCGCATTACCACCCACACGCGATACAGAGATACCTACGTTGATAGCAGGACGCACACCGGCGTTGAACAGGTTGATCTCTAAGAAAATCTGTCCGTCGGTAATCGAAATTACGTTGGTAGGGATATAAGCAGACACGTCGCCGGCCTGTGTTTCAATAATTGGTAAAGCTGTTAAAGAACCTCCCCCTTTTACAATTCCTTTAATAGAATCAGGAAGGTCGTTCATGTTTTTGGCGATTTCGTCAGAAGCATTGATTTTAGCAGCACGCTCTAACAAACGACTGTGAAGGTAAAACACATCGCCGGGGTATGCTTCACGTCCCGGTGGGCGACGCAACAACAAAGACACCTCGCGGTAAGCAACGGCTTGTTTCGACAAGTCATCGTAAATAATTAATGCAGGACGACCGGTATCGCGGAAAAATTCGCCGATGGCAGCGCCGGCAAAGGGAGCGTAAAACTGTAAGGGAGCAGGGTCAGAAGCCGTTGCACACACAATAGTGGTGTAAGGCATAGCGCCATTGTCTTCCAGTACACGTAAAATGTTGGCCACTGTCGAACCTTTTTGTCCGATGGCTACATATATACAATACACAGGGTTTCCTGCTTCATAAAATTCTTTCTGGTTAATAATGGTGTCAATCGCCACAGCTGTTTTACCAGTCTGACGGTCACCGATGATCAACTCACGTTGCCCACGTCCGATAGGAATCATCGCATCTATGGCTTTGATACCTGTTTGCAAAGGTTCGTTTACCGGTTGACGGAAAATAACCCCCGGGGCTTTGCGCTCCAATGGCATTTCGTATAGTTGTCCACCAATAGGGCCTTTGCCATCAATGGCGTTTCCTAAAGTGTCTACCACACGGCCCAACATACCTTCGCCCACTTTAATGGACGCAATTTTACCGGTACGTTTAACCGTGTCGCCTTCTTTTACTTTGGTTGATTCACCCAATAATACGGCACCAACGTTGTCTTCTTCGAGATTCAG
>JAHEYF010000183.1 GCA_023251755.1 Bacteroidota bacterium
TTCAATTTCTCTCATGATGGTATTCCAGCCGCAGGTTCCACTTACACCCGCTAACTGATAATACCTGTAAGCTGTAGTATTTGTATAAAGCTCAGACAAAATTTGGGTAGTGGCTGAACCAAGTACAAAAGATGATCCAATATCGGTCCAGGCTGAACCGTTGTTACTGCCCTGCCATTTCCAGGAACCCTGAGGGGCCACATCACTCTGGTACCATTTAGCTTCATTGATAATTTTAGCTCCCCCTGTTCCAAAATCAAAACGAAGATAGAGGCCTGCAACGGCTTGTGTATTGGCCGTATTGAAGTAAAAGGCCGATGCCGTTGTTGAACCATCAACAAAATCAGCAATGGAAACACCACCCACTGATGCATTGGTGCTAAAAGAAATGGATGAAGTCCGGTTTCCTGAACCACCCGGGTTTGAATAAGAATAGCCCAGGCCTCCCCCAAGCATTCTGGCTATTTCAACGGCCCCGTTTGGCCCTCCCTGAAAAACAATGTCTGCTCCAACCGCGCCGGCTCCTGATGTTGAACGGAGTATTAAGGGATCAGTTGTGCCCGTTCCCCCAATTATTGTTGTTCCACCGGCAAGCCCCAGGTTATTGACAAGGTATTGTGAAGCCCCGCCGCTACTTGCTCCAATATTTAACCACACCGGAGCAAGCGGGGTTCCGGAGTTGTAATAAAACCCGGGTGTATTATCTGTCTGATAAATCAATAACCCTGTCGCCGGATTAGAGATGGTAGCCCTGTCCGTTAATCCCATACGGGGAATCAACAAGCCTTTGTGCATACCCGGTACACCCGTGCTATCACTTATATCAAGCAATGCGGATGAATTGGGCTTCACCCCCGTATAGTTAATCCCTACACTTTGGGCGAATACGGTGGTGTTGGTAATCAGCAACAGGATGGAAGAAAAAATGGTCAACCTCAGCAGGTATCGAAAGGAAAAAACTATTTTCATACTATGATAAATAATAAATTGAAAAATAAACAGACCAGACTCGTGAACTATTAACTGTCTTTTAATTGAAAGAACATTTTTGATTTACAAAAAAGGACTTGTTTTGATCCGGTTTTTGTTACTGCAATAATGAAGCATTAAATCCGGTCCCCCTTACCGTTAACAAGGTTTTGAGCACAATTTTTTTCAAAATCCAAATCTTATTTTAATAAAAAAATGATCTTAATTTTTATTGAAACAGTCAATTAGCACAATTTAATGACAACGTATTATGCCGAACAATTAAGGTAAATCGCTATATTTGGCTCTACGCAAATGAAAAACAGACTATTTTTTAATAGTATACTGACGACTTTAATTCATATTTGTTGCGTGCACATGTTTTTTGCACAGGAACCCTCTTACCGCCGCATCAGTCTTAACGAAGGCCTGCCCAGCAGCGAGGCGTATTGCGTTATACAGGACAGCCAGGGCTATATCTGGGTAAGCACCGATGCCGGCGTGTGCAGGTTCAATGGAAAAAAACTGACCTGCTTTACCACCGCAGACGGCTTGAAAGACAATGTGGTTTTTAACCTCTTAGAAGACAAAAAAGGCAGGATTTGGATGACCTGCTACAATGGAGCAGTCTGTTATTACGAAAAAGGAAAAATAACTTCCATTGGGGCTTCCGATTCCCTGATGTCGCTGATGAAGACCGAAGGAAATTACATCACTTCTTTTACAATGGACGGAGAAGGAGCCCTTTGGTTGGGCAGCCTGTACAAGCTCATAAAAATTTCACCGCTTAATAATTACAAAAACTTAAGCATCGATACAACTTTTGAGGGCAATACAGTGACTATACTAAAAACATTCAGCAATAAAACCGCTGTAATATCGGGTTATGATAAAATTCTGAAGGGTAATTTACGGCTAATATATACTAAAGATTCGCTCAGCATAACAGTTCAGTGCAGGGGTGTTCTGAATTTTATCAGTCGTGTGTCAAAAAAACGGCCTGCTGGTTTTATACTCCCACACAGGTGCCTGATGCTGAAAAACGGAACAGTGCTTTTTTCAATTTCAAATACTGCATATATATACAATACGAAAGATGGCTTACAACAAATAGAATTTGACAAAAAAATTGCTTTTTTTAAAGAAGACAGCAATCAGGATATATGGATTGGTTTTTCAAAAGGAGGGGCATTTAGGTATTTAAAAGGAAACCTTCATTCCGACCCGGTAAAATATTTTACTGACAAGTCGGTAACATACATGGAGCGTGACCATGAAGGGGGTATTTGGCTCAGCACCCTTGAAAATGGCATTTGTTATATTCCTTTAAGCAATTACTCTACTTTTAAAAACCGGCCCGATTTTGATCAGAAAATCACAGGGCTGGATGCTATCAATGACAAGGTATTTGTTTCAAATAACAGCAGCAGGTTGTATATTATAAATAAGGACAATTCCATTGACAGCATCAGCCAGAACAATGAATTGGTTGCATCAAGAAACACCCGGTTTTATAATTTCGACAACAAAGTTTTTGTAAGCCGGAATGGTTCAGGCGAAATTGACGTTGCGGCAAAAAAAATCAATTATTTTACCAGTGGCCCCATGAAGCTTGAATTAAGTACCATTGCCATGGCTCGTATAAAGGCCGGTGAGTATTTGTTTTCAAGTGGCAGTAATTGTTACAGGGTGATAAATGGGAAAGTATTACCTGCACGTTATATTCCCTACCGGACCTATTGTATTTTAAAAACAAGCGATGGCCTGATCCATTTTGGAACAAAAAACGGACTCTATCAGTTAAGCGGCGAAGAACTTATTCCTGAATTTCCGCACGATAGTATTTTCAGAAAGGACATCGCCTGCATGGAGCAGGATGATAAGGGCAGACTCCTCCTGGGAACAAAGCAAAGCGGCTTGTTGATACTAAAAAACGGAAAGTACAAAGTGTTTGGCCCCTCTCAGGGCTTGCCATCAGCCATTTGCACCGCCATCTTGCCCGATACAAATGAAACTGCCTGGATAGGTACGAATAAAGGTATCGCGCTTGTAAGATTATCCGGAAATAATGAGGCCTCGCTTATTGCAATAATAAATACCGCTTATGGTTTGCCTTCTGACGAAATAACAAGAATAACCAGACGGGGGTCTGTTTTATATGTGGGTACAAAGGAAGGACTGTCTACCATTGATCTTTCCCTGCCCTTTTACAACACTATTGCACCACCTGTATTCATAGGCGCTGTTTACCTCAATAAAAAACTGACCGACACCACATCTGCAACTCAGGAATTAGATTACAGGCAAAATAATTTCAGGTTTTATATTGATTGCATAAGTTTTAAAAACATGTTCAGCCAGTCGTATTATTACCGTTTAAACGGCTACGATACCAGCCTGCAACAATCCTCGGCCGAATTTATTGAATACACCAATTTGCCACCAGGCACCTATACACTTGAAGTCATTGGGCTCAACAGCAACAATGTCCGTTCTTTAAAACCGGCCCTGTATAGTTTTTCTATTGCCAAACCATTTTGGCTCAGGGGCTGGTTCATCCTGCTGGAGATGGGCATTGGCGCCGGCCTTGTATTGTACTTTTTCAGGCTCCGGGTGCAGGCCGTCCAAAAAAAGGAAGGAGAAAAAACAAAAATCAACAGGATGATTGCAGAATCGCAAATGACTGCCTTGCGTGCGCAGATGAACCCTCATTTTATATTCAACGCCATCAACTCTATTCAGAATTATATTCTTAAAGAAGATACACAGGAAGCCTACGATTACCTCGCTAAATTTTCGAAACTTATACGGATGGTTTTAAGCAATTCACTCGAAAATTTGCTTACTATTGAACAGGAATTGATCGCATTAAAACTGTATGTGGAACTGGAGCAACTGCGCTTTGATGAAGCCTTTGATTTTTCGGTGGAGATGGAGCAGGATACAGAGGATTGTTTAATTCCGGGCATGTTGTTGCAACCTTTTGTTGAAAATGCAATATGGCACGGCTTAATCCCGTTAGAAGGCAAAAGAAAAGGGAAAGTTTCAATTGAAATTATTTCCGATTCCAATTACCTCTTCATTAGTATAAAAGACAATGGTGTGGGTATAGACCGTACGAAACAGGTTAAAAAACAGGGTACTCATAAATCTATGGGCATGATGCTTTCACAAAACCGCCTCACTATTTTAAACCAGTCGGCGACCGATAAAAAATACAACATCCTTGTGGAAGATGTATACAATGAAAACAAGCTGAACGCGGGTACAAAAGTTACGCTCATCGTTCCAATAATATTTCAGGATGAAATGAGCCTTCATGATTTTTGATACAAACAGCTGCATGCTACAAAGTTCATTCCTTATATGAAAAATTAAAAATTAACGCTATATGACAATTCATGCTGTAATAGTAGACGATGAAAAAAACTCAGTAGAAGTTTTAAAAAACCTGCTGGAAAAATTTTGTCCGGAGCTGAACATTGTTGGTGAAGCACACAATGTAGACACTGCTTACCAGTTAATTTTAGCCAGCAAACCCGACCTGGTTTTTTTAGATATACAAATGCCTTTAAAAAACGGGTTTTGTCTGCTTAAAAAATTTGACCCCATCCCCTTTTCAGTCATTTTTGTGACCAGTTACGATCAGTATGCCATCAATGCCATCAGGTTCAGTGCGGTGGATTATTTACTAAAACCTGTTGAAACAAAAGAATTGGTTTCGGCTGTAAACAGGGCAATTGCCCAAAGACAGGAAGCAAACCGCTACATTGTTAACCTGATGAACAACATGGAAGATCCCGGTTCTGATAAAAAAATACCGATCCATGTTCAGGGCCATGTCAGGTTTATTAACACCAGCTCCATCACACACATTGAAGCCGAGGGAACGTATTCAGTTATACACCTTGCCGGTGAAAAATTTACCGCTTCCAAATCCTTAAAAGATTTTGAAGATTTTTTGGCCCACAACCCCTCTTTTGTAAGGGTAAACAAAGGCGTAGTCATCAACGCCAGGTTCCTGAAAGAATATTCCAAAGGCGAGCCCTTTATGATTACACTAAACACAGGAGCTGTTTTTGAATCCTCAAGAAGAAGAAAACTTGAAGTGCTTGAAAGACTAAAAGCCTACTGCTAAACCGCAAAGCTTGTTGTGTTTATTTACCACTAAGGCATTCAGGGCACAAAGGGACACTAAGTTTTTTCCTATCCCGATTTTTGGCTCTTGGCTTTTAACTTTTTACTTCTACCTTTTAACTTAACTCTACACCGCCGCTATCTTATCCGACATATACTGCCCGGTTTTTAATTTGTCTACAATTTTAGAGAAGGATGCAATTGTATAATTTACATCTTCCAAAGTATGTACAGCGGTTGGAATCAACCGAAGGATGATCATTCCTTTGGGCACAACCGGGTACACCACCATGGAACAGAAAATATTAAAATTCTCGCGTAAATCAACAATCAGGTTGGTGGCCTCAGGAATTGATCCGTTCATATACACCGGTGTAACCGGCGAATTGGTTACCCCTATATCGAATCCGGCTTCTACCAGTCCATTTTGCAAAGCATTTGTAATTTCCCATAATTTTTCGCGCAACTGCGGTTGGGTACGCATAAGTTCCAGACGCTTTAAAGCCCCCACTACCAACGGCATGGGCAATGACTTGGCAAAAATCTGCGAACGCATATTGTATCGCAAATATTCAATTACATTTTCGTTACTACTGATAAAACCACCTATAAGAGCGAATGATTTGGCAAAGGTTCCGAAATAAATGTCTATCCCGTCCTGACAAGCCTGCTCTACTCCTGTTCCACCGCCGTTGCTGCCCATGGTACCAATACCGTGCGCATCGTCAACAAACAAACGGAAATTAAATTTTTTCT
>JAHEYF010000002.1 GCA_023251755.1 Bacteroidota bacterium
TATTCTGCAATTCTGTTGGCAATAATAAGTTCCTGCTCGGCATTTTTCTGTTTTGTAATATCAGAGTCAATAGAAATAATTTTTTCCACTTTGCCCTTGTCGTTTAGTATGGGGGTTAACGAAGTGAGTACCCAGTAAACGTTTCCGTCTTTCGAATAATTTTTATTTTCATAGGACAAAGGTTTTTTTTTCTTTCTAAGGGATTTATAAAACCCTGCTTCTATCGATAATTCTGTTCCGGCCCGTTGAAGTATTTCTCCGTAAGTTCCTTTTACATCTTCCAGTTTATAGCCAAAAAGTTTTGTAAAGCCTTCATTTACCCATTCTATCTTTCCTTCCTGGTCGGCAATAGTAACGGCGTTATAAGATTTAATCGCAACCATGGCGAGTTGCTCGTGCTGCTCTTCTTTTTTTCGCCGGGTAACATCCTGTTCGGTTCCTACAATACGCAGTATGGTGCCTTCTTTTCCCAATAACAATTCGCCCCGTGCATGCAATGTTTTAATTTGTTGCTGCTGACAAATTATTCTGTGAAAAAAATCGAATGACTGAAGGTCTTTTACTGATTCTTCAATTACAAACTTTACAAAACTTTTGTCTTCGGGATGGATATAATGTAAAAACAGTTCGTATGTTATTTCACATTCTTTTGGATCTAAACCAAAAATATAATACAATTCATCAGAGCAGGTGAAACTCCCGTCTTTTATATTCAGTTCCCAGCTTCCGATGTGGGCTAACTTTTGTGCTTCGGCCAGTTTCTGTTTTTCCCTTAGTAAGTCTGCTGTTTTTTCTTCCAGCATCCGGGTGTTTTCGGACAGCGATTTAAGAAGTTTAGATCTTTCAATGCTGTAATTGATGGAACGATGAAGCGATTTACTCCCGATTTTCCCTTTGATTAAAAAATCCTGCGCCCCCAGTTTAACCGTATTAATACCAACCGACTCGTCTTCATAGCCGGTTAATACGATGATGGGTTTTTCGGCAGCCGCAGCGTAAACTTCTTTATAAGTATTTATACCTGAACTGTCGGGTAAGGTAAGGTCAATGATGATGATGTCAAAATCGTTATTTGCAAGCAACTCTAATCCTGCCGATAAACGAACTGCAACCGACAACAGGTAGTTGTGCTGGTAGGCATCTTTCAGGTAAAAGTTTATTAATCCTACATCCGCTTCGTTGTCCTCAATCAGTAATATGTTAATTTTATCATTCATAATGTGCCCTCTGTCCTGTTTTTTTTATGGTGAAGTAAAAGGTAGACCCTTTGTTCAGTTCTGATTCGAACCAGATTTTTCCTTCGTGTTGTTCAATAATTTTTTTGCATATAGTTAACCCAATACCTGTTCCGCTGTATAAATTTTTGTGATTCAGGCGTTGAAAAATGACAAATATCCTTTCCGAATATTTAGTGTCAATACCAATTCCATTGTCGCTAACAGCAAATTGCCAGTGGTTCTCCAGCTCTTTTGCCGAAATATAAATTTCCGGGGAAATGTCTCTGTGAAATTTTATTGCGTTATTGATCAGGTTCTGGAAAACCTGAATGAGTTGTTGTTTGTTGGCGTAAACAACAGGCATGGGGCCTACCGTTATCCTGGCCCTGTTTTTTTGAATGTTTTCCTGAGAGCCGGCTATCACGTAATTCAGAACAACAGAGCTGTCTATCTGCTCTTTAACAGGAACCTGGGTACTTACCTGTGCGTAGGATAATAAGTCAATAATTAAGGTGTCCATTCTGTGGGTACCGTCAATAATGAAATGAATAAACTGATTGGCATCTGCATCAAGTTTATCTTTGTACTTGTTTTCTATTAATTGTACATAGCCGGTAATTGTTCTTAGGGGTTCCCGCAAATCGTGAGATGCAATGTAGGCAAACTGTTCAAGGTCTTTGTTCGATTGTTCCAGCTTAAGGGCATACTCTTCCAGTGTTTTTTTTTGCATCCTTAAAATTTCTTCAGCCTTGTCCCTTGCTTTTATATGCTGTTCAAGGTCTTTTATCATTTTGTTGAATGAACTTGCCAATTGTCCGATTTCGTCATTTGAAAATATTTTCGCCTTGTTGCTGAAATCACCCTGTGCAACTTTATCTGAAACCCTTACAACTTCTTTAATGCCCCTGGAAATGGTTATGCTGACAGAAATGGTTAAAAATAAGCCGGTGAATTCTACAGTTAAGGCAATTAAAAAAAGGACTTTTAAAATCAACTGCTCCAGCCAACGCGAGCCTTCGCCTAAAGTATAGGAAAAGTCATCTTCGAGCCGGGTGATTTTTTGATTGATGGGGTCGATTTCAATTAATATTTCGTTTATTTTTTTTTGTGAAACCGAGCCTGAGTTTATTTCCTGGTGTAATTTTTCGCCTATGGGTATTAATTGAGTCATCAGGGGCTCGGCCTGCCCCCAAATTGTGATGGCTTTTTGTATGTATGAAATTTCATTAAATGTGCGAAACAACCATATCATCCCGTTTACATCATCGGGGTGGTTATGCCCTTCAATAAATCCCAGCCTTGCAATATTCAGGTCGGGGTTTTCTTTGCCCAGTTCTATTCTGGCTTTGGCATCGCCTAAAGGAACTTTTAAAAATTCTTTAAATGCAAGATAGTCCTGTTCATTATGAGTGCGCCCGTATTTTTGCAAACAGTAGCCGGCGTCTTTTTGAGCTTTTGACCAAAGGCCTTCGCCGCCGACATAAGCCCTTACCGAAGAAAGTGTTTTTATGGCGAACCAAAGGGTAAATAATTCAACAGCAATCAGCAGGGCCATAATTCCAACTACGAAATATAATTTTCGTTTAATGGAGATGCTTTTGAACCATTTAAGAATATAATTTCTCATAGTACCAGGTGATTAGCTTATTAATCTGATTTTTTCAGGCCGGATTTAATGGTGAAATAAAAAGTAGAACCCTTGTTTATTTCCGATTCTACCCATATTTTTCCTTCGTGTTTTTCTACAATTTTTTTGCAGATGGCCAGGCCAATCCCGGTTCCGGTATACCTGTCTTTTGTATGCAGCCTTTGAAAAATAACAAATATCTTTTCCAGGTATTCTGCCTGAATGCCAATGCCATTGTCCCGGACAGAAAATAAATATTTATCTTTTAGTTTCTTTGCCTCAATGGATACCTCAAGTGGTTTTTCACTTTTAAATTTTATAGCGTTTGCAATTAAATTAAATATTAACTGCCCCAACAATACACTGTCCCCTTCTACAACCGGCAGGGGGCCCCGGTTAATTTTAGCACGACTTTCCTGCAGGGCAATTTGTAAACCATTGAGCGATTCGCTTAAGACGGTATCCATGTTCACCTGTTTAAAAGGGGAAGTGTTGTTAACGCGCGAATATTCTAAAAGACTGTATATAAGTATTTGCATACGGGTGGCCCCGTCAACTGCATAATTAATAAAATCAACAGCATCCTGGTCAAGTTTATCTTTGTACCTGTTTTCCAGCAGTTGTACATAACTGGTTACCATCCTTAAGGGCTCCTGTAAATCGTGAGAGGCAACATAAGCAAACTGTTCCAGGTCGGCATTGGAGCGCATCAGCTCCGTGGTTTTTGACTCGAGGTTGAGCTCTGTTTGCTTGCGGTCGCTGATGTCGTATAAAATAGAGAGCAGGCATTGTTCATTATTGACCACAATAATTTCTGTGGAAAACAGGGCATTTCCAGTTGCCCCCGATTTTTTCCGGTAAATAAATTCTTTATTTTTAAGTGAACCGGCGCTTGCAATTTCCTTCAGCATGGCCGCCCGTACTTCAGCGTCAACAATTGCAATTTCCAATGAGGTGTGCCCAATTACTTCTTCTCTTGTGTAGCCAATCATAGATAAAAAACTTTCGTTTGTATCAATGTATTTTCCAGTGGAAAGGCCTATTAAGGTAATTCCGGCCGGACTCGAATGAAAGGCCCTGTTAAACCTTTCCTCCATTTCCCTTAACTGTTCTTCCGTTTTCCGCCGCTCAGATAAATCCCGGGTTATTTTTACAAAACCTTTGCTGTTCTTTTTTTCATCTACTAATTCGGTCAATACAACATCTGCCCAAAACAAGGTCCCGTCTTTTTTTACCCTCCACGCGGCATAGCTCACTTTTCCCTGCTTCAGGGCTTCGTTTAATAAAAGGCCGGGGATTCCGTTTGCTTTATCCTTTTCGCTGTAAAAAACAGAAAAATGTTTCCCGATAATCTCCTCCTCTTTATAGCCTTTAATTTTTTCGGCGCCTTTGTTCCAGGTTAAAATAGTTCCCTGGGGGTCAAGTGTAATAATTGAATAATCCACTACTTCGTTTACTAAAAGCTGGTAGCGCATTTCACTTTCGTGCAATTCTTTTTCCATTTTTTTCATATCGGTAACATCCCTGTTTATTCCCAGGTAACCAATAGGCTCTCCCTCAACATTTTTTAATAAGGAGGATGAACAAAGAATGGTCATGTCCTTTCTTCGTTGTGTTGATTGTGTGAGTTCACCGCCCCATACGCCTGTACTTTTTATTTGCACCCTGGCTTCTTCACGGGCTGCCGGAGTGGGAAGCATTGAATGAATAAATTCTGTAGCGGGTTTTCCAATTATTTCCTCTCTTGTATACCCGTATATTTTTTCGGCAGCTTTGTTCCATTCCGTTACACTTAAGTCTAAACCTGTAGCTATAATAGCATCAGGGGCATTGTCAAAAATGGTTTGCAATTGATTTTCCCTTTCTTTAAGGGTGGTATCGGTTTGCTGCTGAATTTTAAACAGCAATTGTATTCCGTCGTTCTGAATAAGTGTATGAAAACCCTCCAGCTCGGCCATAATACCAATGGCCTGGTTCACATCGTTTGTGAAATCAGGTAAAAACTTCAACAAGGCCCTTTTTTGGGCTGCATATAACAAAATAATATCTGATGGGTGAATGTCTTCTTTTTTGATTCCCGGTAATTTATCCTCTTCCCACAATTTTAAGTTGGCTTTGGCCCTTTCTATAGTTGTACCGTTTTCGAGTGACAATAAAAATTCGCCTGTACTTTTCATCGTCATTTCAACCAGCTGTTCATGCGATAAATGCGAAAGTGATTTCATCATCAGTTTTACCAGTGGAATATCCATTGCCAGCGATTGGTGAAGATTTTCTTCTGCCAGTTCCCTGAGCAGGTTTTCCCTGAGAAAATTAGAATAGCTCTGTAAATTCATAGATGTCCGGGTTGCATTTATTTTCCTGGTAGCTTAACTATTTCCAGCCAAAAATTTTCAATCATTCTCACCACTTTAATAAACTCATTAAAATCAATGGGTTTCATAATATAACAATTGGCATGGTGCGAATAAGTGTTTACAATATCCTGTTGAGCGGCAGAAGTGGTTAATATAATTACCGGTATACATTTGAGTTCGGGGTCAGATTTAATTTCAATCAGCACTTCCCGTCCGTCTTTTTTGGGTAAATTAAGATCGAGCAAAATAATATCAGGAGTTCCTACATTCGTATATTTCCCCTCTTTTTTTAAATAAAAAATGGCTTCTTCACCATCCATTACAATGGTTAACTTATTGTTTATTTTACCGTCTCTAAATGCTTCCTGTGTCAGCCTTATGTCACCTGGATTGTCTTCAATTAATAATATATCAATTGATTTTGACTTATTAAAAATGTTCATCCTGTTTTTTTATTAATTACTAATTTAAAATTACAATTCGGAAGTTTATAAACTTTTGAATTGTAATTATTAAAATAAAATACAGATTATTTATCATCTCTAACTAAATTAAGATTTTCCCTTTGACAAAAATCAATCCAATGTATGCGCAGGTTTTTGTTGCTGAATATAATTTGTCAGTTCGACACTTCTGTTTCTTACAGGATGCAAAGTGTTTTTTTTAAAAACCATTGACGCTGCAATTTACCTTTGCTCTCATTGCAAGATAAGCCCGAAGGGCTGACATTGTTATAGAAGATGCTCAATATGCAGAAATAAAACCCTGAAAGGCTGAAATAATATCACCCCTTCGGGCAATGGCATTTAGTGAAGGCTCAAATCAGGACTCCTCTGGGGTCGGAACAGGGCAGCTAAGTGAAGTTGAAGAACGGCTCCTTAACTAAATGACATTGCCCGAAGGGGGAAATGAAATCATAGACCTGAAAAATAAATAAATGAATGAAAAAGAATATTCAATTGCCTTATTCTGATTCCCATATATGGTTTTTTTTCCCAAAATGAGAAAATCCTCAGAGGTGCAAACTGCTTTTATAGGACCCGCTTAAATTCAAATACCTGATTTATATGAGTGTACAACTTTAAGGGATGAATTTTACTTTTTGGTACAACATTTACTAAGCTTGCATGACCTTGCGCTGTGGAACGAACCAAACATAATGCAGGGAGAATAAAAAACAGGCAGATGCCGGTTTTTTTCACATTTAAAAATCAGTCCGATGAAAGAAGGTAAAATAATAATTGAACGCAGGTCGCGGACCATCAATACAAGGTATTTTATACTGGTTAAATCTTTGCGTTTTTCTTTAAAGGAGCAATTAGACATTGAGCAACAAAGGCTGAATGGCGGGAATTGTCCGGAAATCTGTGTAAAGAAGAACACCGGCAAAATGAAAAAGAGGAGGATAAGACTAACTCCTGATGAATTAAAACTGTCATCTTACCTGGTTTCGCAATAAATCAAATAGGGGATGCAATCCATGCCGGCTTATATGTTCCAGACTGCACTTGATTGACATTATGCCAGAAAATAACAGTTGTAGCAATTTTGAATCAGCTTATCCACCAGAATGAAATTTACAACAAAATCAAAAGTACTTGTAGGGTTTATAATGGCCATATTTATTATTGCCATCGCTTGTTTTTTAAGTTATAGCAGCCTTAAAAATGTATCGCTGGTGGTTGAAGATTTAAGTGAAGAAAATCAGCGCTTATCAGTGGCTAAAAACATGTTGAAGGCAATTGACCTGGCGGAGGCTGAAATAGATAATTATGTTTTAACCAAACGGGCAAGTAAGCTCGATACTATTCATACAATTCTTACCGATTTATTAAACGAGTCGGATCACCTGAAGTTGCTTTGTGAAGACAGCCCGCAGCAACTTAGTATTGTTTACGGCATCGATTCAATTGTAAACAACAACATTGAATGGTATTATAATTTTATTAGTTTTAAAAGCCGGGGAGCCAGTGATGATTTTTTTAAAGCCCTGTCGCAAAAACTGGCCAAAGCTTATACAACAGAAGGCACGAAAAACAAACAACAGTCCTTGTCTGTGAAAAAGGAGGAAAATGAGGAAACCCCCGGTTTTTTTTCGAGAATATTCAGAAAAACAAAAAAGCAGAAAAAAGACACGAACAGCGTTGTTTCTACTGTGGGGAACACACCGCCCGGCTATAAGATCAATCAGATAATTAAAGAAGCCCGGCATTCTGAACAACAAAATCAAAAAGCTTCCATACTAAAGGAGCTCAGCCTGCTGAAAGAAAACAAAGCCCTGAAAAACAGTTTATATGAACAACTAAATAAATTCAGTATAAACGAAATAAACAATAGCAAACAGAAAGCCAAAGCCTCAAAAATGATAACCAATGAAGCCATCATTATTCTGGCGATTGTTACAATACTGGGGATACTTTCATTTATCTTCTTTTTAGTTTTAATCATGATCGATATCACCCGGGGAAACAAATTAAAAAAAGAGCTGATTGCATCGCGCCAGGAAGCCATGAGACTGGGCAGAGCGAAAGAAGATTTTTTAGCCAACATGAGTCATGAAATACGAACACCCTTAAATTCAATTATTGGATTTTCAGAACAATTAAACCAGACAACCAACCTGGCTGAAAAAAATAAATATGCTGCTGCCATTCAAAAATCTTCGAATTACCTGTTAAATATTATTAATGATATTCTTGATTTCTCTAAAATAAACCAGGGCAAAATCAGTCTTGAAAAAATACCTTTTTCAATTAAAGAAATTGTAGAAGACATGGTGGATGTATTTACACCGCACGCAGCAAAAAAGAACCTTGAATTTTATTATGTTCTCAACGACGCAACTTCAGCTTTGCACTTAGAGGGGGACCCCCACCGCTTAAAACAAATATTGATGAATTTAATCAGCAATGCCATCAAGTTTACTGAAAAGGGGAGTGTTGAAGTACGAATTGAACACACCCGGTTCAGCGATGAAAACATTGAGTTAAAGATACAAGTGAGGGATACCGGTATTGGGATAAGAAACGACAGCCTTGAAAAAATTTTCAACAGTTTTGACCAGGCAGATAACAGCATCAGTCGCAAATTTGGTGGAACAGGCCTGGGTTTGGCAATTTGTAAACAATTAACTACCATTCAGGGAGGTGAATTATCAGTGATCAGTGAACCAGGCAGGGGGTCTGAATTTACATTAAGCATTCCTTACCGCTTAATTGAAGAAGGGGCAAGCGATACTTCAAAAGAAATTAAACAGGAATACGATTTAAACGCATTAAAAAAAGTAAAACTTTTAATTGCCGACGACGATGAGATGAGCACCATCTTAATTAGTACAATACTTGGCAAGTATGCCATTCAGCCTAAACTGGCTGGTAACGGTATGGAAGCCTTCATGTTGTTTCAATCGGATAGATTTAATATGGTGCTCACCGATATAAATATGCCCGAAATGGGGGGGGTGGATTTATTGCAGCAAATCAGAAAAGATACAACAGGAAAAAACAACACCCCCGTAATAGCAATAACAGCCAATGTAAATAAACACGACATTGAAAAGTACCTGCAATGCGGGTTCAATGGAATACTTTTAAAACCATATAGCGAAGATCAATTGCTGAAATTAATTCATCAGCATTTAAACACCCTGAAAATTATTGATGCCGGCCCTGAAACAATAAAAAACAGTGATTTAAAGCGGGAATCTTTCGACCCTGAACAACTCAATAGAATTGGAAACGGGAACGAAGAATTTACAGTAAAAATGCTGGAAAAATTTATTTTAGCAACTACTGAATACACGGAGGCTATGATGGGTTCCCTTGCCAGTCATGAGTACGAAAAGCTGAAAAACACGGCCCACAAATGTATTCCTTCCTATTCCATAATGGGTTTACAGGTATTGGTGGAATATTTAAAATTTATTGAAATAAATTCAGGTAAAGATCAGAACGAGGTGGCCCTGGCTGCCGCTGTGAAACTGGTAAACGAAGAAACCAAAAAAGTAATTCAGGATATTCAGGAGTACCTGGGGGCATTGGCCGTAAACAAGTAAATGAAATAAAATAAAGCGAAGACTATGAAAACCAAACAGGCAATTAAACATATTCTGGTAATTGATGACGATGAATTTTTGCTTCATGCCATCAAAAAAAAGCTGGAACTGGCCACCTACAAGGTAACCGTTTCAACCAATGTACAGGATGCTTATTTTAAGCTGAATATGATGAAACCAGATTTAATTTTGCTGGACATTATTATGCCCGATATTAGTGGAATTGCATTTATGAACCTTGTTAATTCACAACTGATGACCTTAAATGTTCCTGTAATACTCATGTCCTCTCTGGCCGAGGAAGATGTTTATAAAATGGGTTATAACATAGGTCAGGCACAATACCTGCACAAACCATTTGATGTAAATTCACTACCCCTTATTTTAGAACAAAGTATTCAGAAATTGTAATTTATTTGTCGTAAATTAACGGTTATTGTTTTATATGTTTAAAGAACAAAAATTTAAAATACACATTGTTGAGGATGATGATTGGTACCGCGAACTCCTGGTTCATACCGCTTCTTTAAACCCCGATTTTGAAGTCAAAAGTTTTGCAAGCGCGAAGAATTTTTTGAACGCCTTAAGCGACAACCCGGATGTTGTTTCACTGGATTTTTTACTTCCGGATATGGAAGGCATACAACTGCTTAAACAAATTAAAAGATACAATTCGGAAATTGAAGTAATTGTTGTTTCCAAACAGGATAAAATTGAGACAGCACTTGATTTGCTTAAGGCAGGAGCTTACGATTATTTAACAAAATCGCGGGATACAAATGAAAGGTATATTAATACGCTAAATAATATTTTTAAAAACAGGGTACTTAAGAAACAAATTTCAAGATTAGAAAACGAAGTCAATAAAAAATACAGTTTCGAAAACGCCATCATCGGGAAGAGCGAATCCATTAAAAAAATATTTGGTTTAATGGAAAAGGCCGTCAATACAAGTATTACTGTTTTAATTACCGGGGAAACGGGCACAGGAAAAGAGTTGGTTGCGAAATTAATACACTTTAATTCTGCAAGAAAAAAAGAACCCTTGATAAGCGTTAATATGGCTGCCATACCAGGTGAACTGGCCGAAAGCGAATTGTTTGGACATGAAAAGGGTTCTTTTACAGGAGCTGTTGTACAACGGATAGGTAAATTTGAACAGGCCAACGGAGGAACTATATTTTTAGATGAAATAGCAGAAATGGATTTAAGCCTACAGGCTAAGTTATTGCGGGTATTGCAGGAAAAAGAAATAATCAGGGTAGGTGGTAATAAAACCATAAAAACCGATTGCAGGATTATTGCAGCTACCAACAAAAAATTAACTGAAGAGGTAAAAAAGGGGAATTTCAGGGAGGATTTGTATTACCGCCTGTACGGATTAATTATTGAACTCCCTCCATTGAGAAACAGAGAAAATGATATGCTTTTGGTGGCCAGGCATTTTATTGAGAATTTTTGTAAGGAGAACAACCTCGCTATTGTTACAATAAGCAAAAAAGCCCAGCAAAAATTATTGCAACACCCTTTCCCGGGCAATATACGCGAGTTAAAATCCTGTGTCGAACTGGCCGTTGTGATGAGCAATGGTGTTGTTATAGAAGACGAAGATATTCAGCTGAATACTAATTTTTCGGTAAACGAGATGCTGATTGAAGAAAAAAGCCTGTCGGATTACGAAAAAGAAATAATTAAATATTTTTTAAAGAAGTACAATCAAAATGTTATTGCAGTTGCAGACAAGTTGGGAATTGGAAAGTCTACAATTTACCGCCTGTTAAAAGAGGATCCCGACTTTTATAAATAAGGGGCAGAACTTCAAAAAAATCAATCCCGGCAAGGACTCATGCATTCTACATGGAGTAAGGCCCTTCGCCCCCTCCCAAAAATGGAAAAATTCTCGATAAAGGAATTTTATATTTTTTAATATTAATTTAATTACCTGAATTTTAATTGTTTGGCCTTTGGTATAAACATGGTTTACTCAATGGAGCAAGGGGCAAACTATTTTATAAAATAAAAAAATTCAAAATCATGAAACCAGCTAAATCCCAAAAAACTTTTTTTCTTGAAGACAAGGTTTACTACAAAAATTCAGTAAAACAAATTTTAAGAAAAAATTATTGCAAAAATGCATCTTACCAGGAAGAGGAAAAACATAAAAAAGAAGACTTGTTTCGCCGGGAAGAACCTGTGCATAAAGAGCAGCAGGAAGAGCATGAAGAACTGGTGTTTATTATACTGCCGATAGTGGTGACCCAGTTTAAGCAAGATCATAAATACACTGATTTAACCTATTTGAACAGGATAGCGGAAGGCAGCGACGATTTTGTAAAAAAAATGATAGAGACATTTATTGTTCAGACACCGGTACTGCTTCAGCGAATGAGTGACTGTGAGCATGAAAAAAAATGGGATGAATTAAGGGATGTTACACATAAACTTAAACCTTCGATTGATTTTATGGGGATTCAAAGTTTATGGGAAACAGTAAAGGACATTGAAAAGTATGCCGGTAAAAAAACCAACCTCGAATTGTTGCCCGATTTACTTAATAAAGTAAACGTAGTGTGTGTGTCTGCTATTGAAGAATTAAAACAAGAAATTAAAAAAGATGCTTAAGGTGAAAAAATTAAAATGCTTTCCCATGTATCTGTTTTTAAATACTATAAAACTGAAATACAATGAGAACATATATGCCGCAAACCGAAACCCTCGTGGCCCCTGAAAAAATAGGCGGAGAAACGCAGGAAATAAAAATATTTTTGGTAGACGATGATAAATCCTATTTATACGCACTGGGATTTTATTTAAAAAAGGAGTTGAAGTACACTATATATTGTTATGAAACCGGTGAGGAATGTCTTAAAAACCTCCATTTGAATCCACAGCTGATTGTTTTAGACTATTATTTAAATACCGAAGAACCGGATGCAATAAATGGATTGGACACCCTTAAATTAATTAAGAGGCGGAAACCAAAAACCAAAGTTGTTATGCTATCGGGCCAGGAAACCCTGGGTGTGGCCATTAGCTCTTTAAAGTCGGGTGCTTTTACTTATGTTATAAAAGACCTGAGGGCATTGTTTGCCATAAAAAAAACAATTGAAGAAATTTTCAATACAGGCATCAGGCCTAAAGGAGAACCGAATTGATTCACCGCTGTCCTAAACGATAAAAACAAGGCATGAGAATATTGGTAATAGATGACGATGAGTTGATACTGATCGCAATTTCTGAAAAACTGAAAAGTAAAGGGCATGCTGTTTGGACAGCCATCAATGGAAGGAAAGCGCTTGACGTGCTGAATACCGAAAAAATAAATTTGATTGTCTGTGATGTTATTATGCCTGGTGTTTCGGCATTGTCCTTATTGGGGATGTTGCGTAAACACGGTATACATAATATCCCCTTAATACTTATATCTTCATTAAGCTCAGCCAATATTATTTCTGAATCACTGGGCCTCAAAATTTTTGACTTCTTAACCAAACCCATCGATTATGATTATCTGAACAGCCGGATTTCAGAACTCGAAAAAAGAAAAGAAGGCAATGTGCCGGAGGAGTAATGTTTTAGAGCAATACATAAAATAGTAATACTGCTTTCTGCCACTTTGTATTGTTTCCACATTCGAAAAATACAGTTTAACGAAACAACATTTCCAAACCAGAACTGAAGTTCAAAAGGTAAAAAACGGTAAAGTGAAATAATCAGGAAGATTCGTTTCTGTTAAAAAACTAAGTATAAGTTGCATATCTGTGCAAAAAATGAGTAAAAAAGATTAATTGACTTTTTATGGTCTGATATTACATGGCTTATTCGCAGGCAAAAAAATACCATAAAACAAGAACAGAATTCGATAAAACCCTTAATTTACCTGATCTGTATGTAAAATGCCACGGACGTTCATTGTCCTGTTGATTAGACGATTCTTTGATGTGAACTGGGAAACAAGGGCACAATAGAATACAAAGCCGAATTTGTTGGTTTCTTGTTTGATAGTTAAATGTTTGTAATTCAATTAGTTGTATGTATTTTAAAAAAATGAACCCTTTAAAAAAGAAGCTCTAAAACCCTTCTTCGGATTGTAAGTTTTTTTTATTGCCGTTAAATAAATTTACATTAGTCCA
Source organism: Bacteroidota bacterium (assembly GCA_023251755.1). Classification (GTDB taxonomy): domain Bacteria; phylum Bacteroidota; class Bacteroidia; order B-17B0; family Aurantibacillaceae; genus JAHEYF01. Next base: position 13,389 of record JAHEYF010000002.1, read on the forward strand.
CCACAAATCCTAAAAACCATTTACATGAAAAAAATTACCAACCAAGTGATGAATAAATTCACCTTGTTATCCATCTTTTTTTCTTTTCAATTTTTCATAAGTGCGCAAACAACAAAACAATTCTGGAATCCTGTAGAAGAAAAAACAATTGTTCCTTCGGGCGAACGTGTTACCATTCCGCAAAGCTATTTAACTTTTGAACTGCCCAACGATAATTTAAAAAAAGCCCTCTGGCTGGCGCCCGATGAAAAAAATGTAAAACTGAGCGACTCGCAGGTTATCATTGACCTGCCTATGCCCGATGGTTCCCTGCAAAAATTCAGGGTAGTCTATTCGCCGGTAATGGCCCCTGAATTAGCTGCACAATTTCCCGACATGAAAACATTTAATATACTTAGTACCGATGCCGAACATTGTTATGGTAAACTCGACTGGACTGAAGCGGGTTTTCACGCAATGGTGCGTAAAATTGGTAACGATGTTTACATTGATCCTTATAGCCGGGGTAATATAAAAGACTATATTGTATACAATGTTGCCGCGTTAGGCAAAGACCCCGGCCAGGTTACACCTGAAATAGGAGTCATCAGCCCTGAGAAAAAAGAAAAAAAAAGTGGTGGAAATGCAAACGAAAAAGTTAATGTTGCAGCGCCTTGTGTGGGTGCCACCCTGCGCACCTACCGTTTAGCAGTGGCCTGTACCGGCGAATATGCAGTAGCCGCAACAGGTGTGGCTTCTCCAACAGTGGCCCAGACACTTGCCCGCATAGTAACAACAGTGAACCGTGTAGACGGTGTGTATGAAACAGACCTCGCTATAAAAATGGTTTTAGTTGCCGCAGAAACCACACTTGTTTTCACCAGTGCATCCACCGATCCTTTTACAGGCAACAACAACGGAGGTACATTAATCAATGAAAGCCAGACCGTAATAGACAACAAAATAGGCAATGCAAATTACGATTGCGGCCACACTTTTAGTACCGGTGGTGGAGGCTTGTCTACCCTGGGCGGTGTGTGTACCACAGGCGAAAAAGCGAGCAGTATTACCGGCAGTTCAAGTCCTACCGGCGATGGCTATGATATAGATTATGTGGCACACGAAATGGGCCATAACTTTGCTGGCGACCACACCTTTAGGGCTGTTTCAGGCGCCTGCTCAGGCAATCAGAATTCAGGTACCATGGTGGAGCCCGGAAGCGGTATCACCATTATGGCTTATGCCGGAATTTGCTCTCCAAATGATGACTCGGCACACAGCATCCCTTATTTTCATGCCATCAGTTACGATGAAATTATTACCTATACAAATTCAGGTGCCGGTAACAACTGCCCCGTAAAAACCAACACCGGGAATCATCCTCCCGTTGTAACAGGTTCCATAACATACACCATTCCTAAATCCACAGCCTTTATTTTAACAGGCACCGCTACCGATCAGGATGGTGATCCGCTTTCATATTCATGGGAAGAAATTGACAACAACAGCACAGGTGGAAACTGGAACGATGGGAAAGCCCCTTACTTTAGAAGCAACAACCCAACATCTTCACCAAGCAGGACATTCCCAAGGTTAAGTATTGTATTAAATGGCAATCCTGCGTACACCACTACTATTGGTGAATATGTACCCGCCACAGCACAAACCCTGAACTTCCGCTTAACCGCACGCGATAATAAAATGGCCGGGGGTGGCGTATGTTTTGCCAACTCACAGGTAATTGTATCTTCAGCCGGACCCTTCAGTATTACTTATCCCAATGCAACCGGTGTAACCTGGGCAAGTGGTAGCGCTCAAACCATTACCTGGAATGTAAACGCCACCACTGCCGCACCTGTGAACTGCGCCAATGTAAACATACTTTTTTCAAGCGACGGTGGACAGACATTTACAACACTTATGAGCAATGTAGCCAACAGCGGAAGCCAGTTGATTACTGCGCCGACCTTTAGCACCACCAAAACAACCTGCCGTATAAAAGTAGAGGCTGCGGGAAATATTTTCTTCGACATCAACGACAAGAACTTCACCATTACAGCCGGTTCTATTGGAATAACAGAAGTTGTTTCCACCAACATGGCTATGCAGTTGTTTCCGAACCCCGCTAACGAACAAGTGAAGGTGAGTGTTTTTGGGTTAAACCGAAATGAAAAAATAAACCTGGTTATTTACGATATGTTAGGCAATGCAATAACCAAAGAAGCCTTAACAGGTAAAGAAACCTACGAGTTGAATTACAACATTGCGGATTACAGCAAAGGCATTTACTTTATAGAAGTTACAGGCACAAACAAAAAAGCCGTTTCAAAATTGGTAAAACAGTAAGCCGGTTCAATTTGATCTGAAAAGCCCTGTGCTGAATAGCTACAGGGCTTTTACATAAATGGCCCTGTAAGCAGTTGTGAATGAAGGCAGGCTATAAAAAGAAAAACCTCAGTAATTGTAAAAATACTGAGGTTTTTGTTGCTCCCTCTCCTGGACTCGAACCAGGGACCCCATGATTAACAGTCATGTGCTCTAACCAGCTGAGCTAAGAAGGAATAGTATCTGGTACAGTATATTCAGAACATTAAAACCTTTCGGATAAGAATTTCCTAATTGGGAGTGCAATATTACTATACATTTTGTAAATAAACAATATATTTGCAAAAAAAATTATTCATTTTATAAAATCAATTCATAATGAGCCTTTTAGTTGTAGGTACCGTGGCCTTTGATGCCATTGAAACTCCCTTCGGAAAAACAGATAAAATTGTAGGTGGTGCAGCCAGTTATATTGCTTTGGCCGCCTCGTATTACACCAAAAGCATTAACCTTGTTTCGGTGGTAGGCGATGATTTTCCGCATGAGTTCATGGGTGTGTTAAGGCAACACGGGGTTAATTTAAAGGGCCTGCAAATTAAAAAAGGCGAAAAATCCTTTTTTTGGGCCGGTAAATACCACAACGATTTAAATACCCGCGATACGCTGGCAACCGAGCTGAATGTACTGGCAACTTTTGATCCCATTGTACCTGTTGAATACAAGGATTGCGAATTTTTAATGCTGGGTAACCTTATGCCGCTTGTGCAGCAAAAGGTAATTGCCCAGTTACCGAAACGCCCGAAATTAATTGTGCTGGATACCATGAACTTCTGGATGGATACGGCCCTGGAAGAACTAACGCAAACCATTGCAATGGTGGATGTATTGACGATTAATGACTCAGAAGCCCGCCAACTTTCGGGAGAATATTCGCTGGTGAAAGCCGCCCAAAAAATATTGGATATGGGGCCTAAAGTACTGATTATAAAAAAAGGGGAGCACGGTGCTTTGTTGTTTAATAAAGAAGAGGTGTTTTTTGCACCGGCCCTTCCGTTGGAAGAAGTATATGACCCAACAGGGGCGGGAGACAGCTTTGCAGGAGGCTTTATTGGTTACCTGGCTCAAACAAAAGATATTTCGTTTGAAAATATGAAACGTGCTATTATTTATGGTTCGGCTATGGCCAGCTTTACCGTTGAAAAATTTGGTACCGAAAAATTAATCGGGCTTACACAGGAGGATATTGATAAACGTTTACAGGAGTTTATTGACCTTGTTCAATTTGACCTTTCGTTTGTTTAACAGAGCTTGTTCATTCTGAAAAATCTCTATCAATAAAAAGAAAAACCGCTAACTAAGCGGTTTTTCTTTTTTAAATATTAATAATTATTCCCTTATTCATGGTATGTCTTTTGTTTTCATTGGTAAATATGTGATATGATTCATTAACTTTTCATCTTTAGCATATCGTAAAAATTAATTGCTAACAATGAGTCTGAAAATAAACTGCCCTTGTTCGAAACGTACTTTCACATAATAGACACCCGAAGTCCAGCCCTTCACAGTGATTGTTTTCAGGCTTTCTCCTGCCTCCAACTTTTCTATATTGTTATATTTAAGTTTCCCTAATAAAGAGTATACTTCTATAGTTGCAGAACCTGCATGAACAGCATCTATTTTAATAAAAACTTCATTATTGGCCGGATTTGGATATAGTTTTATTTCCGAAGTTAGCACGACATTCTCCAGGGATGTTGTGCACGCTCCGGAAGATAAAATTGGAAGAATTCCGGTATTCCCTCCAGCACATATCCCGCAGCTATCGTAATAAGCAGAGCCACCTGGTGTATTATTACAATCAAGATAAACAGGCATAAGTATCCATTGTTGATTTTGCTGAAGTGTTCTATCCCATACGGTTACCGGTCCTCCATCAGAAGTAGACCAAGCCCACATATCCAGTAGTTTATTCATGTTAGCCTGAGGCACTAGGCGAATTGCTCCACCCGTTCCCTGCTCAGCCCTGAATAGGACATCAGTGCTTGTTTGAGTACTGCAGCAGCTCTCAAGAGCGGTACCATTTGCCATGGAACTCAGTTTGAACTTATCGCCGTTTTGCGCACTTACAATTTCATAATATCCCGGCTGAGTCTGTTTAAACTTCCATACTTCAGGAAGTGTGTCGCTGCATGTGAACTGGGCAACCCCCGTACCGTTGTTGGACAAACATTTCCCCGAATGCAAGCCTTTAATCTGATAGGTTGTATCAGCAATTGCAACACATGGGATGTAGCCGGTATTTCCGCCCACGCATACACCACAATTGTCGAGGTATGCAGTGCCTCCAACCACACCATTACAATCTACACTGGCTGTAATATTAATGGAATAATCTTCCGCTTCCCCCCATTCTGAAGTATGATCTGCATCACATGGGCCAGGGTTTACGTTGTATTCAAAATTTACCCTCATCCTTATAGTGCCTATTACAGCTGTTGTTGGTATTGAAACCGAAGCTGTCATAACACCGCTTGTAACATTGGTTATACCCCCGAGGTCAACCATTTCTCCTGCATCATAAAAATCTTTATCATCATTCCAATCAAAAAATGCCTGGCAGTGATAGGTCCAGTTCCCATCAGTATTTACTGTAACCGATAATTGATGGGATGTTCCCTTTGCAACGAAAGTCGAAATAGAGCTGAAATCCTCGTAGCCTGAAGAAGTATTATTTCCGGAAGAATTATTGATAGTATTGAAGGCTACATTTGAAATATGTTCGTTGCCGGACTGTATATATGTAGAATTGCAATAAGTACTTGTATTGCAAACTCCAGATGTTAACAGAGGGGCGCGGTAGGTGCCGTAATTGAGCGCGGTAAAAAAACGGGCGGCCTGATCGGCCGTAAAGAGAGACCGGCATCCATCGTCCGAATAATCCATAAAGTTCATGAACATCTCGCCGTTCGGATTTCCACTGCATAGATTGGCCTGAAAAGGATAAGAAGGACAACCCCAGTTCAGCCCGTTCTGACAGCCATTATACCCACCACTTTGAGGGGGAGTGTCGTTGCAATAATCATTGCTGCAACTGGCATCGCCGCTGATGTGACGCAAACCTAACCAGTGCCCTACTTCATGCACGGTGGTTATTCCCTGTGCATAGGCTGCCTGAGAATAATAACCGTTGGCAAATTTCGCCTGGCAGCCAAAGCATCGACTGGCCATCACTACGCCATCGGTAGTAGAGGTACCCGTGCCGGTGATACCGGCAAGACCCGTGCCGATAGGAAAAGTAGCATAGCCGATCAACCCCCCGGTAGACGGGTTAAAAAAATCACCTACCCATATGTTGAAATACTTGGTCGGGTCCCAGATACTGGCAGGCTTAACTGTGCCATCAAAATACGAGCTCACATTGCTTAAACCAGCAGGATCTTGCCATCCTCTGGCCCCCCAATCAATACGATCTATTCCGGACTCGGCCATAATATTTCCGTTTAGGTTTTTGGTAGCTAAGCAAAACGTAATGTTGGTGTTTCCGGCGTCCACACTTGCAAATACGGCAGGTAAGCTGGAATTACCCGGCGCATTGCCAGCCATGGCGTCGTTGAGCGCGTCAATCTGCGCTTGTACCTGCTGGGCTTTTAAATTGCTGCCCACCCCGGCGGCTTCGCTGCTGGCGTGTATAACGTGTACAATGACCGGTATTACATAATTGGTTTGAGTTGTTTTGCCCGTTCCATTTTTCACTTCGTATTCTTTGATCTTTGTCTGAAACCAGTTTTCCCAATTCCCATCAGGGATTTCCGTTCCGCAAACAGGATGTATTTGTTGCTGCGCGGTAAGGCTTAATGAAAAAGCCAGGGCCGCCAGTATATTAAGGACAGATCGTTTTGCTTTCATGATTTGGTTTTTTTGTTTGGGTTTGGTCTTGCGCAGGATTTTAATTGTTGGCAAATTTATAGCCGGCCCAACCCATTGGAAAATGATAGATCCCCTGATTTCGAAATCACACAGTATTTCCTGTGTTCTTTACCGGTAACCGATAGAAATTTGGACAATAAATTAAAAATCAACAATATGTTTTAGGCCTGGATACATTGCACCTGCAATGCTTTTACGAAATAGGGATACCTGATTTCTAAATTAATCATGCAAAATTTCGTTTTGCCCAATTATTCGAAGAAATCCCTGACTGATTTCAGATAATAAGAGGGAGTAATCCCTGTAAATTTTTTAAAGGAGTTATTAAATGCGGATAATGAATTAAAGCCGGTATTTTTTGCGATTGCCTCGATTGTTAAATGCTGGAATTTTGGATCTGAAAGCATTTTGCGAGCCTCTTTAACTCTGTACTCATTTACAAACGAACTGAAATTCTTATCAAACAATTCATTTATTACCTGTGAAAGGTAAGCACTGTTTGTATTTAATTCAGTCGCTAATTTTACAACTGTTAAATCACTTTGTAAATAAACTTGGTTTATTTCAAATGAATGCACGATGCGTTCCTTCAGTTTTAACTTTTCTAAATCAGAAAGGGATGAGGCGGTGTATTTATTTTCCGGTTTATCTTCAGTGGGATGCGCATTGGATAATTTTCCATTGTGGTTCTCCGCAGTTACGATTTCAAGATTTTTTTCAAAGAGGTCATGATAGGCCATAGACAACTTTCTTTTTTGAATGAACAGCATTGTTGAAAAGATCAAAATAGCAGTTAGGCCAAGGATCAGGAACATTATCCAATTGCGTTGCGTTGAAAGTCGCTGTGTTTTTAGCTCTTCTTCTTGGCTGAGCTGCGCATTTTTTTGTTCTTCTTTCTCCAACTCATTCATCATTTCCATCTGGCTGAGTTTTAAGTTAACGTCAGCCTTGATTAATGAATCATTTAATTCATTATGCTTTTTATAATATGAATAAGCATGTGATATATCTCCTGTAGCTTCATAAATTTTGATATAGTTAGAATAAATATCAAGAAGATAAAGTGTATGTTTCTCTTCTGTTCGCGACAAATGATTCTCTGCATCTTTTATGTATTCAAAGGCCGTGGAATAATCTTTTTTTGCAATGAAAACCTCAGCAGTTTTAGATAAATTATAGGCGACCTGTGAGTGATTAATTCTTTTCATTTCGTTTAAATACTGCCTGGTTTTATTGTAATACATTAGGGCGGTATCATATCCTCCCCTGGTAAAATAAGTACTGGCAATATTGTCGGTAATAACTGCCGCGCGTGATTTTAATCCATTCTTCTCACTTAATTCTAAGGCTTTTTTATAATAAAACAATTGCATGGAATCTTTACCGATGTCTCCATAAGCATTACCAATATTGTTCAGGCACGATGCAATACCGTCAGCATCTTTGTTTCCTGTTTTATTGAATATTACCAATGCCTTGAAATAATAGCCCAGCGCTTTTTCTGATTCATCGTGACGCTTGTAAACTGACCCTATGTAACTCAGCAGCCAAGCAGTATTTTCATTTTTAAGTTTTAGCTCATCACAAATTTTGAGGCCAATTAAATAAATATCAAGCGCTTTAGAATAATCACCTTGTTCATAAATTTTGCGTCCCATTTGCATGTAGACATAAACCAGTGCTTCTTTAGCCCCAGCTTTTAAGTAATTTTTTTCAGCCTGCTTATAGTGGTAAATTGCTTTTTTTAGATTGCCATAATTGGTATACAAATCAGCGTATTGTGTTTGCACATCACCAATTGCTTTCTGATTACCTGAATTGGTTACTAAAAGAAGTGCCTTTTCTATTTGTAAGAATGCCTGAATGCTATCAGAATGTTTTTTGGGAGAATCGATCAGTTCGATAACTTTTTTAATAGTGTCTGTATCATTACCCTTCAACTCATCCGGGCTCCCTTTAGAGAAAGAACACACGAAAATTAATACAATACCTACAAAAAAAACCTTCATTCTAGTGCGATAAGTGTTATATATAAAATCAAAAAAGCAAAGTCGATGCAAGTAATTTTATTTGGCCATTGTTATTTGTAAACTAAAACAAAATAGATAATATCAATATCTTAAATCATTACGAATTTAGAAATATTTAGGTAATTTCGTCCACCTTTTGTGCCCCAACATTATTTGATGTTTTCGAAAAAATAAGTTTTTGAAAATCATCAACCTTGAACTTATGTTGTTACCCATTAAATCAAAAACCCCTGATAGCACAGCTATCAGGGGTTTTTTTCATTTTACTGGTGGCCCCGGCGAGAATCGAACTCACATCAAAAGTTTAGGAAACTTCTATTCTATCCATTGAACTACGGCGCCAAATGCAGGGCGTAAATTTAAGGAAAATTCTCCGGTTGATGAAAAAAACTGTTTTTTTGGTCAAAAAACAAATTAAAGCCCTCTGCATAGCAAAACATTCTGAAGAAAAGCTGTGATTCTGAAAAAAATAATTGGTTAAATTTGACAAAAATTGGAAAGGGCTTGATCTTGTTGGAGTTTATAAAAAACAGCAGGAATAATATACTGCTTTGTGTTCTGCTTATTTTCCCATTGTTGAATTGGGCGCAATCGCCATTATTTAAAAACTACACGGTAAAAGACGGGCTGCCCAGCTCTGAAACCTTTGATGTATTGCAGGACCGGAAAGGGTTCATCTGGATTGCCACCGATAAAGGCGTGAGCCGCTATAACGGCAGCCGCTTCGAAAACTATACAACCAAAGAAGGCCTGGCCGATAATTCGGTACTTGGGCTGTATGAAGATGAGTCGGGCCGCATCTGGTTCAGGTCCAACTCTGGTAAATTAGCTTATTACAAGGACGGGAAAATCAACAGTCTGAATGATGTGAATGAAGAATTAACCAAATGTTTATTG
>JAHEYF010000184.1 GCA_023251755.1 Bacteroidota bacterium
AGGTCAGGGCCTGCATTTACTATGGGCAGGGTTTTATTTGTATCCACCAGTACGGTTGATGTAGCGGTACAACCATCTATGGGATTGGTTACCGTTAAAGTGTATGTTCCTGCACTGTTTACCGTTGTGCTTTGTGCTGCCGGTGTGGTGCCTGCCGGTACACCCGCAGCCGGGCCTGTCCAGCTGTAATTCATATTCGCTGAAGAAGCGCTTCCATTCAATGTAACTGTTGTGCTTGTGCAGGTAATTGTTTGCAGACTGCCTGCATTGGCAAGTGGCAATACAGGGGCGCTTACATTCACCGTAGCGGTATTGCTGCAATTGGTAACAGGGTCTGTTACTGTAACCGTGTAAACTCCGGCAGCATTTACAGTTGGTGTAGCTGTTGTACCCCCACTCACAATTCCTGCCCCGCTCCAGTTGTAATTTACATTCGGACTTGTAGAAGCTGCATTGAGCTGCACCGTAGAAGGTACGCAGCTTAATGCAACAGGGCTTGTTGAGCTTACATTGGGCAATGGGTTAATTTTTACGATTAATGTATCAGCAGCAACACATATTTGCTGAAAGAAAATATCGTCCAATACAAAATCATTGCTGCCCTGTTGTACATTTTGATCTACAATAGTAATAACCGCAGATGTATTTACACCTGAATTCCAGTTTACAAAAAACTGCGACCATTGACCGGCGGTTAAAGAAGCTGTAGATACCGGACCTATTAAAGTTCCGTTAATGGAAAACTGCAACTGGGCAGCCTGGCTCGAAGAAGACAGGTTTTCTACAGACGCCATCCAGGCCGAAAAATTATAATTTGTATTGGGTGTAACAGTGATGGTCTGACTCCAGACAATGTCGTTTGCAATTGCAGAACCGTTGCACACCAGCATGTTTCCTGTGCCGGAGCTGTGGTCGCCAAAGGAGAAAAAATTACTATGAGCTAAATTCGGGCTTGTAGTTACTGCATAAGTTCCGGGGTTTGAAACTAAGCCCCAGGAGCCGCCTGTACCCAATGTATAATTGCTTGTAAAACCTGTATTACCGGCAGTAAAATTTCCATTCACCACCAAATCGTTGCTCAATAAAGATGCGGTGCATATATAGGTCCCGGCCGCTGTAGCCGTAATACTTTGATTAGTGCTGCCTGTACTCCATAAATACGATGTATAGGCAGTCGGGCCGCTTATGGGTACGTTAATGGTTTGCCCCTGGCAGACTGAAATGTCCGGGCCTAAATTAAATGTACATTGAGCATAAGCTGTGTTGGATGTTGCTATAACAGATAGTAGTATAGTCAACAGAAAATAGAAATGATTGGTGGCTCTCATTTTGCTAAATCGGTTTAGGTTATAGGCGCAATAATACAATAAATTAGATGAGAAAAAAAACAGCAGCGGCTTATTCAGGACTTAAAATTTGTTTTTGAAAAAAGTGTGATTTTTATATTTACTTAATAGTGGTTATTTTTTGAGCAAAAAAATTATATTCATCCTACGAACCAAGTAAATTACAATAAATAAGGGGGAATTGGAGAGATTGTTTTTTTATTCTGGAAATTAGAATTTTATCAGTTCTTCGTACAGTTCCTTAACCGGTAAGCCCATTACATTGTAAAAATTCCCTTCTATTTTACGAATGCCAATGTATCCCAACCAATCTTGTACACCGTAAGCACCGGCTTTATCGTATACATTGTAATTGGTTACATAAAACTCAATTTCTTCCTTTTTGAGTTTCTTAAAATAAACTTTGGTCGAATCGTAAAATATAGTTTGTTTGTATTTGGATTTAAGGCTGACAGCGGTAAACACCTCGTGCATTTTTCCGGAAAGGCTTTCCAGCATTTTTACAGCCTCGTCGTATTTTGCAGGTTTGTTCAGTACTCTGCCTTCCAGCCACACAATGGTATCAGCAGTTATCAGCAAATCATCGTCTTCTAATTCATCGGGGTATTCATCTGCTTTTTTTTCGCACAGATACAAAGGCACTTCTTCCGCTAATAAATCGGGAGGGTAAGTTTCATCGGAATTAATAGGTTTTATTAAGAAATCAAAACCCAGGCTTTTCAGCAACTCCTGCCTGCGCGGAGAGCCTGAGCCGAGAATAATGTGAAAAGGAAAATTGGCAATTGTTTCTTCAACCTGTTGCATAATTGGAAAGGTAATAAATGATAAAAGAAAAACTTACTCCCGTCAGCATAATTATTTTAACCAGAAAACTTGCTTTTTTGAAATCGTGGGGGGTCTGGGCCTTGTATATTTTATAGCAGAGCAACATCAGCGGCAGAACAACCGCTATAAGTATATACAGGGTGGGTACTGTATCGCTGGGCGAATTGTACAATTTGTACGTGATAAAAAACAATAAAATAAGGGTATTCGAAATTAAGCCTACTACAATGGCTTTGGCAGCCCTCATTCCCCAGGCAATGGGAATGGTGTTGCAACCGGTTTCCTTGTCCCCCTGAAAATCTTCCATGTCCTTTATTATTTCCCTTATCATGGAAGTTAAAAAAGCAAAACCAGAAAAGGCAAAAATATATTTGCAGATAAATTTATAGAGCTGGTTAATTTCGCCCAGGTTATCGGGCCAGGTTATTTTACAGTAATTGATAATGGAGGGAGACTCGTAAAACAAAACGATTAAGGGAACCAGGGCCGTGAGTACTGACACAATCACATTTCCTATGATCAGTTGTTTTTTAAAGATGGTGGAATAGTTCCATAACAAACCGGCTGAGAGCACATGAATAATCCCTAATTTATAATTACCGGCTACAATGGCCACGTAAATTCCCAGGGCAACACCCACACAATTCAGAACAAGGTGAGCAGCCATAGCCACCCTGCGTTTGATGCCCTTGTCGATTACAACTGAAGAAGGCCGGTTTATTTTATCGGTTTTAACATCAAAATAATCGTTGATGATATAACCCGCTGCGGCAATTACAACGGTGCTGAGCGATAAAAGAAAAAAATTAAAATGACTGAGTTGTAAATTTATTTTTTGCCCCTTGTAGTAAAGCAGGCTATTCATGACCGCATACCGCATCAGGTATTGGGTAAAAACAAGAATCAATAAATTTTCGAAGCGTATGAGTTTAAGAAACGCAATGAAAGGATTTTTTAATATGTTGGTCTGTTGTTCCAAAAGCAGGGTCAAATATAAAAAAACGAATGGTTATTCTATGCTTTTGGTTTTTATATAAAATTGTTATTGCTACCAGTCGCCCCCTGCACCACCGCCGCCGAAACTGCCTCCACCAAAACCGCCGAAACCACCGCCTCCGCTATCGCTGCCGCCGAAACCGCCTCCTCCGCCTCCACCCATGCGTCCGAGCATACTCCCCAGTAAAAACCCACCCATGCCACTTCCTCTTCCGCCACCGCCGCCTCTTTTAAAAATTAAAAGAACAACGATAATAATGATTACAACAACAATAGCCGACAGGGGGTTCTCCTTCTTCTTTTTGTATTTAGCCCCGTATTGATCGGAATTGAACTCCCCCTTGGCAAGGGCCATAATAGCATCCGTTGTATTGTTTAGAGCCGAAAAGTATTCTCCTTTTTTTAAAAAAGAATTTAATTCCTTGTCCGTAATTTGTTTTGCTGTTGCATCCGGTATCACTGCCTCCAGCCCTTTTCCGATGGCAATGTATGATTTTCGCTTGCCCTGTTCATTGGCGGTTGGTTTTATTAAAATAACTACTCCATTCTCCATTTTATCCTGACCGACGCCCCACTTCTCTCCAAGTTTTACGGCATAGTCCCAGGGTTCCAGGCCTCCGATATCATCCACCACTACAATAACAATCTGGTTGGAGCTTTCGTTGGCAAAATTTTGTAATTTTTGTTCCAGCTGCGCCGCTTCGGATGAAGATAAAAAACCCGCAGCTGAAAAATCATTCACTAAACGCGGAGGATTGGGGCGTTCAGGAATAAGGTCACTTTGTGCAAATGAATGAAGTGTGAAAAATAAAAAAAAGAAAAGAAGAAGTTTTTTCAACATGGGTATTTAGTTAACAGTTCTATAGTTTATTTGTTCAATCGTTCATGCGAACCACTAAACAAATAAACGAATAAACAAATGAACGCATAAACGAATGAACTATGATGATTAATTACCAAAAATAATTTCATCACTCAATTCATTCTTATCGTTGTGCTGACGGGGGAAATGGGTTTTTAATTTTTCTCCGGCCATTTCAATTCCGCTTGCAAGGCCTTGTGTAAATTGTGATTGTTTAAAATGATTGCGCATTACATCACGGATATTGTCCCAGAAATTTTCAGGAACTTTTTCATTGATGCCTTTATCGCCAAGGATAGCAAATTTCCGGTTGTTTACGGCAAGGTAAAACAGAACCCCATTCCGGAGTTCTGTTTCATGCATTCCTAATTTTTTAAAACAATTGGCCGCTACATCCAGCACCTCACCGTCACAAGTGCTATCAATGTACACTTTTATTTCGCCCGAGGTATTTAACTCAGCCTCAACAATAGCCTGTTTGATTAATTTTAATTGCTCTTCCGGGAAAAATGTTTTTGATGTTTGCGGCATGGTGTTTAGAATTTTACCTCTGGGGCTTTTTCTGCACCGGCTGCTGCCTGAAAGCTTTCTTTTACCGGAAACCTGGTTTTATTCAACAGCATTTCATTTAGAAATCCGGTAATATGTGAATTATAAGCTGCAACAACTTCATTGTAATCCGTTCTTGATTTCACAATTCTGTTTTCTGTCCCTTCCAACTGAGCCTGTAATGTAATAAAGGCTTCCGTGGATCTGATTTGCGGATAGGCTTCAAAAGCAAGGTTAATAGCAGTATTTATTTTTTTGCCCATTAACTCCATGTCTTCCGGTGTTTTAGCATTTACAATGCCTGCACGCGCCTCGGTAACCTGTGTTAAAATACCTCTTTCGTTTTCGGCAGCCCCTTTAACTGTTGCCACCAGTTGAGGTACAAGGTCGGCCCTTCTTTGGTAGCTGGCCTGCACATCGCCCCAGGCCTTGTCTACTTCCTTCTGAAAATCATTTGCTTTGTTAAAATTACTTCTGTATGTTAAGAATATAATTAATACAACCCCTACTATAGCTGCGATTATTATCCAGGATTTTTTCATTTTTTTGATTTAGTTATTTATGGTTTAATACTTATAAAGTTACTTTAAATTAATCTATTAACTCAATACTGCGTTTAATAAACTTGGTTAATTCCTCCCCTTTTAACAGTCCCTGCGACAACATGGCCAGGTCACAGGCCTGTTTGGCCAATTGCGATTGCTTACCACCATCGGCTTCGGCTAAAATTTTACCAATTAAAGGGTGATTGCTGTTCACTACTAAATTGTACATGTCGGGCAGGTTTCCGTAAAAGTTCATTCCGCCTCCTCCGCCTAAAGCACTCATGTCTTTCATGCGGCGCATAAACTCAGGGCGTGTAATCATTACCGGGGCATCTTTTTCGCTCAGGCTTTCAAAGCTAACAGTAAATTTTTCTTTTGGAACCACCGCTTCAATAACCGGTTGTAATGATTTTTGCTGCTCTTCGTTTAATTTGCTGGGTTGTGTTTCATCCTTTTTAATCAGCTTGTCCACTGTTTCCGAATCAACACGCACCAGCGAAGTGTCTTTTAATTTACTTTCAAGGTGGTTGATGAAGTGTGCATCAAAAGGCCCGTCCAATACAAGTACATCGTAACCGCGCTCTTTAGCCGAAGCGATGTAAGCATGTTGTTCTTCAACATTGCTGGTGTAGAGGTATATTACTT
>JAHEYF010000185.1 GCA_023251755.1 Bacteroidota bacterium
GAACAAAGCCGGCTGTTTCTTCTGTACGGTTATTGACTAAGTCGCCGGTAAAAAATATTACATCGGCCCCTTGTTTCATAACTATATCAAAGGCTTTTTCGAGTGCGGAAGTGTCTGTAAAACTTCCGGTATGAATATCGGATACCTGAACAATTTTTAACCCATGAAAGGCCCGTGGTATCTTCGAAGATTTAATGCTCACCTTGTGTACCGTGTATTTAAAGGCTCCGCGAAACATCCCATAGATCAATGAAACAAAGGGAATAGCCGCTAAAGAAAGGGAGATATAGCTCAAAAATTTCAACCTTGAAATTCCTTCTTTTGCATCCTGTTTACCTGTTTCAAAAAAATACCTCCAGATGAATCTTATAAGCCTGATACCATCATCAATCAATAAAAACACAACACCAATGATTTTCACAAAAAACAGGATGAAAGCAAGTGAAGCAAAATAATTCCTGAAAAATTTATTCCATTCCGGAGGTGGAATAAAAATGGAAACCAAAGCCACAGAAATGGTGAATATAGCGGAAGCCCAGTAAACATAATTGATCCATTGTTTTTTTGTTGAAGAATAATCCCTGATAACTGTTTTTACGGCCTGGTAGAAATAAAATTCAACACCGACAATCAATAAAAAAATGAGGATAAAAACTAAAAAACGAGGAAGCATTGCAGGGATTATTTAATTTTGTAAAAAACAGCTCAAGGTTACACAATACTCTTGTAATCGAAAAGCAAAATTAAGTTAAATAACAGTACCTGCATGATTCAACGATTTTTAATTTCAATCTTTTGTATTTGTTCCATTGCCCTCTCCTCACAAAACATGAACAATGATTTTACGGTTGTCCTGAACGAAGAAGCTTTAAACAAAGTTTTTGCCGCCATTGGGGATATTAAGGGTAGCAACGATTATGAAATTATGCTGATTAAAGGCAAATACAACTGGACGGTTATCAAGCCCTCCATCAGCATCCGCCCCGACAGTTCACAATTCAATTGTCTCGCAAAAGTTGAAGCCGGTTTGTTTGATTATATCAGCACCGTAAAAGGGGATGTGAAAATTACCTACAACGATCAAAAAAACGAAATACAGGTAAAAATAACCCGGGCTGTTTTTGAACTTTATACAATGATCTTATCTAAAAAAGTCCACATCAAAAATATTGACCTGGCCGATCATTTTAAAGACCCATTTATATTTGAAGGCCCGCGCACAACCAGTACCAATTTTGAATTCACCATGCCCGACAGTACAATTAAACGCATTTATATTCAACCCACCGCTTGCGATATGGAAATACACTGGAGGGAAATTGTAAGCCGTTGCGAAATTTCGGCGACCGACAAAGCCCCTGTTCCAACAAACCCTGTAAAAGTACCCGCAAAAGACACTGTAGTCCCTGTTAACACTCCTCCGGCGGCAAACAACAAAGCCAATCCCAAAATACCGGACACCAAAACACAGGACACTAAAACAAAAAAATAAGCCCCAACTATTAATTTCAGTCTGAATACAAAGTACAGCATACAGTGTACAAATATAAATGTACAGGGTACAATTTAATTTCCTACCTTTCTTCGCTTTGCCGGATGCTTGTGTCAAAATGGCTGAATTCTACTTATGGCATAAAGTTCGAAGACTTGAAGCGTCTTTTTAAAAATAGAATTGATGAGTAATTTTTTTAATCCTGAAATGGCCTCAGATTCAGTAGTTGACGAGGAAACCGAATTCATACCCCTTTTATCATCCGAAGATGAGGAGTTTATGAATACTGAAAAAGTGCCCGATACCCTGTCAATATTGCCACTTCGCAACACTGTGCTTTTTCCGGGAGTTGTTATACCCATTACCGTAGGACGCGACAAGTCCATCAACCTGATTAAAGACGCTTACAAAGGCGATAAAACAATAGGGGTGCTTTCACAAAAAAACGATACCATTGAGGACCCTACCCCCGAAGACCTGAACACGATTGGTACCATTGCCCATATTATTAAAATGCTAAGGATGCCGGATGGTAGCACAACCGTTATCATACAAGGCAAACGCCGTTTCAAAATAAATGAGTATGTTCAGACAGAACCTTATTTTAAGGCTAAAATATTAGGTTTTCAGGAAACACGCCCTAAAAAGGACAACAAGGAATTTTTTGCCCTGGTATCTTCCTTAAAGGACCTGGCGATGCAAATCATTAAACAATCGCCGCAAATACCGTCAGAAGCAGGTTTTGCCATTTCCAATATTGAAAGCACTTCTTTCTTAGTTAATTTTATTTCGTCCAACTCCAATGTACCCTCGGATGAAAAACAAAAAATGCTGGAAGTTGTGGACTTAGGCGAAAGAGCCACCATGGTACTTTCGCACCTTACCAAAGAACTGCAAATGCTGGAGCTCAAAAACCAGATTCAGAATAAAGTGAAGGTTGATATAGACAAACAGCAGCGCGAATATTTCCTTCACCAGCAAATGAAAACCATTCAGGAGGAGCTGGGGGGTACCAATTACGAACAGGAAATAATTGATTACAAAGAAAAAGCAAAAGCAAAAAAATGGGGAAAAGAAGTGGGTGAAGTTTTTGAAAAACAATTACAAAAACTACAACGCATGAACCCCAATGCAGCCGAATATTCGGTGCAAAGCAATTACATTGAATTATTGCTTGATTTGCCCTGGAACGAGTTTACCAAAGATAATTTTAATCTGAAACACGCTGAAAGTGTATTGGAAGAAGATCACTACGGACTTGAAAAAGTAAAGGAGCGCATACTTGAGCATTTGGCTGTTTTAAAATTAAAAGGCAATATGAAGTCCCCAATCATTTGTCTTTACGGACCTCCGGGCGTTGGAAAAACTTCTCTTGGAAAAAGTATTGCAAAATCACTGGGACGTAAATACATCCGTATGAGCCTGGGTGGATTAAAAGACGAAAGTGAAATCCGTGGCCACCGCAAAACATACATTGGCGCTATGCCTGGTAGAATTTTACAAAATATTAAAAAAGTACAATCCTCCAATCCGGTTTTTATATTGGATGAAATAGATAAAGTGGGCAGCGATTATCATGGTGACCCTTCCTCTGCCCTGTTGGAAGTGCTTGACCCGGAACAAAACTCTACTTTTTATGATAATTTCCTGGAACTCGATTTTGACTTAAGCAATGCCATGTTTATTGCAACAGCCAACTCCTTGCAAACCATACAGCCCGCCCTGCGCGACAGGATGGAGATCATTGAGGTAAATGGTTATACAACCGAAGAGAAAATAGAAATCACCAAACGCCACTTAATTCCGAAATTGGTTGAAGAAACAGGTTTGAAAAAAAATCAGTTTAAGCTGACTGAAAAAATAATTGAAAAGGTTATCGAAGATTATACCCGCGAAAGCGGTGTTCGTTCATTGGAAAAACGCCTGGCAAAATTGGCCCGTTATATTGCTAAGGATGTGGCCATGAATAAACGCACGCTGACTGTTTTAAACGACGCGAACATTACAAAAATACTGGGGCCATCACACAGCAAAGACAGGTACCAGGGCAACGAATCAGCAGGTGTAGTTACAGGCCTTGCCTGGACCAGCGTAGGCGGTGATATTTTATTTATTGAAACCAGCCTGAGCAAAGGAAAAGCGCAGAAACTGACCCTTACCGGTAGCCTCGGGGATGTGATGAAAGAAAGTGCTTTTTTAGCATTGGAATATTTAAAAGCCCACACCGATTTGCTCGGAATTAGCAACGAGGTATTTGACAACTGGAACATACATATTCACGTACCCGAAGGGGCTACCCCTAAGGATGGCCCGAGTGCGGGAATTGCTATGCTTTCAGCTTTGGCTTCGGCTTTTACCCAGCGTAAAGTGCGTAAAAGCCTGGCTATGACCGGTGAAATAACCCTGCGGGGGAAAGTACTGGCCGTTGGAGGAATAAAAGAAAAATTATTAGCGGCCAAACGTGCCGGCATTAAAGAAATTATTTTATGTGCCGACAACAAAAAAGATGTGGAAGAAATTAAACCCGAATACCTCAAAGGGCTTACTTTCCATTATGTAACACAGATGCGGGAAGTGCTTGAGATTGCCCTGCTCAAAGAGAAAGTAAAGAACCCGCTTGTACTTGAATTGAAAGAAGATACAAAAGAAAAAGCAATGGCTTAAAACGCTGAAAACTAAAATAAAAAAATGCACCTGATTTAGGTGCATTTTTTATTTAAAGAGGCCCACTAAAATTGTCTGTGTTGCAGACATAAATTTTATCCCGGTTAATTATTTTTTCGCATCACCGCTAAGCTGTGCTGAAAGCACCTGAATGGTATAATCTTTCACCTCGCCATAGTTTATATTTTCGCAGGGGCTTAAAATGGGGTAGTGGCTCATGCACACCCGCATTTTTGTTTCTCCTTCAAATGCTTTTTGGGGTACAATAATCTGTTTGTGTACTTCAGTTTTGCTGGAATCGGCCAATACCATTTCACCGGCATCCTCAAAATCCCCGTCCTGATTGCAGTCAATCCACACCTTAAAATTTTCGTTGTATTTCATGAAAGAGAAACCTGGTTTTAATTGCAGCTTGTATGTCGTTCCCTGTGTTAATACGGTTGCGGTTCCGCTACTGGGATAATGAGAGTATCCATTGTCGTGTTTTTTACTATGGTTGTGACAGGTGTTGATGTCCACATCAGCAATCCATTCGAAGGTGCTTACAGTGCCTGATGGCTGGCAATACTCCTTTTTTACCGGGGCATTTGTTATTGCCTTTTTTTCTGAAGCAAGGGCTATTGTATCATTTTTTTCTTTCTCATAACCTGCCTTCAGGTTAATCATTGTGATTCCACTCAGGGCAAGTACCAGGGTCATTGCCATCCGTTTTTTGTTTTTTCCTTCTATCATGCTTTCTCCGTTTTAAACTAATTTACCTCTTACAAATTAAACACACCAAACCGTCATTATTTTTCAGTTGAATGGCAAATATGACGAAATATTTCACTAAATCAAATCCCTTTTTTTGCACATTCTTAGCATTTCAAATTCAATAATTCCTGCTCCTTGTTTTGAAAACCTTGTAAACACTGCTAAATTTTAACATATAGTGGTTTTTATTTCATAAAAATTATTTGTACAAACAAGTAGTATCAACAGATGGAAGTTAGAAATCATTCGACAAAATAACTTGCAAAAAAAACCGATAAGTATATCTTTGTATATAAACTGATAAATATCATTTTTTACTGTATTGGATAAGCCACTATCTAATTACTATTCATCCTTATGCTGAAGACGGTTTTATAATTTTTTGATTAAACGTGTTTATTGAATGAAAGGACTTGCAAGGGTATTTTTTTTATGGACTGTTGTATGTTGTTTGCTTTCATTTAAGCTAAAGGCCACTACTATCGCCTCGCGCCAAACCGGCAACTGGACCACTACTTCTACCTGGATTTATTATTGCACCGGCACCATTTCATTTACCAACGGCTCTACAACAGTTACCGGAACAAGCACTTTATTTACTACAGAACTTGCCAACGGCAACAGTATTATGTTACAAACGAGTGCGGGTACTGTTATCGGCACAATTTCTTCCATTACCAACAACACCACTTTGGTACTCAGTTCTGCTGCTACATCAACCAGTAGCGGGGCTTATGGCAAACAAAGGGCGCCCACCGACGGCTCTTCAGAAGACATTGTGATTACTTCAGGACACGTGGTTACCACCGATTTTTCTACTT
>JAHEYF010000010.1:0-8025 GCA_023251755.1 Bacteroidota bacterium
TATTAAAGGAAAAAAGCGGAGTTTATTTTTGTTCTTCTTTTCAGGCAGCTTCTTTTAATTTAGTTTCAAGCGAAGTTAATCATTACACTCCCCTGCTGATACCAGTTCCGGTAGCTTTCAGCCAATCCCTGTTCCATCCACCCAATAACATTTGCTGATCCGTCGTTGTTCAAAATCTGAGCAGCGCATTTCCTTTATTTTATAGTTTAACACGACAGCTGCATTCTGCAATATGCAGCCTTAATTGTTTGAATATGCAATACCATTTCCGTTATTGCCTGTTGCTGGTATTTATCCTTTTAGGTATTTACCGCAGCAAGGCCCAATTGTGTGCCGACAGCCTGTGCGGTACAGCAGCCTGCATTTGCAGTGCCGACAGAAGTCCTGCGGGGATTATGATCAGCCATGTGCATGAAAAAAAACAATGGATGCTCTCGTACAGGTATATGAATATGTACATGAATGAACTGCAAAGCGGAACAACTTCCATTGCCAGGAGCAAGGTGTATCAATATTACCAGGCAGCGCCCATTGATATGCAAATGAACATGCACATGCTGATGGGCATGTATGGCTTTAACGATAAGTTTAGCCTGATGGGGATGCTGAACTACACTGTATGGGACATGAACATGGATATGGCTTCTGCAACCAGCAGTGTACACAACCACTCAGACACAGGGCCGCACAAGATGCACAGTTCGGGTATAGGCGATGCCGGCATACAGGCTTTGTATGAGGCAATAACATACAACAACCATCACCTTATCCTGAATGGAGGATTGAACCTTCCACTGGGAAACACAGAGGTAAAAGGCGCTGTAAAAGATTTGATGTACAGCAATACAGTTTACCCTTACGCCATGCAGCAGGGCAGCGGAACAACAGATATGCAGGCCGGCGTAAATTACCTCTGGCAAAAAGGAAGAGGCAGCTTCGGGTCACAATTTAATGCGTTGATAAGAACGGGTAAAAACAATGCCGGGTACAGCCCTGGAAATGAACTGAACCTCAACAACTGGTTGGCCTGGCAATGGCTAAAACCACTCAGCAGTTCGGTCCGTATAAATTTGCTGCATTCCGAAAAGATAAAAGGCAGCAATCCCTCTCTTCCATTGTATGATGAGCCATCCGGCAACCCTTCCAATTATGGCGGAAACAAAATAATGTGTTACGCAGGCCTTGTTTTTCAATCCAAAAACAAAGCCTTGAATCATTACAGGCTTGCTGTGGAGTATGGTTTACCTGCTTATGAAAACCTCAATGGCATTCAGCTAAAAACGCAACAGGCGCTTTCCTGTTCCTGTTCTGTTCTTTTTTAATTATTAACAATCAATCCAGTACCCATCGATGGTTCCTGGATCAGGCAAAAAAACAAGATGAAAAACAGCACATTAATTTTACTTCTATTTACAGTTTTATTGTCCTGCAAAAAAAACAATACCGGTGGCGTAGCGGTAGTAAAGGCACATGTGGGCCATCATTCACAGTCTGTTAAAGGCGCTACGGTTTATGTAAAGTTCAATACAAAAGAGGCTCCTGTCAGCCCCGAAAACAATTATGATTTGAAAATAGAGGGTGAAGCCGTTGAAGACCATGTACACATACAGGGATTAAGATACGGCGATTATTACCTGTATGCCGTTGGATACGACAGCATCCTGAACCAGGTAGTAAAGGGCGGTGTTCCGTTAAAAATAAACTGGGGCGATCGAAAAAAAGAGGTGGAAATTGACATACCCGTAACAGAATAAGCTTAAGTTTGGCAAAGGAATGGCTGAACACCTGTTCCCTTTACAACACATCTCAGCACATGAAAAAAATAATAATTAATTCTTTACTCTTCCTGTTCATTACCGGGATCATTTCCTGCAAACGTGATGAATACAAGGGTTTGGATTGCACCAGCATAAATGCAAAATACACTGCAGATATAAAACCATTGATCAGCAACAACTGTAATTCATCCGGTTGTCACGGCACAGGTTCGGACAAAGGCGATTTTACTACCTACAATGGGCTTAACGCTGCTGTAAACAATGGAACCCTGAACAAGGAAGTTTTAACTAAAAAAAGTATGCCTCCTTCTGCTGCCCTTTCATTTGACGACAGAAAAAAAATAAAATGCTGGATGGATGCCGGCGCACCAAACAACTAAGTAAAATTCTATTTAAAAAATATCCATGAAAAAATTAATGCTCCTTGTTGTTCTTTTAACAGCCCTTTCGGCTTGTAAAAAAGATGTCAAGACAACCGACACAGATACTACAAGTCCTCCCCTGACTCCAACCAATACACTCAGTATAAAGTTTGAGAACTATGCCGGAACGACTCCCTTAATTCTGAATACAGTCGATTATGTGAACCAACACAGCGATACTTTTAAAGTGAGTCTTTTTAACTATTACATCTCTAACATTCAGTTGACAGCCACCGATAGCTTTGTATATTCCGAAACCTACAGCTATCATTTAATCAAAGCTTCCGATTTTAACTCACTTGAATTTAGCCTGCCCAATGTTCCCCTGAAAAACTTCAAAGCCATTTCATTTATGATCGGGGTAGATAGTTTGCACAACGTTTCGGGTGCGCAGTCCGGGGCCCTGGAACCTTTAAACGGAATGTTCTGGGACTGGAACAGCGGTTATATTATGAGCAAGTTCGAAGGCACTTCTCCTCAGTCTCCTTTGTTGGGGCATACTTTGCTTTATCACCAGGGCGGCTTTTCGGGGCCCGACAATGTTATAAAAACAGTGAACCTTAATTTTCCTAACAATGCAACTGTAACAACCGCCATTAGCCCTAAAGTAATATTAAAAGCCGATTTGCTTGAATGGTTTAAAACACCAAACATCGTTAATTTTTCAACGCTAACAACCATACACATGCCGGGTACTGATGCCAAATTAATTGCCGATAATTATGCCGATATGTTTTCGGTAACGCAGGTGCAGAATTAGGAGAGTCGAGAGTCTATAGTTGAGAGTACTGCTCATAATTCTTTTGAATTTCGGATAACAAAATTCGTGCATTCGTGGCAAAAATTAGTACTACAAAAACAACTTCATTTATTCAAACCAATTCGTCAATCGTACTTCGTAATTCGTAATTCCCTATATTTACCCCAATGCCCATGAGGAAATTTTCAATGTTTTTATCCTTCAAATACATTTGCTATATGTTTATTTTGCTGCTGGTTTTGAATATCAGTTGCAAACGTGATCCGGTAGTAAAAGATCCTGAACCTCCTGTTTATGGAATAGAATTTACGGTGCCCGCCAATTGGCCGCAACCCATCTATACTTTTCAAAACAATCCATTAACCGAAGATGGTTTTCGTTTAGGTAGAAAATTATTTTACGAAACCAGACTTTCAAAAGATAATACCATCTCCTGTGGGAGCTGCCACCAGCAGTTTGCAGGCTTTGCGCATTCAGCCCATACGCTCAGTCATGGTATTAACGGTTTGCTGGGTACCCGCAATGCCCCTGCCCTTTCGAATTTAAACTGGCACCCCGCTTTTATGTGGGACGGAGGAGTGAACCACATTGAAGTACAAGCCCTGGTTCCGATTAACAACCCGGTAGAAATGAATGAAAATATAACGAATGTGATTGCCAAACTAAATGCTGATGCCAATTACAGAATCTTGTTTAAAAATGCATTTGGCGACACGGTCATCACTTCCCAACGTATGTTTAAGGCCATGGCTCAGTTTATGGGAATGCTCACGTCTTCCAATTCAAAATACGACAAGGTGATGCGGAACGAAAACGGGGAAGAGTTTTCTGCAAGCGAGGAATCAGGATTAACTACCTTCAGGCAGAAATGCGCCGTTTGTCATAAAGAACCTTTGTTTAGCGATTTTTATTACCGCAACATTGGCATGGCTGTTAGCCCTGTATTGAACGATAGCGGAAGGGCTCACATTACAGGTGCCGGTAACGACAGGTTTCGCTTCAAGGTGCCTTCCTTGCGCAATGTAGTTGTTAGCTGGCCTTACATGCACGATGGGCGTTGCCCGTCGCTCGATCAGGCTATTGATGTGCATACAAGCGGCAATGTAGTATCGCCTACACTCGACCCCTTGCTCATCAATGGAATTCCTTTAACTACACAGGAGAAACAAAACATCATCTCTTTCCTGCAAACACTTACTGATCATGATTTCCTGAGTGATCCAAGGTTGAAAAATCCGAATTAGCTATTAGTTGAAAAATTTGAAAGTTGAAAGGTTCAAAAGTTTTTCAAATAATAAATTCTAAGCTCCCAACATAGTAATTCGTACTTCGTCAATCGTAATTTGTACTTCGTCAATCGTAACTCGTACTTCCCCCTCACATCCTTAAGTACACCACTTTTTTGGTTTCGAAAAATTCTTCTTCAAAAAAATCGCTGAGGGCATACAATTTTACTTTGTTTTTAAAGTGGCTCAGTTCCTCGCTTAGGTCGCCTCCTTTAAGGTAGAGGATGCCATTGGGAAGGTTGTTGAAAGACTGTTTTAAAAATTTAAAACACACCCATTTATAAAATTCCGAAAATTCGGTTACGGCCCGGCTTACAACAAAATCGTATTTATCTTTAATGGCTTCGCAACGGTTGTGTTCGGCGCTAAGGTTTTTTAAACCCAGTGCCGCAGCCACCTCCTGTACTACTTTTATTTTTTTACCGATAGAATCAACCAAATGAAAGGAGCATTCAGGAAACAGAATGGCCAGTGGGATTCCAGGAAAGCCTCCTCCTGTACCAACATCTAAGATTTTTGTTTTGGCTTTGAACTGAATGACCTTTGCTATACCTAAGGAGTGTAAAACATGCCTTTCGTACAACAAGTCAATATCCTTGCGCGAAACAACATTTATCTGCGCATTCCAATGAACATACAATTCATACAGTTGATCAAATTGTTTTTTCTGTACCTCGTTTAAACCGGGGAAATACCTGTGTATTAGTTCTGAGTTCACAGTTCTTAGTTGGGGTGGTTCAAGATTTAAAATTCAAGATTCAATTACTACAAAATTCGTCAATCGTCAATCGTCAATCCTAATTCGTAATTCGTTAAATTCTGTGTTCAGAGCTTTTGAGGATGTTGTATAAAAAATCCCTGGCCCTGAAGAGCTGTGCCTTAACTGTACCAATGGGCAGTTCAAGCTTCACAGAGATCTCTTCGTAACTCAGTTCTTCGAAATAACGCATTTCAATCAGTTGACGGTATTTGGGTTTTAGTTTTTCAACGACCACCCGCATCAATTCAACCTTTTGTTTTTTTATTACACTTTCTTCCGGATCCAGTACTTCGGCACGCACACTCACACCCATTTCTGAGCCTTCATCATTTTCGAAGGTCCTGTCTAAAGAATACAAATTTTCGTTTTTCTTTTTCCGTATAAAATCAATGGCATTGTTCGATGCTATTTTAAACAACCAGGTGCTGAAGGCGTAATTGGGCGTATATTGACTCAATCGTTTAAAGGCTTTACCAAATGCTTCAATGGTTAAATCATCCGCATCGTCCTTATTGTTCACCATTTTCAGCAGCATAAAATAAACCGATTCCCTGTAACGGTCCATTAACTCAGCATACGCTTTTTGATCGGCATTCGCCAGTGCCAAACGAATAAGCTTATAATCATGTACAGCTTTGGTCGACAGGTGTTCGTTTGGTTCTAATTCTTCCATTTGTTTGGTTTTGTGAATATTTTAGTAATATGCAAAACAGGGTAAATGAATAGCAACAAAAATTCTAAAACCAAAAACCAGGGTAAGAGGTCTTTTTCTTTTAATTGCTTCATTGCCCCATTAAATATAATCATTTGAAAGATTACTTTCACTAAAAACAGGGCTAAAGCGATGAATAGCAAACTTTTAACGAACAGGAGTGTGATAAAAAGTCCCCAGAAAAGGTAATTGACCGCATGAATATAAGTGAGCCTGAATTTTGTTGAACCCTTGTACAAAGGAGCTGTTGTAATATGCCTTTGTTTTTGTTCTGCCCATTCGTTGAATTTTGAGGAAGGTACAGAAGATGTAAAAGAATCCGGATCGACAACAACAGCTACATTTTTAGCTGTAGCAGCATGGTTGATAAACAAATCATCATCGCCCGATTTAATGTGGTAATGCCCGGAGAAACCTTTGTGTTTAAAAAACAAATCCTTTTTATAAGAGAGGTTCCGTCCAACTCCCATATAGGTTTTATTTTTTAATGCAAGGGACAAGTACTGAAGCGCAATGCAAAAAGTATCGAAGCGTATCAGCTTGTTTAAAAAGCCTGATTTTTTCTGATAGGCCCCGTAACCCAGCACTATTTCTTTGCCCTGTTCATAACCCTGCATCATGGCCTTAATCCATTGATCGCTATCCGGAACACAATCTGCATCAGTTAATAAAAGATGCTCGTGTTTTGCGCCTTTTATGCCCACCATTAAAGCGAATTTTTTTCCGTGCTTGTAATATTCATCTTCCTTCACCGTAATGGTTTTCAGGTTCGGGAAAATTTCAGCATACTCCCGCAACACATCATCGGTGTTGTCGTAAGAACAATCGTTCACTACTATAACCTCAAATATTGGATAATCCTGAGAAAGGATTTTAGGAAGAAATTCAGTCAGGTTGTCCCCTTCGTTTCTTGCGCAAATAATAACCGATACCGGAAAAGGCTGTAGGGATGAAGGAGACAGGCTTTTTTTAAGAAAGGAAAGTTTGGCAAAAGTACCGAAGTATATACCTGATTGAGCGATAAACACCAGCACAAATAAAGACAACATTAAAAAACTTATGTTAAAACCTGCTAAATCTGCCATATCCTACAAAAATAAACAGCAGGCAGTCGCTTGCTTTCGTTTATCTTTGCATTTATTAAACAAAGTAATTAACAATTAATTTGCTCAATACTGATATGATTAAGGCAGTAATATTTGACATGGACGGCGTATTGGTTGATTCTGAGCCCTTTTGGAGAAGGGCGATGATAAAGGGTTTTACCGGTGCAGGAATGGATTTTACAGAAGAGCATTGCCGTACCACCACCGGCATGCGCTTAGACGAAGTAATTCATCACTGGCATAAAAAACAGCCCTGGGAACACAAATCAACTCAGCAGGTGGAAGAAGATGTAATCACCCACCTCTGTGAATTACTGCTTGAAAACGGAAAAGCAATGCCGGGAGTAACTGAAGTGTTGAGCTTTCTTTCTTCCGGCCCCTATAAAGTGGGTTTAGCCACCTCTTCCTGCAACCGGCTTATTGATACCATTATGCATAAACTACAGGTAAAAGATTTTTTTCATGCCATTGAGTCTGCCGAACATTTGCCTTATGGAAAGCCACACCCGCAGGTGTTTTTGAATTGCGCAGTAGCCTTAAATATACAACCCGAACATTGTTTAGTGATTGAAGATTCGGTGAACGGGGTAATTGCCGCAAAAGCCGCCCGCATGAAAGTGATTGCCATACCCGAACCGGAAAACAGGCACAACCCCCGATTTTCATTAGCAGATATTACACTCAATTCCTTAGAAGAATTAACCGAAAGTTTACTTTGTAATGTTTAATCGTTCACTTGTTCTTTCGTTTATATGTTGGGGCCAACGATTAAACGAATGAACAGGTAAACGAAAGAACTTTTAAATAAGAGTATAAATCTTAACTTGCGTAAATTTTGAAATTTACTTTACAACATACTGATCCTCTGTCGAAGGCACGTACCGGATTGATTGAAACAGCACACGGTTCCATCGAAACCCCTATATTTATGCCTGTTGGAACAGCAGGAACAGTGAAAGCCATCCACCAAAGGGAATTGCGGGAAGACATTAAAGCACAGATTATTTTAGGAAACACTTACCATTTGTATTTACGCCCGGGCCTCGACACACTTGAAAAAGCAGGAGGCCTTCATAAATTTAACGGCTGGGACAAACCTTTGCTTACCGACAGCGGCGGATACCAGGTTTTTTCCCTTGCGAATCAACGAAAGCTTAAAGAAGAAGGAGCTACGTTTAAATCGCACATTGATGGTTCAAAA
>JAHEYF010000010.1:8035-12312 GCA_023251755.1 Bacteroidota bacterium
TTGTTTACACCTGAAAATGTAATGGACATACAACGCATTATAGGAGCGGATATTATTATGGCCTTTGATGAATGCACCCCCTACCCCTGTGAATACAAGTATGCCCAGAATTCATTAGCCCTTACGCATCGCTGGCTCGACAGGTGTATCAATCGTTTTGATGAAACAGAACCG
Source organism: Bacteroidota bacterium (assembly GCA_023251755.1). GTDB lineage: Bacteria > Bacteroidota > Bacteroidia > B-17B0 > Aurantibacillaceae > JAHEYF01. The sequence goes on from JAHEYF010000010.1 coordinate 8,210, forward strand.
AAGTACGGATACAGCCAGACACTTTTTCCTATTGTGCAGGGCAGCGTGTACAAAGATTTACGTTTGCAATCCGCCGAATACATTGCCTCAAAAAACAGGGAAGGAAACGCTATAGGAGGCTTAAGTGTTGGTGAACCGGCAGAGGATATGTACGCCATGACGGAAGTGGTTTGCAATGTACTTCCCAAAGACAAACCCCGCTACCTGATGGGCGTAGGTACCCCGGTAAACATATTGGAAAGTATTGCGCTGGGCATTGATATGTTTGACTGCGTGATGCCAACCCGCAATGCCAGGCACGGTTTATTGTTTACGCAAAACGGGATCATCAACATAAGAAACGAAAAGTGGAAAAATGATTTTTCTGCCCTCGATGAAAACGGTTCTGCTTTTGTAGACCATGAATATTCCAAAGCTTATTTAAGGCACCTGCTCACTTGCAACGAAATACTGGCCGCACAAATAGCCAGCATTCACAATGTTGCTTTTTACCTGTGGCTGGTTACTGAAGCCAGAAAAAAAATAATAGACGGAAGTTTTTATGAATGGAAAAAAAAAATGGTGAAACAAATGGCGGTTAGATTGTAGATGTGAGATATTAGTATTGAGTAGCAGGTAGCAAGAGCAGGTAGCTGGTAGCAAGTAACAGGTAGTGAGTACCTTTAATAATTTAGAATTTATAAAACATATAGTACCAGGTACCTGCTACCAACTACCTGATACTCTTAGAAATTAAAGCGGTGTTAAAGATTTTAGACAAATACATTCTCAAAAAATTCCTTGGAACCTTTGTGTTCTCTATACTCCTTATTATTACCATCATTATTATTTTTGACATCTCCGAAAAAATTGATGATTTTATTGATGCACCTTTGAGTGAAATTATATTCAGTCATTACCTGAATTTTGTTCCTTATTTCATCAATAAGCTCAGCCCCTTATTTACATTTATAGCGGTGATCTTTTTCACTTCAAAAATGGCCACGCGTTATGAAACGGTGGCTATACTTAGCAGCGGGGTCAGCTACCGCCGGTTTTTAAGGCCCTATATCATTGGTGCCGCTATTATCGCTACCGTGTCTTTATTCTTTAGTCATTTTATTATACCAAAAGCTTCGCAAAAAAAACAGGCCTTTGAAGACAAGTACATCAACACAGGCTACCGGAACAACGATCAGAATATTCACAGACAGGTGGCGAAAGGGACCATGGTTTACATCGAATCCTACAATATTTTTGATAAAACGGGCTACAAATTTACCCTCGAAAAGGTAAAGGATTTAAAACTTACTTATATGTTGTCAGCCGAAACGGTTCAATGGGATAGTGTTAAAGGGGTTTGGCACGCCCGCAATTATCATGAGCGTTATATCAACGACAGCACTGTTTTTAACAACCAAAACAAAGCTTCTATAATTAAACATGAAACCTTGAGAAATGGCCCTGACAAAGAATTAAAAATAGACTTTACACCAAAAGATTTAGGAAGGCTTGCAAGCAAGGTGGAAGTAATGACTTACCCTGAATTAAAAGAATACATCCGAAAAGAGCGTGAGAAGGGCTCGGAAGGAATTGAGCGCTTTGAAGCTGAAAATTACCAGCGCTCCGCTTTTCCCTTTGCAACCTTTATTTTAACACTCATCGGTGTAGCCATTTCATCACGAAAAATACGCGGTGGTATTGGTATGCATCTTGCCCTGGGGCTTCTGCTCGCTGCATCTTATATGCTGTTTATGCACGTGTCCTCCATTTTTGCCATCAATGGTTTCTTACCTGCACTTATTGCCGTTTGGATACCCAATGTACTGTATTCTGCAATTGCCTTTTACCTGATTAAAACGGCACAGAAGTAAGTGTAAAATTATTCTGTTTTATTGATCTGCATTTTTTTTGTGACGGAAAAAGAAGGAGTGCTGATTTGTATAAAATAAACCCCGCTATTCAATAAAGCAGCGTCAATGTTATACGTCCGGATTCCTTCCTGCTGATAGCCCAAAGAACTATTTTTTATTTCCCTTCCCATTGCATCCACTATTTTTAAGTTCACCTGTTCTGATTTAGGCAAACCATATTGTATGCTTGCCTGTTGATTGGCCGGGTTGGGAAATACCATGACCCAGGGCAGCACTTCTTCATACTTATGACTTATACCTGTTGTTGGTATATTCATCATGGTGTCTAAGTCGATGTTTTCATCGCCGGGTAAATAAGGCAAATACTGAAAAAAGCACATGAACATTTCGTTGCTGGTTTGTTCTCCGGCAACAACCAATTGTGGCGGATTGTTCGGGTTCTGTGGATTGTTGGTGGTGTTGTCATATACCGCTGTGGCATATAATTTACTTCCGGGTGTTAGTTTAATAATGTTCCTGAACTGGTAGTAACCCTGCCAGTGAAAATCCCAATCCTTGATCCGGATAAGGTTCGTAGTATCGTTTAATGCATCCACAGCGTACACCACCATGCTTTGCCCTATGAGGTGCATGTGGGGCATTATTCCGATCAATGAATAATTAGCTGGTATAGTAGCACTACCTGCCGGGAATTTTGCTTTGTATGTTTTAACCGAATCAGCCGGTATAGACAAACCCCAGAATTGTATGAGTGGGTCTACACTTAAAGGCCGTACAGGAGTTGAAGGAGGATAAAAAAAGAAATTTATGGCTGTACTGTCCAATTGCCCTGCTGTACCAGCGGGGTAATGGATCTGCACCACTATGTTTTTTCCGGCGGGCAAAAGCACTCCCATATTGGTAGTGCCTCCGTTCGGAAAAACATTGGGCACTGAACCCGGCACATAACCACCTATTAACCTTAAATTATTTCCGGATAAGCCACTGCAATTTCCACTGGTAACTATGTTGGATGTATCTACATACACCTGCACGTGGTGCACAATTGCACGGTTTCCGGGAACCACTTCCATGGCTTTAATGTATTTAGCCTGTGTGGTACCGGAGGGTATAACAAAACACCGGTATTGATCGATGCTTGTTGCCGTACTGGTATACGTTGGAATACGCAAACCTAAATCAGGTGTTCCAAGTGAGGAACCAACAGGGTAAACGGGAGGTGGAGGTGTAAGCGCCGGGTTGCCTTCCGGAGCACCGTTGTTGACCCAGTCAACAATAGCCTGTTTTTGTGACTGACTAAGTATACGCTCGTGTGAGAAACGGCTGTAAGTCGTGTCCGGGTGCCAGGGCGGCATAATGCCCTGGGTAACATCATTCAGTATAGACGTTTTATTGGCGTATGCGTCTGTGTAATTATCCAATGGAAAAGGGGCTATGGCGCCTGCATGGTGGCAACTGGTGCACTTGTCGTAAAATATGGCTGCTATATGCTGACTATAAGTAACCTGTGATTGTGCATACAGACTAAGAGCAATGATAAAAATAAAACTAATGCAGGCTTTTTTCATGTTGAGCTGGTTTATGATGGATGAATTAAATTAAGAAAAAATCCCTTACAATCCCTTAAAATTTTCACTCTTACCCGCTAAAACATCAGAAAACACTTCGGCCATCATGCACCTTGCCCCGCCCCCGCCTATTGTTTCTACGGTGGGAATTTTCATGGCCAGTGCCTCACAGTGTTTTTCAATTGTTGCTTTTTGCGCCTGGTTTAAAGACTGCCAGGCCCTTTGAGAGCAGACCAACAGGGGTTTAGCAGAATTGCCTTTAACCGAAAGCATATTGCCTGCAAAATTTTTCATTTGCCCGTATGAAATAGCAATAATTTCATGCCCTGTTGATGTTAAACTAAAAACAAGTTTCTCCCTCTCCATTTCGTTTTTAATACTGTCCAGGCAAACTACGGCAAAGCCCTTAGCCACACACATCATTACATTGGTATGGTAAATTTCTTTGCCCTGTTCGTCAACTGACTGAAAGCTCATGGGTTCATATCCCAAATAAGCTGCAACTTCACTAAAAATAGTTTTATCGGTACGCGGAGAAATGCAGGCATAAGCTACTTTATTTTCATGGTCAAAAACAATGCTCCCTGTTCCTTCCAAAAATTTATTTTCTTTTTCGTAATGCGAAAAATCAGCGATATTATTGATCTTAAATTTTTCACGAAACTTTTCTATGATGTCCATT
>JAHEYF010000010.1:12322-80089 GCA_023251755.1 Bacteroidota bacterium
CGCTCCAATCTTCTGTTGGGGGTACACATGGGGTACAAAATCACCGTTCCATCCGGGTGAAAAGAAACCCAGTTGTTGGGGAAAATTGCATCCGGTTTTACAGGGCTTTGCGTATCATCACACACAATTGCATTGACTCCTTTCGAAATTAATAAAGTAGCAAAGTTATCACATTCACTAAGCACCCTTTTAGTGATTTCATCCGAAGATAAATCAGGATTGTTCTGAAAGGCGTTGGACACAGCTGTTTCAGCATTAAAGCCAAAATTAGCGGGACGTATTAACAAAATATGTTGACTGGCCTGGTTCAAGAGAATAAAATAGAATGCATAAATGTATAAAAAAAACGCCTTCGATAATGGAAGGCGTTTTTAAGGTTGTAGTGATTTAAATATTATTCAACAATAATTTTTTGTGTAAACAATCGCCCGTCCACATTCAGGTTCATAAAATAAACCCCGGGACTCAGTTGTACATCGTTACCTAAAATATACTTGTGGGTTCCGGCTGCTAATTGAGTGTTTACCATATTTTTAACAGACTTGCCCAATATATCGTATACCGAAAGGGACACCTGGTGTTTTTCGGCCAGTTCAAAACTAATGTTCACTAAGCCTTTCGAAGGATTTGGATAAGCCTGCAGGTTGAGTAGATTTTCGATCTGATGGTCTTCAATGCCAATTGAACCGCTAATATTTATATCATCAACATAAATATTGTTGCCTGCACCAAGGGTATCGCAGGTGAATACAAATTTAAACATTACGTTGTTGGAACCTAAAAGGGCTGCGCAGTTCACTGTTTCTGTTCTCCATTGTGTAGAGGTAGGCGTAAAAGCAGATGCACTCACACTACCCGCAGTGGCCAATGCCGATCCGCTTTTGCTGTAGCGCGCAGTCCAGGTTTGCCCGCAATTTGACGAGCTGAACACCTGTAGTTTATCTTTTTGAGTGGAAGCGCTTTGCTGATGAGCCACCTTAAAGGTAAAAGAAATGGAACCGGTGGTGGTATTGATATTTTGAATATTAATAGAAGGGCCTACCATTTCATCCACGGAACCGGCTGTGTTTTGTGTATTGTCAACTTTAACCGACTTTGTTCCGGTTGCAGCTGCGGAGCTTACGGTTGCCCAGGTTACACCCCCGGCATTGGTAATAGCCCAATCGGTATTGGGAATTGCAGCCGCTTCAAAACCTTCTATAAATTGTGTCTGATACGCAGCTGTTCCACTTAACACAGTGATATAAGCTGTTTTGCTAATATTGTTGGACCCCGCCGACGTAGTAGCTGTATAAGTAACCGCATAAGTTCCCGGTGTATTGTAAGTGATAACAGGTATTGAATCGGTTGATGTTGCCGGTGTACCCCCTGCAAACGACCAGCTCCAGGCTGTAGGATGGGCATTCATGGAGTTGTCGGTAAATTGTACCGTCTGACCCGAACAAACATGTGTTTTATTGGAATTGAATTCGGCTACCGGAACACAAACCTGTGGGTTTGTAACACCTGTTGCTACAAGGTTGCTTGATCCCGACAGGGTACTACGACCCGATGTAGAAGAGGTTGCTGCTGAACGCATACGGGTTACCTGCCCTTTTGTAAACATAATTGAGCAATAAGAATAGTCCATGTAATTCTGGTAATTTTCACTTACACCTGCATTGCAAACCTGGTAAGCAGCCGTATTGCTTGATGCAGGGCAGCTCGTAAAGCCTTTGGTGGTTGGGGTATCTGTTACATTGTCGGTTCCGGAACAACTCACTCCCGGTTGATTGGTATCGCCCCAGGGGTGAGAAAGGTTGAACCAATGTCCGATTTCATGTGTTAATGCACGGGAGGAGAAAGCTGCGCCTGTTCCAATTGAGCCTACATAACTGTGTAAAATAGCAATGGCATCCTGCGCCGCGCCAGAACTCCACGTTCCGGGTTTGTAAGTATAACCGGCAATTCCACTGGTGCCGGTTGAAGATGTGATGGATTTTACAACATACACATTCAGGTATTTGCGCGGGTCCCATTTACCTGCGGTGGTTCCTGTATAAGCATAATAGGCTGAATTCCCTTCTATCCAGTCGGTATTGGTCGTCTGGTGATAAATAATCCCGTTGGTGCAATTGCCGTTCGGATCAATCGTCGCCAGGCGGAATTCAATTTCAACATCGCCAATAAGCGGTTTAAATACAGCAAGTGCATTTGTTGTATCTGCATTCAATTTCCTGTAATCGCGGTTCAATATTCTTACCTGGTCAATGACCTGCGACTCATCAATTTTTTCGGAACCATTTTCATGAAGGATATGAAATACAATTGGAATAAGATATACAGTACCGTTCACCCCTGATGTTTTTTGAGCGATGGATTTCAAATTAGTGGTATTCCCAACGTTGTATCCGTTTTTATACCCTTGTTTAGCAGCTTCCTTATCCAATTCATCCAATTCGGCATCGCTTTCCTGGTGAGCTGTTTTAATTTCAGGGTGCTGGGCATACACCGCATTCATGGCTTCTGTATAGCCACAACGCAGGTGCTGCTGTGCTGTAATTGCAGACGAGATCAGTACTCCCGCAACAAGGCATAGGTAACTTTTTTTCATGTTGTATAGGTTAGTTATAGGTAAGCAAATAAAAGTAAAAAAATCAATTTATAAAATCAAATAGTTGACAAATGATTAGCAATCAGTATGAACGGAAAAAAATCAGGCCAAAGCCTGTTTTAAATCTGCTAACAGGTCTTCTATATCTTCCACACCAACACTTAAACGCAATAAATTATCTACCACTCCGGCCTTTTCCCTTTCGGCTTTGGGTATGGATGCATGCGTCATGGTAGCCGGGTGATTAATCAATGATTCAACCCCACCAAGGGATTCGGCCAGTGAAAACACCTGAAAAGAGGAAGCAATCTTAAATGTTTGTTCTTCCGAAGCGTCTTTCAATACGATTGAAATCATCCCTCCAAAATCACGCATTTGCTTTTTCGCAATGGCATGGTTGGGGTGGTCTTCAAAGCCGGGCCAGTATATTTTTTCTATGCGCGGATGCGTCTTTAAATAGGCCGCCACTTTGCGTCCGTTAAAGCAATGGCGTTCCATTCGCAAATGCAGGGTTTTTATGCCGCGCATCACTAAAAAACTATCCATTGGGCCGGGTGTGGCACCACAGCTGTTGTGAATAAAAGCCAATTGTTCGTATAAACTATCATTATTGGTAACCAGGGCGCCCATCACTACATCGCTGTGACCACCAAGGTATTTGGTTACCGAGTGCATAATAATATCGGCACCTAATGCCAGGGGGTTTTGCAAATACGGAGAGGCGAAAGTATTGTCTACCGCCAGTATTACATTGGCTGCTTTGGCAATTGCAGCACAGGCTTCAATATCTACAATCTGCATGGTAGGATTGGTAGGGGTTTCAACCCATATCAATTTGGTATTGGCATTTATATAATTTTTTATATTGGAAGCCTCGGTCATGTTAATAAAGTGAAACTTTATTCCATAATTAGCAAATACTTTGGTAAACATCCGGTACGAGCCTCCGTATAAATCATCTCCTGTTATCACCTCGTCCCCGGGGCGTAATAGTTTTATTACCGCATCCATTGAACCCATTCCGCTCGAAAAACACAAGCAATGTTTTCCATCTTCAAGGGCTGCAATGTTTTTTTGCAGGGCTTCGCGTGTGGGGTTTTTTCCCCGCGCATAAGCATATCCTTTGTGTTTGCCCGGGTATTCCTGAACATAAGTAGAAGTTTGGTAAATAGGCGTCATTATCGCACCTGTTGAAGGATCTGGGTCTGCGCCGGCATGTATGGCTTTGGTTCCGAAACGGTAGTTTTTCATTTTAATTAATAGTGATTAGCTGGGTATTGATTGATTTTATATGATATTGGTTGATATTAATGGATATTAGCAGAAGTAGTGATCTTTATAAATTATTAAGTACGAATTATTACTCGCAAAGTATGATGGGGGGGTACAAACAACATACAAAATACATTATACAACATTCAATATTTTTTGTAAGGGTACTAATATACTAATTACCCCTGTTAAGTCCAATTAATCAAGCTATTTGTCCGTTAAAATGCTTATTTATTCGTTTATATGTTTATTCGTTCATTCGTTCGGGATCACAAACCATTGAACGAATAAACATATAAACGATTAAACTATATTTGTCTATGAAAAAAATCTATTTTTTATCCAGCTGCGATACCTGCAAGCGTATTATTACTGAATTGGGTTTAAAAGAAAAAGGCTTTGTTTTTCAGGATATAAAAACCGAAAAAATCACTCCCGCACAACTCGATGAAATGTGTAAAATGAGTGGGTCTTATGAAAGCCTGTTTAGCCGCGTAGCCCTTAAATACAAAAGTTTAGGGCTGAGTGCTATGAAACTGAATGAAACAGATTACAGGAAATACATACTGGAAGAATATACTTTTTTAAAACGCCCGGTGATTATTGTGGGGAAACAAATTTTTGTGGGTAACTCGAAAAAGAGTATTGAGATGTTAGTATTGAGATTTGAGATATGAGTATTGAGATGTTAGATATTAGTATTGAGAGGTTAGGGTATTCGTTTCACCCACTGCCTGCCCCATCTCAATACTAATATCTAACATCTCAATACTATTTATAAACAGCAAATATACAAGGCTTCTTATGAATATCAGGTTTCATCCTTTTCCATTGTGCAAGGGGCAAAGATTTGATGTACTCATCCGGCAAAGAGATATTACAGGCTAATTGCAGCATCGTCGAAGGATTTAACGTACTTATCAGCTCTTCGAACAACTGAATATTCCGGTAAGGTGTTTCAATAAACAATTGAGTCTGGTTATTCGAATAGGCTAATTTTTCAAGCTCCTTTAATTTTTTTGTGCGCATGCTTTTTTCTTTGGGCAGGTACCCGTTAAAAGCGAAATTTTGTCCATTGAAGCCACTTGCCATTAGGGCCAATAATATGGACGAAGGGCCTACCAGCGGGATAACTTTGATTCCGTTTTTATGTGCCAGCTTTACAAGTTCAGCTCCGGGGTCTGCTATGCCGGGGCAACCGGCATCGCTCATTAAACCCATATCTTTGCCATTAAACAAAGGCTTTAATAAGTCTGCACTATCGGCAGGATTGCTGTGTTCATTGAGTTCGTAAAAAAACAATTCCTGTAAAGGCTTTACCAGGTTGATGCTTTTTAAAAACCTGCGCGCACTTTTACCTTCTTCACATACAAAATGGGTCAATTGGTTGATGACCGCTATGTTGTAGGCAGGTATTACCTGTAAAGGGTCCTGTTCACCCAGGGTTACAGGTATCAGATATAAATTTCCGGTCATGTTAGTTGGTACTGCTTTTTGAACTGATGTATTGTTGCTCATCTTTTATTACTTCTTTGTCGTCAATCATTTCATTAATGGTTTCAATCACTTTTTCTTTTTCATACCGGTATAAACTGCTTACCAACTCATCTATCCTGTAAGGCTTGTGATGTAGCAATGCAAACACCTGTGATTTTATTTCATTTATATCTATACTGCGTTGCCTGCGTTTTTTTTCGAGGCAAACATCACAATGTCCACAGTCTTCAAACTCATTTTCGTTAAAATAATTCAATAGTTTACGGCTTCTGCACACCTTTGTATCGTTCACATAATCTGTTACACTATTGATGCGTTCAATTGCTTTTTGTTTTAACAGGGCGTAATTTTCTTTACTAAAATAAAGGTGTTTGGCATCTATTCTGTTTTCCGTAAACACAAGGCGGGGCAATTGCTGGCGGGGTATATAATCCATTATTTCCAGCTCATGCAGGCGCTTTAGTTGTTTCTCCAACTCATCCTTGCTTATTCCGCAACGTTTGGCCAGACTGAATTCATTCAATGCCACGTATTGCTCCATTACCCCACCATAACTTCTGAGTATAGTTTTTATCAATAAGTCGTACTTTATATTTTTCACCTGAAAGTTATAAAGTTCCTCTTTGTTCACTTTTACGTATAACTTCGAAGGCTCAAATGAAACATCAGAAAAAGCCAGGTAGCCTTCCTTCTCCAGAAAACGAATGGAGTTGAATACCTGCTGGTGTTTTAAGTTGTATTTATCACAAATCTCATCCATGTTAAAATCAACCGACAGGCCCTGCCCCGCTCCAACGGCCACCTGAAAATAATTCGCAATGGCCTGGTACACCTGTTTCATTTCATCATGCGTTGGAAAGGAAGTGGCAATGCTTTCGGTTAACTGAATAATGTCTAAGGGCTGAACGAGGGCAATGGCATAGGCTGTTTTTTCATCCCGGCCTCCACGCCCCGCTTCCTGAAAATAAGCTTCAAGGCTATCCGGTAAATCAATGTGTACAACAAAACGGACATTGGGTTTATCGATACCCATACCAAAAGCATTGGTGGCCACTATTACCCTTACTTTGTTGCTGACCCAGTTGTGTTGTTTTTCTATGCGTTGTTCTGCCAGAAGCCCCGCATGGTAATAATCAGCGGTAATTCCATTCAACTGAAGATACCTTGCTATCTCCTGTGTTTTTCTACGATTACGAACGTATACGATTCCGCTTCCTTTAATGTTGGTGCAGACTTTTAACAACCTTTCGTATTTATTTTCTTCCAGTTGTACAATGTAATGCAGGTTTTTTCTTTCAAAACTTGTCCTGAAAACATTGTTTTTTTTAAATAAAAGTTTTTGCTGAATGTCTTCTACCACTTCCTTTGTTGCACTGGCTGTAAGCGCAATCAATGGAATTTCCGGCAAGCATTCCCTGAGTTTTGCAATGTGTAAATAAGCCGGCCTGAAATCGTAGCCCCATTGTGAAATACAATGCGCTTCGTCAACGGCAATGAGTGATACATTTAAAGCTGGTAATTTTTTTTGAAACAACTCACTCTGGAGCCGCTCCGGGGACACATACAAAAATTTATAATTACCGTAAATACAATTGGTAAAAGCTATTTCTATTTCTGTTTTGCTCATGGCCGAAGTGATGGCCATTGCCCTGACCCCTTTTTTTTTAAGGTGATCCACCTGATCGTTCATTAAAGCAATAAGCGGGGAAACAATTAAACACAATCCTTTTTTTGCAAGGCCCGGAACCTGAAAGCAGACTGATTTGCCCCCACCCGTAGGCAAGAGGGCAAGGGTATCGTTTCCGTTCAAAACCGACTGTATGATTTCTTTTTGCAGTGGCCGGAATGAACTATGCCCCCAGTTTTTACGTAATATATCTTCTAATGCTTCCAATTGTGTATAATCAAAAGTACGAGTTATAAGTGAAATGCGAGGGGGTGAGAAAGTGAGAGTGTAAGAAAGTAAGAAGGGGGATCCAGGAAAATGAATGAGATAGTGGTTAAATTGAATAAAAAAAGCCGGTACAACCGGCTCTTTTTATTAAAACATTTTCAGTTTTTTAACAAGGAATTCTTTATTGGATCTGCTAACCGGTATTACCTTGTCGGCTATCTGAATGCTGCTGTCTTCAAAGGTTTTAATTTTATCCAGCCTTACGATGTAGCTTCTGTGAACCCTGCAAAAATCACGCACAGGCAATTTCGCCTCTACCGATTTCATAGTCGACAACACTGTTAAACGCTCCACATGGTTGGCAGGTTTTTCAACAAAAATATTTACATAATCGGCCAATGCTTCCACATAAGCAATATCGGTAAGGTTGAGCTTAATCAGCTTGGAATCTTTTTTAATAAAGAACTCATTTTCATTGCTGTTCAGCTGATTTTGCGCTTCGTGCAATTCGCGGGCTTTTGAAACGGCTTTTTTAAAGCGTTCGAAATCGAAAGGCTTAAGTATATAATCTGTAACATCGTATTCAAATGCTTCAACAGCGTAGTCGCGTTTACCGGTGATTAGAATAATCTGGGGCACGGACTTTAATTGTTCTATCATTTCAAGACCTGAAATTTCAGGCATTTCAACATCCAGAAAAATTAAGTCGACACGGTCGTTTTTTAAATATTTGATCGCATCTTTTGCATTGGAAAATGAAGCGGCCAATTGCAGGAACTCTGTGCGTTCTATACAACCTTCTACCAGCTTTCTTGACAATTCGTCGTCGTCAACTACTATACACTTCATAGGTTTTTTTTATTAGTTAATGTCCCATGGAAATTATTCCACGTTGATTTTTAGTATTAAATACGTCTACTAATGTAGGGTAAAAATAGGAAAATTACTCAATTTTTAACTCATGGCCCATTTTTTCTTTTTTAGTCTGCAAATAATTTCTGTTAAAAGGGTTGGCAGCTATCTCAATTGGGATGTTTTCAACAATCTCCAGCCCGTATCCAATCAGTCCCGCCCTTTTTTTAGGATTATTGCTCAACAGGCGCATTTTTGTAACACCTAAATGCCTTAATATCTGCGCACCAACCCCGTAGTCGCGTTCATCCATTTTAAAGCCGAGTTCTATATTGGCTTCAACCGTATCTCTTCCCTCTTCCTGTAACTTATATGCTTTTAATTTATTCAGCAAACCTATGCCGCGTCCTTCCTGGTTCATATATAAAACAACCCCTTTCCCTGCTTTTTCAACCATTTCCATTGCTTTTTGCAATTGTGGCCCGCAATCGCAGCGGCAGGAACCAAATATATCGCCGGTAAGGCAGGAAGAATGCACCCTAACCAATACAGGCTCATCAGTTTTCCATTCCCCTTTTACCAGGGCCAAATGTTCCATATCATTGGTGGTTTGCCTGAAAGCAATCAGTTTAAAACTACCAAATTGTGTGGGCATATCCACTTCCACCTCTTTTAAAATTATACTTTCAGTTGAAAGGCGGTAAGCGATTAAGTCTTTTATAGATACTAATTTCAGGTCGAATTTTTCGGCAATTTTAATTAAATCAGGTAAACGGGCCATAGTCCCGTCTTCGTTCATTATCTCCACCAGCACGCCGCAAGGCTCCATGCCGGCTAACTTAGCCAGGTCGATGGTTGCTTCGGTGTGCCCGGTGCGCCTAAGTACCCCGCCGTTTTTAGCTTTTAGCGGGAAAATATGTCCTGGTCTTCCAAAATCTTCGGGTTTGGTCTTTGGATCAATCAGGGCCTGCATGGTTTTTGCCCTGTCCGAAGCCGAAATACCTGTTGTACAACCATTCCCCAATAAGTCTATTGAAATGGTAAATGCGGTTTCGTTGGTAGAAGTGTTGTTGCTTACCATCATCCCTAACTTCAGCTCCTCAGCCCTTTCTTCGGTAATGGCTGCGCATATAAGTCCACGGCCATGAGTAGCCATAAAGTTAATGATTTCAGGGCTTGCATTGCGGGCAGCGGTAATAAAATCACCTTCGTTCTCCCGGTCTTCATCATCCACAACTATCACTAATTTTCCGGCTTTTATGGCGTCAATGGCCTCCTCTATCTTGTTCAGCTTTATTTCCATGCCGTAAATATACAAAGAAAAATAGTTCTTAGTTCAGCGTTCTTAGTTGTGGAAGGCCCTAAGAACTCTGAACTAATAACTTACTTCAGTGTGTCGTTAGCAGACTTAAATTCTAAGGATAAGGAATTTACACAATACCGTAATCCGGTTTTTGTAGGCCCGTCGTCAAATATATGCCCCAGATGTCCGCCGCATTTCCCACACAGTATTTCTGTTCGTGCCATGCCCAATGAATAATCTGTCTGTTTTTTTATTCGCCCATTACCTATTTCATTGTCAAAACTCGGCCATCCGCAATGGCTTTCAAACTTATTGTCCGAATCAAACAATTCGTAGCCGCAGGCCGCACAGGTGTATTTCCCTTTTTCAAAATGCATGTTGTATTTCCCTGTATTTGGCCGTTCCGTACCTTTCTCACGCAGAATATGGTATTGTTCTTCGCTCAATGTTTTTTTCCATTCTTCTTCGGTTTTATTTACGGTAAAATTACTCATGGTCTGATTTTTTTGAATGGTTGAATGTACAGGTTTTTCGGTGTTTTGACAAGCTGCCAGCAATGTAGCCGTACTTAGCTTTAAGATAAAAATAATTCGTTTCATGGTTGCTGTTTTGTTATATAGGACGAACAGAAAATACAATCCTTACAAAGTATTCATTTTTAGTTCGAAGTGCATTGTTCTTAGTTCAATCCTTTTTTGACCTTAATTTAACTTCGTCCAAAATAGCACTTTCGGCTTGCTGACTGTTTTTAATTCTGATAAAAGACCCCTTTCCTTTGGCTGCTATGTCCTTTAAATTTTTAATTGCAGCATGGTCATTGCCAAAAGCAATGGCAGACAATATTATTTTTTTATCGCCCTGCTTCTCTACCCATTGTTTGTAATGCCCCTCGTAAAAAGCAAATTTGCCGTCCGTTGCCATAAAAATCTGGTTGTTCCCTTCGGGGATATAATTATTTAAAGCAATATCCAAAGCATACAAAATGGCCTTTGCCCCTTTTGTATAGCCCTTTGAATGAAGTCCGTTTACAATTGTCTCCAGTTCCTTTTTTGCTGTTCCCGGAGTAGCTTCATGAACAAGGCTTACCGAATCGGCATAAGTAATGAAAGTAATTTTGTCTATATCCCGCAGGTTTTTTATAAGAAAATGCAAAGCCTTTTTCATCAGGGGCAGTTTTAATGAATCGCCCATTGAACCTGATACATCAATAAGAAAAACAATGTTATTGGGTTTGTATAGCCTGTTGTCCAATAATTCAATTGATGGGAGCGGCTCCACATTATTTTTCGGGATGGAATCCACTGCTTTTTTTTCTTCTACAGGAATTTGTTGAGGAAGATCAGGTTTCTTTTCCACCGGTAGTATTACCTGTAAGCCGGCAACTTCCTGGTTATTTCTGTTTTTTGAGCTGAAATTAAAACAAGCAGTTGTATTGTCTATGCGTATACTTTTTATAGTTCCTTTTATGGCCAGTACAAAGGGGTCGCCAGAGGCACTTGTAACCAATTTAATTTTCTCGTTAAAATTACCTGTGTTTCCGGGCTGGTAAATCACCGTAAGCATAGAGGTATCTCCCGGTAGCAGTGCTTTTTTGTTGATTCGTACCTTTAAGTTTTTTGCAACATCGGCCCTGAGAAAATACAGGTTTTTGTCTGAATTGTTTTTAACAATAAATTCCGATTGCAGTAAATTCACATTTTCCAGCACCCCGTAATCGTGTACAGCCTCATCAACCGCGATCCCTGTATTTTGCCCCAAAACTTTTTCACACAAGCCTGTTAGCAACAGTGTGGATATAACAAATGAAGATATGTACGAAATCCTTGTCAACAGCTCCTTTTTAGCTCTAAAACTATAAAAACCATACCATATTGTATAATTTTTATTTAAGTATAATTTTTCCCGTTCAATTGAAAATCTGATAAAAAAAGTTATTTTTGGAAATTATTTACTTCTTACAGAAAGCAATCATTATGAATTTACACGAGTATCAGGGAAAACAGATATTAAAAAGTTTTGGGGTTACCATTCAGGAAGGCATTGTAGCTGATACACCGGAAAAAGCAATTGAAGCGGCTAAAGAACTGAAAGTGAAGTATGGTTCCGACTTTGTAGTAATAAAAGCCCAGATACATGCAGGTGGCCGTGGTAAAGGCGGCGGGGTGAAATTAGCCAAAAATTTAGACGAGGTAAAAGAGAAGGCAAGCGCTATTATTGGGATGAATTTAGTTACCCCGCAAACTAAAAAAGAAGGCAAAAAAGTAAACAAGGTGTTGATTACCCAGGATGTTTATTACCCGGGAGAAAGCCCAACCAAAGAGTTTTACATGAGCGTTCTGCTCGACCGCAGTAAAGGCCACAATGTAATTATTTATACTACCGAAGGCGGTATGGACATTGAAGAAGTGGCTGAAAAAACCCCGCATTTAATCTGGAAAGAAGAAGTAGACCCCAAAGTAGGCTTACGCGATTACCAGTGCCGCAAAATAGCTTTTAACCTAGGGCTTTCGGGCAATGCCTTTAAAGAAATGACCAAATTTGCAGCCAATTTATACAAGGCTTACGACAGTTGTGACGCTTCTTTGTTTGAAATTAACCCCGTTTTAAAAACATCCGACAATAAAATAATTGCTGTTGATGCCAAAGTTACCTTAGATGGTAATTCTCTTTTCCGCCATGCCGATTATGAAGCCATGCGCGATTTGAGTGAAGAAGACCCTATTGAGGTTGAAGCCGGTAATGCAGGGTTAAATTATGTAAAATTAGACGGCAATGTGGGTTGCATGGTGAACGGAGCCGGTTTGGCAATGGCCACCATGGATATTATTAAATTATCGGGTGGCGACCCTGCTAACTT
Organism: Bacteroidota bacterium; assembly: GCA_023251755.1. Taxonomy (GTDB): domain Bacteria; phylum Bacteroidota; class Bacteroidia; order B-17B0; family Aurantibacillaceae; genus JAHEYF01. Next base: position 24,591 of record JAHEYF010000010.1, read on the forward strand.
CCTGGATGTGGGCGGAACAGCCAATGCTGAACGGGTTGAAAAGGCCTTCCGTATTATTTTACAGGATAAAAATGTAAAAGCCATCCTTGTTAATATTTTTGGTGGGATTGTTCGTTGCGACCGTGTAGCACAGGGCATTGTAGACGCTTATAAAAACATGGGCAACATCGAAGTTCCTATTATTATACGTTTACAGGGCACTAATGCCATCGAAGCTAAAAAGATTATTGATGATTCGGGCTTAAAAGTTTTTTCGGCCATACAATTACAGGATGCTGCTGATTTAGTAGCAAAAGTTCTTAAAAATTAATTTTAATAATTAATTAAATCATAGTTATGAAGAAAATATTTATTTGCAGCATGATAGCGATCCCCTTGGTTACCGGGATGTTCGTGAGTTCATGCAGCAATGGTAAAACCGATGGCGACGACCACGCTGCTGATTCCTCAAAAGTTGATTCGTCGGCCACAGGCGAGCTGACCGCTGAAAACAATGAAATGATGTACTTAGTCCCTGCACCCGGTGAAATGCTCAGGTTTGTGCGCGACATCAGCGATAAAAGCAATAAAAACACCAGCTTTCTGAACCCGATTGACAATGCTAAAAAATACGCAATAATGAAAGCCAAAGCCCTTAACTTTGGTATTTACTCCTGTGATTTAAGTTATTGCTCAACTTTCGAAATTGGAACGGACGCCCTTAAATATTTAAAAGTGGTGAAACAGTTAGGCGAAGACATCGGTGTATCATCAACCGTTCAGCCGGATATGATTAAACGTATTGAGGCCAATATCGGTAAACCGGATTCATTGGAATACCTTTCTAATGATATTTACCTTTCTTCCTTCGAAACCCTTCAGAATGGTAAGCAAGGCACCACACTGGCTTTGGTAATTGCCGGTGGTTATATTGAAAGCCTGCACATTATTTGTAATTTAACAAAGTATGATGCAAAAAGTGCTGCTATTGACCGTATTGCAGAACAAAAATATACGCTCGATAACATTATTGAATTCAGTAAAAAATACGAGTCGGATGCTTCTGTTGCAGAGGTTATAAAACAATTAACGGAGTTAAAAGCTTTGTTTGACCTGTTAAAGGAAAAAACGGTAGAAACTCCCAAAGCTGAAAAAGGAAAAACAGTTCTTGGCGGGGGTACAATTATTGAAATAACTGCCGATCAATACAAAACGATCAGCGAAAAAATAAAATCAATCAGAAATTCATTTGCACAAATAAATTAATTATGAAGAAGCTACTATTTTTTTCATTCATTGTTTCTCTCTTCTGTTTATCAACGGAAACCTTTGCACAGGCTACCATTTGTGGGCAGTTTCATAAAAAACATTGTGTTTTTGAAACCGGGGACGACGACGATGGTGACGAATTTTTTTACAATGCACAATCTAAAAGTGGTTTGTTTGCACAAGGTTCTACCTCGCGTATGCGCTGTACCATATACAGGGGCATGGACTACAGGATTACCGTTTGTTGCGAAACTTCTTTAGGCGAACAATTGGTGTTTAAAATTACGGATGCTAAAACAAAAGAGATGTTGTACGACAATAGTACTGATGAAAACAAAAAGCAATTCGAATTTCAATCCAATTCTACACGCCAATTAGTTATTGAAGTGGCTGTTCCGGCTGGAGAAACAAAAGCTGAAAAAGGAAAAGCTGCAAATGCTTCCTGTGTAGGACTTTTAATTGAACATAAAAAAACAGACCGGGTAGGTTTTTAACCAAAAAAATATGTGTAAAAAAAGCCGCTGTTGAGCGGCTTTTTTTATTTTGGAGTATAGATGGGTTTTTCCTTTTTGCTTTTATGTTCAATGAGATCGTTTCTGTTTTTTAAATTCTTCACATCCACATCCTCTTCGTATTTCCATTTTCCTTTGTGGTATTTAAACGAATCGTAACTAAAATCGGGGCCGTAAAACTGAAACTGCCCTTCCATAAAAGGGTCTTTAGGGGCCAAATGATCGAATACAATCATTTTTTTATCCTCGTGGTATTTTAAAGACATCACTAATTCCGATGAATATTCAAACATGATCCGTCTTGGATTTTTCTTAGGCATTTTAAATACATCTTTTCCGAACACAGGCTCGGCATTGTCTTTAAAACTTAACACATCAATAAATTTCCGGCAGGTGAGTTTATCGTTGCCATCCCAGGCCAACAGAGCATAATAATCGTCGCAGGGAATAATTTTATAATACAGCATCCCAAACCACTTGGTATGGTCGCCTGTGTGGGTTTCAGGGCTTTTTATTGTTCCCGAACGGTCCTGTAGTTTATACAGTTCAAATTTGCCCTTTTCGCTTTGCACCTGAATAAAACCAAAATAAAAATGCGAGCCGTCTTTCCGGTTCAGGTCCCAGTTGATAATACGGAATTTTTTGTCGGGCGATGTTAAGCGGGCCACGTCTTTTAAAGAATCGAAAGGAAACTCAAAAGATAAATTGTTCAGCAATACTTCTTCCCAGACATCGATAAACTGTTTGTTTGATTTTACTTTTATTGAATCGTCTTTGCTGTAAAAAACAAGTTTTTGTAAATACCTTAAAGTGTCCTGGTATTTGGTAAAATAAGCAATGTCTGCTGCTTCCAGCTTTCGCTGCGCTTTAACTCCAGTAAAAAGAAGTGAAATGAATAATATGAAGAAGTGTTTTTTATTCATTCGTACATTAGTTTAATCGTTCAATTGTTTATTCGTTCAATTGTTGTGCCGAAAACCAGTAAACGAATGAACAAATAAACTAAAGAACAAAATTTAAAACTATAAATGCAAAGACGCTTTTTTAGCCAACAGCTCTTCTTTTGTTTCACGATGGTCCATGTCGTCTACACAACAATCAACCGGGCAAACTGCCGCACACTGTGGTTCATCGTGAAAACCAACGCACTCCGTACACTTATCTGTTACAATATAATATAAATCCATTGAATTGGGCACCTGGGGTTCTTCTGCATCAGCAGTAAGGCCTGTACTTGAAGTAAAAGCTCCTTTCAGGCTGGTTCCATCTGCAAAACGCCACTCCGCACCGCCCTCGTAAATTGCATTATTGGGACATTCAGGTTCACAGGCTCCGCAATTAATACATTCTTCCGTTATTTTAATGGCCATTTTTAAGTAATTTTGTTCTGAATTTAGCTTACAAATATACGTTTTATATGCTTTCGATACAACAACGCGCAAACGCTTTTATCAGTCTGGGAATTTTTTTAAAAGATTACAGGGAGAAGGCTGCAAAGCCCAATCACCAGAAATTTCACTCCGACTTGGAAAAGCTTATTGAAATGTGTTACATCTACAACGGCTGGTTTACCCCTGCCAGTGTAAATAAAGCTTTAGCGGGGATAGAAAGCATGTTAAATGAAAACGAGGTGCAGGCATTTGTAAAGACCAGCGCAGCGCCTTCTTCACCCAAAACAGTTGCGGTAATTATGGCTGGAAATATTCCGGCTGTTGGCTTTCACGATATGCTGTGTGTATTAAATTCGGGCAACAAGGTATTAATTAAGTTGTCTTCCGACGATCACCTGCTTATTCCTTTTCTGGCCGGTATGCTGATTTATTTTGAACCCGGATTTGCCCCCTTCATTCATTTCGCTGAAAATAAATTAAGCGATTTTGATGCTGTTATTGCAACCGGAAGCAACAACAGCTCGCGTTATTTTGATTATTATTTTAAAAAATATCCGCACATTATCCGCAAAAACAGGAACTCAGTGGCTGTATTAAGCGGAGAGGAAAGTAAAGCAGACTTACAATTACTGGGGCATGATATATTAGACTACTTCGGCCTCGGTTGCCGCAATGTATCTAAATTGTTTGTTCCTGAAGGTTATAATTTTGCCACTTTTTATGAGGCCATTTTTGATTTCAAAACGGTTATCGACAATAAGAAATACGGTAACAATTACGACTACACCCGTGCTGTTTATTTATTGGACAGTGTAAAGTTTTTAGACAATAATTTTTTAATGCTGAAAGAGGACAAAGCCTTTGCTTCTCCTGTATCAGTTGTTTTTCATGAGCCCTATACCAATATTAGTGATGTGGAAGAATTGTTGTTGCAACACAAAGAACAATTGCAATGTATTGTGGGAAAAAATTTAACTCAACTAAAAACTCTTAACTTTGGGCAAAGCCAATGCCCTACGCTTAGCGATTATGCTGATGATGTAAACACATTGGATTTTTTAAGCCGTTTAATTTAAACCGATTTTTATTTTATCCGTTCAAAACATATCGTTTAATTACCAAGCCAATACTAAATTTAAAGGCTTGCGTGGGATTTCATTTTCATTGAACACCGCTTGCCTGTTAAGCATATTGGGCAAAAGCGGAAGTGGTAAAACAACCTTATTAAAATGTATTTATGGCCTGGAAGACCTTCCCAAAGGCTCCGTATTAGTTGAAGGCGAAAAAGTACTGGGCCCTTCCTACAAGCTCATTCCGGGCAACGAAAACATGAAACTGGTGAGCCAGGATTATTATGTATTGGAAAACCATACGGTTGAAGAAAATATCAGCGATAAATTATCTGGGTATACCAACGAGTACAAACTGAAAAGGGTAAATGAATTATTAAAGGTATTGGACCTTAAAAAATTCAGGGATAAAAAAACCTCGGAACTTTCATCGGGCCAGAAACAAAGGGTTTCCATTGCCCGGGCTTTGGCCGATTTCCCAAAACTACTTTTATTGGACGAGCCTTTTAGCAACCTTGATTTTCAGTTAAAAGACAATATATTTACTTATATCCGGCAGAACATTGAAAAACAAAATGCTTCCTGTATATTGGTTACCCACCAGCCGGAGGAAGCCCTGCGTTATTCATCGGAAATTATAATAATGGAAGAAGGGAAAATTGTGCAGCACAATAAACCGGAATACATTTATTTCCGCCCCGAATCCCTTAAAATTGCAAGGCTTTTTGGCAAATGTTTTGAATTGGAAAAAACAGACTTCAATAGCAGCAAAGGCCTGAAGTTTAAAGAAGGAAGAATATGGCTGAGGCCGGAAAAATTAAAAACAAGCGCCAGGGGACAAGAGAAACACCTGGAAGTAAAAATCACCAATAAATTATTTGCTCAGGACAAATACGAAATTATAGCTGAAACCCTCAGTGGTGAATGCATCTCCTTTTACCATCCCGACCCCTCTTTCAAAATTGGGGATGTAAAATATTTAACAGTAGACCTATCCTTCCAACTTTCCAACTTTCTAACTTTCTAACTTTCTAACTTTGCAACTACTGTTAGGTTAAGCTTATAATGACGCATGGAAATAGTAGTAAGCATTGGTCTAACCTTGATTTTAACCTTTTAAATTTTGACTTTTTACTTTTAACTATAAACTGATTCACTGTATTAAACTAATTTTCAGTTAATTAGACTTGCTACTTTCTTTTTGGTTTAAACATGGTTTAAATTCAAGGCGATAAAACATAAAAGCAAAATTATGTTTTTTCACTTAATGTAAGAAAAGAACTTATTCATTCTTTTGCACTTGAAAAACCTCTCCTCACTCCAATTCCTTTCATTTTTCAATTGCTATCTTCATTTGATGGAGCCTTTCATTATCTTCAACCGGGCTGTTGCACGGCATTCTTCTATCTGCTATGTTTGTTTTCGTAGTCAATTGAAATATATTGTCAAAAACAGAATACTTAAATAGGCCCAAAGTATCGAAAATAGTATGTGCATTAGCGTTTCAAAAGTTTTTCCTTTCCAAAGGTCTGATGAATAACCAAAAAACTGAATGAACAATCGAACAGTCCAGAATATACCAAGTCCAAGCGATATTTTTTTTCCAAGACTCGTTTCAATTAATTCGCCTGATGATGTCAGGCAAAGTAAACCCATTAGAAATACGGTCAATGCAATGAAAAATGTATGCACCGTCATCATTTGACGATTGATTACACTCAATGATTTAAGTTCGTTGTCCCAGTTAAAATACTTTGGAAAGGGAATATGTATCAATGCCAGCGCGACTAAAAGTGCCCCGGTTATTTTTAGATGGAAATGCATTTTGTAAAAAGAGTTCGTGGTAAAAATTATGGACAACAGGTGAAGATAGACATAAATGGTGTGAATTTAATTTCCATAAATGTAGAAAACCCCGCACTTTCAAATGCTTTTTTCCATGCTTTCCGTGAGAAAAAGTGAGTGAATCCTACTGAAAACGCCAGAAAATTTGGAAAGTCTCTTAAGTGTTCAACCATAATTACTTTTCCGCCTGGTTTGCAAAGCCGGTAACATTCCTTTAAGAATTGAACCTTTTCTTCATGTGACCTAATTTCATGGGCCGCCGAAAGAAGAAAGATAAGATCAACTGATTTGTCTTTTAAAGGTATCGAATTGGACCTTATTTGTTGTGTATCAGGATATACTAAACTTACTTTCCGTGCTCTTATAATAGCAGGTTCAGTATGTCGTTTAGCATCGTAAAAATCAAACACTTTTAAATCAGATTGGGGGAAATTATTTTTAATAATAAAGCTGGTTTCATCGAAACCAGCGTTAATGTTAAGTATTTGATTTGTACCTGAATCTGCCAGCGTACAATTTTTCAACCAGTGGAAATCATAATATCCGGAAAAGTCATACACATAAGCAGATACTATTAAAGGCATTATCAAACCATATAGAAAGGATGCGACAATTACCCAATACAACAAATCTGACCATTTAATCAGTACATGGCTTGTTAATATTAAAACCAAATTCCCAAGGCCAATTACATAAAAGTGCCTGTTAAAACTTAAAATATTTAATACTCCCTGAAATGGTCTTCTTTTTATTTCCATTGTTCAATTTTACCTTTCTTCCAATAGTACGGAATGTTTTTAATAATAAAAGTATTTGCTAAACAGGAGTTTTGAAGTTTCAACGAGCTTAAAAACGCGAAATCATAATCTATAATTTTTACAGGATCAGGTGTCCAGTTTTCTCTTACGCCTTCAATGATGAGAACTTCATTGGTTTTTTTGTTATATGTAAAAGTAAAAGGCAGAGGGCCGGCAAACCTTCTCGCTTCTTTCCAGTCTGAAAATGGTGAATGTTCGGGTAAAGAAATCTCCTCTTCCGTCTTGTCTATTGTTATTTTGAATTTTGAAGTGACTGAGCTTATTTCTTTTGTATTTATATTTTCAATTTGATTGATTTCGGTTGTTGTGTAATTGTAATGGGTGAAAATATTGCCCATCAACTCCATTTTCTTTTTGTTTGTTTCCGATTTAAGAATGTATAAGCCCCGCAAATTTTTCCCTGCCTTGTTTCGGTAACGAACAAATACACGATAACCAATCAGAAAAAAGTCGTTGCCCATAAATTTTGGAAATCCTTTTGGGCGCAAATCTTTTGTCTGAACCATTGCAATTGCTATAAATGCCCATTTATCCTGAAATGTGTCAAGCGTCAAACATTCCGGAATAAGATGTTGTAGTTGTTCTTTTGGAACTGCAAATGTTAAAACAAGCGAGCTTTCAAAAAACGCTTCAACGGCAAAGGGATGATTTTTTAGAAATGAAAGCATTAGTTCTGTTGGGCTATTTTTTTGTGTAAATTAAATTCGTTGTAATAGATTAATAAAATTAACAGGAAAGCAAACATTGAATTCATTTTTCCCCAAAGTAATAAGTCGGGAACTAAAATAAACTCAAGAGTATTCATTGTCGCCACAACAGCGATTTGCACAATGGCATTTATTCTTGTCTTAAACCCGCTTAAAATCCAAATTGCCATGAAAATTTCTGATAGGCCAATTAAAATTGTCAAGAGTCGAGAATAATCGTTTCCTAAAATTCTTGAAACTATTTGTTCATGCCTGGGAACAAGATTTAAAATCTTGCAAAAAAGCCCGTTTGCAATCCAAACTGTTGCAATACAATAGGTCAATATTTTATGAACGTTTCTGTTTGTCATCGTATGGTTTGTTTGTTCTTACACTTGCTGGCTCCCGAAGCATCTTTCAACACAGGGTTAAATCGCAAACTGCCTGAAGGGGAAATCTTACGTTTAATCCGTATATCTTACCTGCTGTTTTTCCTGCCCGCTTATACGTGTCCTACAGTAATTTTCCATCAAAGTCTAATTTGTATTTTGTTTTTCCAAAGTCTGTAAGCATAATGTGATCGTCTGCCAATTTAAATTCTTCTTCACCTTCAATTGAAACAAAAATGTCTGCGCCACCAAATTGCCATTCTATTTTACCGTCCTTGTCCAGTCGAGTTATTTGAAGTTCTCCATGAACTAAATAGTCGTTTTGAAATTTGAATAATTGAAAGCAAGTCGCTTGGTCAGCTTGAGTTTTCCACTTTAATTCAAGGTCAGGAAGTGTCAAGCAAAAGACTGTGTCGCAACAACAAATTACTAATTTGTCATCGTCAATAAGCGATGAATTTTGATGAATACCTGTCGAGCCACCAGAGCCAATTATTATACAACTGTCAATTATTTCATTGACTCGAAAAAGTTTTACACCGTGCCTTGAAGTTGGATATTCCTTTGCACCGTCACCGAAGTGATGCGTTGAATAATTGAAATTGTTGCCAACCGAACCATATTTGTAAGTTGGTTCATCAATCACTTCAATTGTCAAATCTATATATTGGTGTCGGTTCATTTTGTTGTCGTCCTATACTTGCAGGTAACATTTTGCCAGCTACCCCGAAGGGGCGGTTTGGAATACTAAACTATCTATACCGACAAAAGGTAACCGCATTTTTTATCCTTCAAACAATTCATAACCCGGAATTTTATTCATATCATTTGCCGGTGGAAGAATATATATCCCTGCCCCCCATATTTTAAGAATACTATTGTCTATAGTTTGATTGTTGTCTGAGCCACCAAAATTTACACCGCCAAGCCAGGTATCCTGGGTTAAAATCCTTATTAACCTTTCAGGGGTGTCCTGAAAGCTTACAAAATTTAAACCTATTTTTACTTTTGGGTTGTTGTCCGACACCTCAAAAAATTCATAGCCCTGCCTGAATATCCTCAAGGAATCACGGTGGCTTATGGGTTCTCTATGGTGATTGGCCCTTTGTACATGACTTGTTAAAACCAAAGCATCAGAGGTTTTAGGTGTTTCAAAAAAGTCCTTGTTGGGGTACTCTCCATTTGAGGCCTGGTCAATAATTGAAGCTGTACCGGCAAAGGGGCATTTGCTAACTGTTACGGGGCGGTTATTAACAATGTTTTCGAGTGGACATCCACTCAGCTTATCCCTTCCCACTAATAACTCCTGAGTGATCCGGTCTAACTTTATCCAGGTATCAATGTTTACTTCAATTCGCATAAAAGCTAAGAATGTTCCACCAATAGTCCACTGTTCACCTTCGGTGTTATTCTCTTTAATTCTGATTGCATCAAGTCTTTCATCGCCACTTTTAAGATTGGATATCCCATCGTGAAAATCTATCCAGCTCCTTCTGTCCTCTCGTTGAAACCCTGAATAAAATTTAACCAACTCAAAAGGAAATAATTCATTGTCTTTCTCACCTGCAATAAACTTATAGGATTCCATATAACATCTGTAAGTGAGCAGTTCTGAATCAGAAATGAATTGTAAAGCGATGTCTTCTGTAGCAGGGTTTTTTGTAATCGTTTCTGCGTAACTTAACCCTGAAGCTAAAAGCACCTTGCCTCCTCCTGTGGCCAATGGAGGCCGAAAGTTGGCCTGGGTAATTTCTCCGGGAAGCTTCTTTTTAATACCTGTCCGGGCAAAAATATTTTTACCATATCCTATTGTTACCTGAAGGCCCGATGGAGGAGTTGGTAAGGTAATAGTGGGTAAGTCGTTTATTGCTCCTGTTTTTAACTTTTGTAAAATACTCCAAAGCGGATTGAGTGCTTTGTAAATTTCTTCTGCATTCGCATCTGATTTCACCCGGATGAACAGTAATCCCCAATGCTTACCCGGCGTTGAGCCTTGCTGATAAAATATTCCTTCCTGAAGCATTACACAATGGTTTTTACATTTCTGGGTGAAGTCTTTACCAACAGGCTTCCGTTATTGTACTCGTCAAGCAGTTTTTTAATTAGTCCGCAAATATCAGCCTGACCACAAACTATTCCATCGTCAGTTTCGGTTAATACAACATAATCTGCATCATTCAATGGACTTGGCTGGCCCACCTGAACAAGAGGGCCGACTTCAATATGTTGCAATACTTCAAAGCCTCCTTTTATATTTACATCTTCACCACCTTTATCAATTGTAATGTCGTCCAGGTAAATATCTTCTGCATCACTCGGGCCAAATACCAATCGCTGGTGTAAATTGTTCTGACCTCTTGATAATTGGACCCAGTTATCCGGAACAGGGTTTCCATTGTATGCAAAATTGTTTTTTGAAAACGATAAAATATACATTCCTAATGTTTCGTTGAAGGCGATGTGCCGGCCTTCATAAACTGCGTCGTAAGCACCCATTGCTGCGGCCGGGTCCGCATGGCGACAAGCCAGATGCTGCACCCCAAATGTTTTGAAAATGGCTTCTTTCTTGACTTTTTCAAATGTTGTTCCATATTTCCTTGCATAAGGTTTTGCACCAAACATTACAATGTAAAGCAAATCGTCCAAACCATTAATCGGATGGGTCATAAAAAGGGCATTGTCCCTGTTTAGTTTTCCTATGGGTTGGCCCGGAACCCCTAACTTGGCCAACCTGTCATCATTACCATTTCCGGCGACTTGTGTTGAAAAACTAATTTCACGTTGTTCTATTGTCATGTTCGTAGGGTCGTTCCCGTATAATTGATCCCAGGCTATTTGTTTACCAAGAATTGAAGATGCTAAGGTTTTCAAAAAAGCCGGGTCGTGTTTGGCCAATGTGACCCAATATTCCCTCAGCTCTGTTGTGATTTGAACTCTTTTGGGTCTAAGTTTCCCTTTAGCATCGGTTCTATACTCAATTGTGTATTCGCAATACTCGTTGTGCAAATTGTGTCTGCCTTTGATGCCCCAGTCTGAAAGTTTTTGTGCGACCTCAGCGTTTTGACAGAAGGCAGGTTCTGCCGGATCTCCAAACCATTTAACGCTGTTAACCACTATTGAGTTTTGAATTTCCGCAGGGTCAAGGTGGAAGAACTTTGAACCAAAATCACCTGCAAGCAATTGATATTGTCTTAGAATTTCTTCATTCCATTTTTCCAATAACACATTTGATAAATTGTCGGCCTGACCTGGTGATTTGAAAATAATTTTTGCCATGCGTTTGATTTTTTAATATTGATTAATGATGGTAGAAGCGTTGGAAATTTTTCAAAACAATTTTTTCTTTGGTCGGCTTTGCAAACTCTTTGACAAAACTTTGGTTTGTGCTTGGGCTTGTGCGGCTTTGGCAATGTGCTTGCAAAATGTGTGGGTTTACCATACGATTGCAGTTGTTATGGGTTGATAATTTCCTTGTTGGTCTAAATACTCAATGTCGTCAAGATAGTTTGCTGATTTTGCAAAGGCACCAATAGCAGGGGTCATAATCATAAATGCGTGAAGTCTGTCATAAGCATCTTGCATTGAATTGAAATTGTATCTTGGTAATTCTCTTTCCTCTTTTGAAAATGTTTTACCTTTTCCAACGATTACAGCTCCGTTTTTCTCTCCCCAACACCTTTCAGCAATACAATTGACACCTAATATATCTGGCGAACCAGCAGCATTGCATTTTAAAACAAGCGGTTCGGTTATTCTTAATTCATAAAGGCTGAAATGGCCAGTCGCAGCATCAATGATAAATTTTATTTTGATTTTGTTCCGCCCTTCCAAAACACTGCTTTTAAAATTATTTTTAATGTCGAGTGCTTTTAATTCAGCTATAAGTTTTGGAATATGGTTTTCAATTATTTCAAGTTCGCCTCTATAAACTGGTGAAGTAATTTCGTGATGAGATAATGGGTGTAGCAAAGAAGATAGAAGTGTAATAATCTTATTTAGTGAATCACTTGAATTACCAGTTTTGTCAAGGAATCGCTTTGTTCGATAAATTAACCCCCCTAATTTATAATCGGGAAGTTGAGTTATTTCTGCATCTGCCGTTTCCCATTCAGGAATATAATCTTGAATTACTTTCTCCAACGCTTTCCTGAAATAATTTGCAGAAGCAGGATAATCCGGCTTAACTCTGTCGTGCAAGTATTGAGTAGCTTTTTCAAAGTGTGTTTGTCCTACAACCAAAATTGGCCTGTTAACGGGCTGATTGTCGATTGAATCTTTACCCACATATAGTTCAACCGATTTCCATCTGTCAGGTGTTTCGGTTTCAAATTTCCTTTTTGCTAGTTCATACAAATGTCGGTCGTAGGTGCTGATGAATACCTGATAATCGGAAAATTCATTTTTAATAATGTCCAGTATTGTTAAACGATTGGTAAGGTCTAAACCAATGAAAACATCATCTAAAAACAAAACCTTGTAATCAATCGGCTGCGGATTCCGTTTCAAAATCGCCAAGTAAAGGCATATTGCCAAAGCGGATAACCTTGCCTCATTCAGATAGTCGGATTGATGAATGACTAACTTTCCGTTTAACTTTATTTCGAGTTTTAGTTCTGTTGGAATGTATCGCCAATTATCAGGTGGAGCAACAAGTGGCGTTAATGAATACCAAACACGAAGATTGAGTTTAAAATACTTTATCAGAAATGCATTCAGTTGCAGGAACACACCTTTCAAAACGGTTCTCAATAGTGTTTCGTAAGCAGCCATCTCAGGAACGCCATCCCAATAGTCATTGGTATTTCGAGTGTAAGCTTCTGTTACTTTCTTCTTTAACTCTATAAATCTTTTTCCCATTGGATTAGTGCCACCCACAGGTATAAATTCTTTTAGGAGTATTTCAACAATCAGTTCAAATAAATTCGGCTGTGCTTCGCTATGGTTATAAACGGCAAGCAGGCCTCTGTAATCTAAGAAACCTTTTGTTTGCTCTGCTGTTTTCAGGAACTGCTCTGTATCGGTTGTTACTGAACCAGTTCCAAAATTAATTACCTCACCAAAGGCAGAAGTAACTGCATTGGTAGCAAGATTGTAATCATTGAAGGTAAAAGTAACATTGCCATCTTCGGTATCTTGGTTGTGATGCCTAATGTATGGATGTGCCGTATCCTGACTGCTGCTTAAAAAGTTACTCAACGATTTATAAAATGAACTTTTACCACTGCCATTCTCGCCATAAATAAGCAAGTTCTCTCCTTTGTTTAGTTCAATTTCATAACTATCAAAAAAGGCACGAAAATTCGATATTTCTAATTTTGTTATCCGCTTCACTTTCTGCCTTCAATTATATTTACTTCTTCAATCGTTAAAAGTTTAAGCAATACTGCACTGATAGGATGCTTAGGGTCTGAAAGTTCTTTGTAAGCCTTTTCTATGATTTTCAAATTCTTTTCGTCCTGCCCATCTTTTAGTTCAGGTAAATTGCTTAGGTGCTTTAGAACTTCTGCACCACCTGCTTTTATTTCTTCGGGCAAATACAATTCATAAACCATTGCATCAATAAGGCGTTCGAAGAAAATTGAGTCCTTATTAGTTTCCTTAAGATTAATAATGAAATCAACAATCCTTACAAATGGATTAATATTCTTTGGTTCTTTAATTGGAAGCTGTTTGCAATTTGCAATCAGAATTTTTTGAAAAACTACTTTTTCAGTATCTAGGAACTTATTCTTGTGATAATAGTTAAGGGTGTTCGAGTTTAAAAGTGCAAGAATAAATTTTAAGCTATCGTTATCATTGGTTTTAGATATTAGTGAAAATCCAATTTGAGTGAAATACCTCGGAGAATCTGAATAACCGGACACAATTTTCAGTTCTTTACCGCCAACAATTTGTCTAACAATAATTTTAGGATTTTCAAAGAATATTTTTTCTCTTGGTGCACCCAACCAATCCCCATATTTTAAGTATTCTTCAATTTCATCTGAGATGTAATAAGGATGAATGTTTTTCCCAGATATTAGCGGTACATATTGCTTTGAAATCTTTTTTAAGGAGTGAAATTCCCTATTCTGAATAAGCTCATCGGAATGTCCTTTATATTTATCGTAAGGAGTAATCCCGAGTGAAGTTTTTACGTAGGTTTCTAGTTTTGTACTTTTATTTTGAATTTTCTTTAATATTTCAGTTCCTTTTGTATTCCCAAAAATATTGAATCTGGAATCTTCATCGCTCTTCCATTCATCCCTTGAAAAGGGATTGAAAACAAGATTCGAGAAATCTATTTTATCATTATTTGCAAAATAAACTCCAAGTATATTTGAACTTAATGACTTTTTTCTTGAAAATAGAATTATAGTTTCAACTGTTGCGGCCTCAAAAACAGAATCTGGAAGTTTAATTATTTTTTCTACACCATTTAAAATATGCTTTCTTATCTTAGTATAAGATTCATTAATGAGAATTGAATTTGGATTTATATAAGATAGTAACCCAGTGCCATTAAGAATTGATATTCCTTTTTCAATAAAAATAGAATAGAGGTTAATTCTGTTTTCTGTGGTCTTGAAAATTTTGAAATATAATTTTACATCTTCCTTAGGCAGAGCTTTTATATCGATATAAGGCGGATTGCCAATTACAATATCAAATCCAGTAGTCAAACCAAACATCCATTCAGGATCAAACCAAGGTGCAAAGTTGTTTTGGTCGTAAGGGTCAAAAGCCACAATTTGTTTGGCTACTGCTGTTTGCCAACCATCACTTTCAAGCATTTTGGCAATTTCCTGTCTAAGTTTTTTATCCTGCTTTTGGTATCGAAGTTTTTCTTTTCGGGTATTTGCTGTAAAGTATTTGTGGCGGAGCTCTTTTAGTTCGGTTTCTTTTTCTTCAATTTGCGGGTTGCGTAAAAGCGTTTGAGCAGGCTTGTCTAATCCAATCAAGGTATTGGCGGCTACAAACTTTGTTTCTAAGTTTGGCAAACTCCTTATACCAAAATTTTCTTTGCTTGCTTGTTTGTTTTGGTCAATAATTAAAGAAATAAAAAAACGAAGTTTCGAAATCTGAACTGCGATGGGTTGTATGTCTATTCCGTAAATGCAGTTTTCAATCAAATACAATTTACGACCGTAATCGCTGGCGTTGTTTTCAAATACATCGTTTATTTCAGCCAGTCGTTTGCCTCTTTCTTCTTTGTCGCCAATTTTAAAAGTGGCTTCTGTTTCTTCCATTGCCTTTTGGCGTTGCAAGGCTTTCCAATGTTTGTTTTCAGGGTCTAGCTTTTGCAGCAAATGCACCATTTTGTGCAAAATGCCCATTGGATATGCACCCGAACCACAGGCAGGGTCCAATATCTTGCAATTGTTTATGCCTTCTATTAATGCTTTGGTTTCTTTTTCATCAAAAGGGTTTGGTGTTTCGGCATACGAAATCAAATCTCTTAAACGAGTTTCAAAACCTTCGCTTTCGTTCTTTACATTTTGTTTAATGTATTCCAATAGTGATTCGTCCACCATATAGTTTACAATCTCACGTGGCGTATAAAAGCTACCTGTTTGTTTTCTTGCAGTGGTTTTTGTTTCGGGATTATAGCTTGCCAATAGGTTTTCAAATACTTTACCCAATAATTCAGGATCAAGGGCAATTTCTTCTTCTATTGGGGTGTTTTCTGCAACGGTAAATTTGTAGCTCTCTAAAAGATTTATTAACCCTCTTGATTTGTATTTTTTATTCTTGGTGGCATAAATCTCATTCAGGTCAACTTCTCTTTCTTCGCCAAAGAAAACGTAATCAGGCACACTGGCTTGTTTCTTCGGGTTGCGGCTAAAGCCATCTACATAAACAATTTTGCCTTCTTCGTTGGGTTTGTCCAAACAGTCGAACAATCCACCATTTAAGAAAGGAACATCTTTAAACAATTGCGTTACTTCCTTTTCAGAAATATTAAACAAGTCAACATAGCGGAACAGGTTTTTAACACCGTATTCCTCTCCATTTGTTCTAATATTGCCCCCATCTTTTGCAAATTTGCGTTCATCTATTTTTTGGTTCAATGTTCCAAAGAAAAGGTTCTGCAATATGGCGTGGTAATAGTTTTGCGATTTCTTGTTCTTGTTGAAGTCTTTTAGAATTTTCTCTAGGTATGCCTTGTTGAACAAAGCATTTGGAACAAGCGATTTTTCTTTGATGAACCAAATAAAAACTACCCTTGTAATTAAACGAATAAGGTTGGTAGCATTGCGAACATCCTTCTTTTTCTCCAAGTCGTCAGGAAACGAAACATTTTCCATTGCCCAAAAATACCAGTTTGCCAAATCCTGAAAGAACTTTTTGTTGAGGATATTTACGTCCAAAACCTGCAACCAATGCTGATGTAGTTGGTCGTAATTGTTAACGCCAACTGGTTTTACCAAATCCAATAAAATACGTTCGTGTCCTGCGTGGGTGGTTTGCGTATGTATATCACGAAGGATAATTACTTTCCCTGACTTTTCACCTTGTCGCCAGTTTTGTTTGTATTTAAAACGTTCGCTAATGGCTATCGAAAAGCAAGCTTCCTCTCCTGTTGCATATTTCAACACCAAAGCCACAGGCATTTTTTGACTTATGCGGTTGAAGGTTCTTGTAAGTTCTGATATTTCGGTGCGACTAGGTTGTTTACTTAGTTCTAAGGCAAACAGCATTAGGCCGTCATAGTTTTTGTCGCCTTGTTGCAATGCGTCTTTGTAAGAATAATTTACATCAAACATTCCAGTGGCTTGAAAAACGGTATTGTCAATTATTCCAATGAAATAGGTTTTGCCAATGGTTTTAAAAGTATCGTTGTCTTTGTAATACTGCTTTAGCAAATCCTTTACGGGCAATGACTCGGCAGTGTTGGAGTTGAGTTTTATACCCAACTGTTGAAACAGATTGGTGGCTGCTTCAAAAAGATTGGCTGTTTTGAATATGTATAGTTTCATTGATTACTTATTGGAAATTATAAACCAATTAATTAAATCGAAATTCTCACTCTTGAATTTATCTTCCAGTTTCTTTTGTTCGGGAGATATTTTCTTTGGTGTTACATCGCCTGTAAACAAATCCTGAATTTGGTTAACAGCAACTGGTGTTGCTTGTGATTTTACCCAAAACCCAACAGAAGTAGCCAACTTATCTAAGACAGCTTGTTCGCCTTTGTCAATATTGTTGGGAACATGTCGGGCTTCCAATTTGTGGTTGCGAAGCAGGGTTAAAATTTCCTGATTGTTGCTTAAAACCAACTTGCCGCTTTTGCCATCTTCAATGCTTTGATGGAGCAAATGGATCTCTTCATAAACGTGGTCTATGGCTTCATCTGGTCTTTTAGGATAACCCAAAACAGCCACAATGCTATCAGACATTAATTGCCATTTGGCATTAGGTCTGAATTTGAAACCTGTAAAAACTCCGTTTGGTATCTTCTTGAAAAATTCTTCGTTCTTTTTGAAGAACTCAAACAACTCTTGTCGGAACTGCTCTAATGACAAGTCATTTAAACCAAGTGTTTCGTCATTTACTTCTAAATCGTCCCAAGTGATTTGCAACTGATCCAGCATCTTTTGAGCTTGTTTTGGCAACAATGGATTTTCTTCCACCATTCGCTGAAACTCAGGAGTCATTTTATCATCCAGCTCCGTTCCCACCACACTCATCAAAGCCATTCGGTTTTCTACTCTTGATTTGAGCCTTAAATAATCTTCATAGTTCTTGCCAGGCCAAAAGTTGATTCCCTTAATGGTTTTGTTTGGCGAGCCAATACGGTCTATACGCCCCATACGTTGAATTAGGCGAACAGGATTCCAGTGTATATCATAATTTACTACAGTGTCGCAATCTTGCAAGTTTTGTCCTTCGCTCAAACAGTCGGTGGCAATCAAAACATCAATCGGGTTTTCAATTTTCTTTAGCGTTTCTTTATCGTATTTGCTAATCAGTTCAAGCCACTTCTCATAAGGAACTTTCCATTTATCTGCCTCTTTGTAATCTTCTGAAAGGTGGGCTTTTTCATATAGCTCTGTCCAGTCCTTTTCATTATATAGTTTGGTGAAAGGGGCGAAGCGTTCCAAAATAGGTTCAAACTTGTTGCCTGAATATCCGTCAAAAGTTTCGCTGATAGAACCTGAAATAAAAGCAAGGTTTTTGATTCCCTTCTTTTTCAATTCTTCAAAAAGGAATTTTGCGGTGTCTTTGAACACTGTAAAAACCAAAACCTTTTTATTGTCTGATTTCTTTTGTTTGGTAGTGATGTGTTCAATGAGTTTGTTGAGTTTATCATCATCGGCTTTACCTGCATTGAACTCCGCTTCAAATTTGACAAGGCTTGTTTTGAGTTGCGTTAATTTTGTCACATCGGCTTCCAAATGTTTCTTGAAAAGGTCAATGTTTGTGATAGAAGAAAGAGGAACAGGGTTTTTCTTGCCAAGCGTTATTGGCTGGTCGTTTTCGGCTTCTATCTCTGCTGCGGTTTCGTCAATTTCTTCCTGTTCTTCTTCTGTAAAATCATCTTCTAATGAACTGTCCGTTTGATTTTTAATAAACAGATTTACTTTGTCTAATGCGTTGGTGTGATGATTCAAAATATTTTCAACGGTGCTTTTGAATGAAAACCAACTTGATTCCAAGCGTTTCATCAAAAGGATATACATCATTTTCACCAAGAATTTTTCACGTTGTTTTGGGTTTTCCAAAACACTTTCCACTTTCAAATCTTTGATGTATTCAGAAGGTCTGTAAGCCGTAAGGTTTACCCGCAAGGCATTTAGAATATCGTCAAAAGATTTAAGGTCGCCTAAATTTTCGGGCGTGATGTATTCATTAATTGGGTCATCCTTTTTTGGGAAATTCATTTCTCCGAATTCACCTTCAATCAATTTTCTTGTTCGGGCTACAATCAAAGCATCCGTTAGCTTCTCGAATTTTTGCGGAAGTTTAGCAATGAAGTCAGCAATTTTTCTATCGTCAAGGTCAGACCATTCGTTAAAGTCTTTTTGTGCTGTTTTGAAAATATTTTCAAGGCTGTCAATTGCCAAATCGGTTTCTTTAAATCCGTTGTCTTGCCCTTTGGTCATTAACTTAAACTGATTACGAATGTCCATCAGTTTGTTATTGATTGGTGTTGCTGAAAGATGCAAAACCTTTACATCACGATTCGTTCTTTCGGGCAACAAAACATTGTCAACAAAGAACTTGTATCGGGAAGATTTGTCGTTACGTAGGTTGTGACTTTCATCAATTACCAAAAGCAGTTTTTGCTTTCGTTGCAATTTGGAAAGAGGAAAGTCGGGATAATTATTAGTTAGTCTTTCGTCTTGAAAGTCTGTGTGGTTTCTTACATAGTATTCAATTTCGTCTTTTTCAAACCGTGAACCTCTGTGAGATTGATATTGCTCCCAGTTGTTACGTAGTTTTTTAGGACAAAATAGAACAACGGTGTAGCCTTTGATTTCAAAATATTTCATTACTGCCAAGGCAGTCCAGGTTTTACCTAAACCAACTGCATCAGCTAAAATTGCTCCATTGAATTTTTGAAGCATTTTAATCAAGCTGATTGCTCCCTTTTGTTGATAGGAGAAAAGCGTTTTGTAAATAATGGTTTCTTCTAAGTGGGCAATTTCACGTTTGAATTCCGCATCACCTGAAAGTTCCAATAGGTCGTCCTTAAAAAGTTCGTATAGAACTTTGAAGTAAAGGTCGTGTGGTGTGTATTCTTTGAAAAGGTTTTTAATCAGGTCAATAATATGTTGCTTTACTTCAACTTTTGTTTTGTCAGGTAGTTCTATTTTTTCAAGAGCAACATTTTCCCACTGATGTTTGAACCATTTTTTTAATTCTTTATAGTCATTGTCATTTCCTGTTGCTGCTGTGTTTAACTCTATATTACTGCTTTCTTTAATTCCAAGTCCAGCGTCTGTTAGGTTAGAACTGCCAATAATGTGAAAGTTCTTTCTTGAATCTTTGTCGTTGTAGATGTATGTTTTTGCGTGGCAAAAATTCCGTTGAATGGATTTTACTAATACTTTGTCTTGTTGCAGAAACTCAACTGCCTTTTGTGCTGCTGCACTTAGTGCAAGTGTCCCCTTAATGCTGGTGTTTCCGTTAAGCAGGTCAATTACTTTATTTAATTGTGCTTCGTCCTGCATTAGATTACCCAAAATCAGTCTGAATTTCTCTGCTTGGTTAATGTCGTCTTTCATTAAAGCCAAAGCATTAACAGAGAAGAAACCTGTCACAAGGTCAAGGCTACCTCTTTCAGTGTAATTTTTAATAAAATCAAACACTTTGTAGTGCTCGCTGTCATCAATCTTAGTTTTATTGTCTAATAGCATTAATTATCTCTTAAAATGATACTGTGAATATCGTAATTTATTCCTGATACAATTGTTCCGTATTATAACTTAATTGCCGCCAGAGAGCTTGATTTAGGACATGTTCCTTGCAAAGTAAAAAATACTCCGTCCCAAAACATTATTATTTCGTTGCCATTTTTAACTATCAATTCTTTGGAAGGAGTATCTGTACAATTAGTTCTAATGAGTTGAATTGCTTTTACTAATACCGAGCTTAATATGTTTGATTTTAAATTGTTCAAAATATTTTTCGGTAGATACAATTGCGTCCGGGTGCAAATACCGTTTTTCAATATAGCCGCAATAACTATTGTTTTAAAGATGTTTTTATGTGAAGGAATGTCGTAAAATGGAAAATGAATCGTTTTTGCAACAGTCACTTTTCCCCCTTTCCATTCTTTTGCTACCTTGTCAGTCATTGATCTTTTGTCCGCAAATATATATTTACTAATTATCCAGGAATCTTGTAAAATACAATCATTTGTTCGCTTTGTCGTTTGTCCATTTAAAGAAGTTGTTAAGAGGAGTATGAATATTACTAAAGATTTCATTTTTTATCTAACGGAATGTCCGCAGTAATTAGCTAAAAGGTCTTTATAATTGGCCAAAGGTTCTCTTATAAAACCAATAGGTATTCTACAAGCGAACTATTTTGAGTAGTTATTTTCAAGTTTCTAATTTACCCAATTTTTCCCAATTTTATTTCAAAATACGAAGCCCGGTACTAAAAATAAAATCACCCCTCATTTTTCCTAAAACCCACCGGAATATTCTTAATCTGAAACTTCACCCTGAGCTGCATTATACAGGGAACGCAGAGCTCTTCTGTATACAATTCCCGGATAAAGTTTTTTTCTTCCGGGCTAAGCGTAAAAAAATCAGTGTTTTTCAAAACAAAATCTTTGTTGTCCCCACAGCGTGGACAAGGCTGCATTTGATTTTCTTTAATCATAAAAAACTTCCTAATTAACCGGACAAAATGTCTGCCTAAAATAATCAATAATATTGAATCCTCATTATTATCAATATATTAAGTTTATTCCTGTTAATAGACCATTAAAGGGCTGGTTGTTTTGAGTTCACAAAATTGTCTGTGTACAAATTTGTCAGTAATGTCCGGGCAAACTTTAGTTTCTCTTATATTGAAAAAAATATCCAAAAAAACAGTAGCTTTATTGGTAAAGATTGTTTTGAAAATTATACTTGATAAAACACAAAACATTTTTAGTGGAGCAGAACCCAATCAAAAACGAACCTTCCTGCAAAGGTAAATTGTGGGGGCGATACTGAAAAGCCTTATGAGTAGGGAAATAAACACAAATCAATGGATACCCTTAACGAACCGGTAGTTTCTCAAACCACAGAAGAAACAACAAATATGTTTACCACTTCTCTCATCATTCATCAAAATGCACTTCAGTTCGGGCCCATCCAGGTGGTGATGTATGGACAATTGCTCGAAAGTTATACCCCGGCTTATGGCCCGCAGGCAGGTAATGTACTCAACGTAAATACATGGGTTTGTTTAACAGCCACTGCTGCCGGGGAGCCTTTTGATTATACGACCACACCTGCACCCGGATCAACCGTGCAGGCCTTCAATACCTATACTGCTGCCGGAACCTTTAGTATGCAATTGCCCACTGTTCAAATCCAGGCTGCGCATATTGTATTCCTGTTCGGGCCAGGGGCCAATGTGGTGACTGATTCAAGCGGATTGCCCCAACAACCTATTCCTACGGCACAAAGTGGTGTGTATGATTTTGTCGAGTTTACCTACAATACATCCAATGTAATTTACATCAATACTTCTATGATTGATCAGTTCGGTATGCCCATCTGTATTCAGATCAATCCTACCGAAAGCTTGTTACCAGCCGGGGCCGGGGTGTTTATGTCCCGTGATGAAGTATTCAGTAATTACCTTCAATTCATTCAGGCCGATAGTTCGCGCAGCGCATTTGCCCAATGTGCAAATGATGCTTTCGGGAATCTGAGCAGCGCCCGCATTGTTTCCCCGAAAACAGCGGTGCTGGATTATGGTGTGGCAGGTGTGATGCTTAGTTTGCTCAACCAGGGGACAAATCCTCCCCCATCTACACTTCCCGCCGGAACCTATTATTATGCTGTATGTGCTTTAAACAGTAGCGGGGCTTCTACTTATGCCCAGTCTTATATTGCTTCCATCCAGGTGTCTGCCAACACAGCGGTTAACATCGCCTGGGCAGGCAACAGTTCACAGCCCTTAAATACAGCTTCCTATAATGTTTATCGGGGCTGTTTTATAAATAATGAATTGACCTGGGTATGTATCGCCAATCCTGCCGCATCAAGCTTTACGAGTGGATGCGCAACAATGGACAATGGACAGGCGACAGTTTCAGGGCAAGTTGCTTTACAGTTTAATCCTATGAGCACCTTGTTTGATGCGGAAATTAAACAATTTTTTGCCCATTACCGTAGCGGCCAGGCCCAACCAAAACAGTTAACGCTTACAGCTACAGACGGAACCAATGATGGTTATGTTTACACTTTCTCCGGTAACACGGTGATGACCGTTGATGGAAATTATGATAATTACCTTTCACTTTTACTCACCTCCGTAGTGCAAAGCAATGGGACTGTGGTGGCCCATCCTCCTATACCTTTAAATACAGCTTTCAATATTTATTTCCCGTTTTGGAATACCAATACCTATAATCCCAATTTACAATCGCCTCCAGCCTGGGCGGCTTATCAAAATGTTCCGGCTTCAGTTATGGTATTGGCTGCCGAAGGGGTGTTTGCCGATAACAGCACTCAGCCCGTGCCGGCAGGCGCTGATGCTGCTAAATATGTAGTTTTGCTTGGCGCCTTAGAAAATCAGGTGGTGGCGGCCATTACAAGGGGCATTGCGAACCTGCCCGCTAATCCACAAAATTGGGGCAATGGCACCTCTCCTATTCAAACGGCACCTTCGATTGAAATTGGAACAACCAGTTTAAAGCCCGGCCAGGTCTATTATTATTTATTAACGGCCAGCAATGCAAATGGTGAGAGCTTTGCCGGTCTTGAGTTCAATATGATGACTATTGCACCGAACCAATGCATTCAAATTAACTGGGAGGCCATGCCTTCGTCTGCAACTTTCATCAATGTATATCGCGGAACAAACTCATACGCCGAAAACGAATTAATTGCACAGGTGGCCAATATAGGCGCGGTTCCGCCGACTTCCTATATTGACAATGGGAGTACCATCAAACAGGCAAGCCCACCCATGTATTTTCCTACGGGCATTCCATCCAGTTCTTACGATCAGTTTTTCCATCTTACGAGTGTAAGCCTTAATGGTGCTGCTTATGCGGGGCCCTACGACGATCAGGGTGGACAATCGTCTACACTGTCTACGGCAAATCCAACGGCTACTATCATTACGCTTGGAACGATATAATCAGGCGGGGAGTTCTAAAAAATATTTTTTAGAACTCCCCATTTTAAATGGAAAAGCTTTGTTTGTTACTCGAGGGGGAATCATTCAGGGGTTTGCCTTAAAAACCTGCCTGGCAATTTCTTTTGGATTGATAATAGGGAAATACTGATCTTCATAGGGAGTGCCTAATGTGCCCTTAGCTAATAGAGCCCTGGTGTGGGAAATGGATAAACTTAACATGGTTATCATCACATCTTCCGGCAAATCAAGACTTCTATCTTTCTCAACAACAAATTTTTTCATTTCATTAATAAAAAATTTGTTTGAAGCCTTGATATGAACTACATTTTCATTCGTAACTTTATCTTTAAAATCTATCGTTATCTGAAAATCGATCTCTTGTTTTTCAACATCAGTTGTATTGGCCACTGCAAATCCAACATTGAACCCTTCTTTGGGATTGAAAGTAATGGAGGGTTGAATGCTGAATTCAATCTCCTTTATTTTAGCAATTGCTATTTCAACTTGTGTTTCCATTTAAATTCTTAAGCGGCTAAATGTGCATTCATTTTAATGATTTTCCCTGAATTTTCAGGGTTTACATTAATATAGTGCGATACAGGAGAAATATTCATGTGAACATTTTTACCTTTTTCAATGGTTATATAAAAAGATTCATTGGTTTCCTTATCAAAGTATTGCGTGAGCTTTTCCACTTCATAATAGACATCTGCCGGAACATATTGTAGAATGGGCGCTTTACCCATCGCCAGCGAAAGTTCTACCAATTTTTTTATAGTAAAATTAGAGTTCCCTTTTAATATTTGAGAAATGTAGCCTTTGGATACCCCCCATTTTTCAGCCAGTTCATTTTGATTCAGGCTGTTTGCATTCATAAACTCAGTAACTTGTCTGTATAACTCATTCTGAATTTCCTCTACCCAATATTCGGGTTGTTGATATAATTCTTTCTTGGTTAACATCTTTATTTAGTTTTAAAATAAGCTTTTTTAATATTCCTGAAATGCTTGATATCACTTTGTTGCGAAGTCTTTTTACCTCCTGTTACCACAATTCTTCCATTTTCTTTCTCATGAAACATATAGACTCTTAAATGTTTCGTCTTGATTTCATATTCTTTTACCAGGTCATTTTTTGGGGTAATGTCCCTGTGCTTTTCCTGCGGTAAAGTTTTTAATGCTGATACCTGTTGCATTCTGGCTTGTATGGTGACTAATTCACTTTTCAAGTTCCCATCCTTTTCACATTCTTCAATAAACTCGTCAAATTCACAAACGTTATCCACAGAAAGTTTATAAAAGGCAATCTTCCCCTCAACTCCAGTTATTTTGTTTAACGCGAAAATAGCCATTTTGGTTTAGTTATATCTAAACTTTTTCTATAAAAAAGTTAATAAAACACTAACAAACTATTAATCAATGAATTAATTTTATCCTACACATCAAAAAACACATTCGCATCAATGCCATAATCCACTACCATCGCCCAGAGCAATTTCAACGGGACATCCGACCTGCCATTGGCTATATTGGACATTATTTTTCCATCGTAACCATATTGCACACAAAAATCGCCGTATTCTGCAAACACCCCTTCCCTTTTCAGCTTATCAAACACCTCTATAAATTTATTCGACACTATGCTCTTTTGCCTGTACTTGCCTGTGAAACTCTTGTCTTTTTTTACCGGTGTTTTGCTCATGGAGTAAAATTACCGAAAAAATTACAGCCTCCAAATCCAAAATCAACAAGCTTTCAGTACTCAGTAATTTCATTTATTTTTTCTCCTTCTTAGCCAATGCATCGTGCAGCTCTAATAATTTAGCCTGCAGCTCAATGATCTGTTTGTCCTTGTTTGTTATTTCCTCCTTCATCTTATTCGTTGTTTTTTTTAAGCCTTCCAATTGTTTGGCCAGACGATCAGGATCCACATCAACACCACCATATTTAACAAGATGCGTAAATCCCTGCTGAACCCTTTCCGGAGCTGACAAAAACACCTGGTCACCCATTGTTACATTTCCCTTTATATTCCCCACCACAGCATATTTCGCTGAATTCCCCGTCGCCACATTGTTTTTGCTCCCTTTGCTGCTCACCTTGTTGCCGGTATAAAAAACATTTTTAGTTTTCTCCACCGCAAATAAAAAACGGGGGTCAATGTTATACTTGTGAATGGCCTTGAACAATAAATCCACCGTTACATAACGGCCTTCCCGCTTTAGCCCTGATATTTTAGACTGGTCATCCGTAATGGCAAAGGCAAATTCCTTACCCGTTTTAATGACCTTGTCTCTCAGGAGTTGCTTCATCGCATCAAAAAACAAAGCCGTGACTTCCTTTTTAATTGTTGCTTCATCATCGAATTCTAAAATTTTATTTACCTGATTCATAGTAACTTGTGTTTATATATTGTCTTTTATTCAATTTATTTTGCAAATGAGGATAAATATACAATAATTTTGTTGTCTAATAAACAATTTTTAGCCCTCTATAAATTGTTTTTTCGTCATCAAATTTAAAGTAAAATAAATCAATTAAACAAATCAATTTTCTATTAACATTTAAAATCAATCATCATTCATGGAACTCATCATTTTTGAAAAAGAAAGCTATTACCAGGCTTTGGCAGAGATGAAAAAATTCATCAAAGAAGCCATCAGCGAAATCAAACCCTCCGCCTCACAGGCACCCATTGAGAGCAAAGAACAATGGGTGAACGCCAAAGAAGCGGAAGCCATTCTGCATTGCAGAAAAACCAAACTCAAAAAGTTGCGCGACGCTGCCCTCATCCGGGTGTATAAACACGAACGCAAAATACTTTACCACAAAAAAAGTCTGCTTGAATACCTTGAAGATTTTGCCAATAAGAGCAGAGGGACTTTCAAAACATAGTAAACAAAACAACATACAGGATTTTTAAGCAGTAGGCCTTTCGTTTTTTTTCACGGTTCAACCTAAACAAGCCCATCAAAAAAAACACCTATCATGCAAATTAAACCTTTGGAATGGACCTATATTGGTTCCATTCACTGCCTGTGGACAGGAAAAACAGATTTCCTCCTGGGTGAGCTCTACTTTTTTATTGACCCTATCCCGGATGAACCGGACAAGGTTTTTTTGCGTACAGAAATAAATGGCATACCCAATGTCACCTGTACCAACATTGCTGCGGCCAAAATCAAAGCCCAGCAAATATTAGACAACTATTCCATCAGTTTAGTATTGCCCTGATTTTTTTAACAAAACACTTCATTCCATGAACATCCGACTTGAATACTCGGCCAGTACTGGTGCTTTTCATTTTGCAACAATCAATGAAGCCGGGGCCAACAAATTTACTTACGGCATACTTGCAGCCTCCATCCAAAGCGACAAGGCCCTGCGCTTTTGTGCTTTGATGGAACTTAAATTCCCGGTATTAACAGACCCTGTAGAAGGCAAACAAAAACTGTTTCCAACATTTTTAGAAATACGAAACGAGTATTTAAACTTTATTTACGAAGAAACGAATGCAATTGCCAGGAGCATGATCGCAACATTTAAAAGAAGATCAACACTTTTTAACAAATAAAAATTCAAACCATGATAATAGTCAACTACTCTGTTGCTTTCAAAGCTTTAAACAGTTTTGTAGACAAGTACAACGAGCTGTCCGGGCCGGCCCTCCACAAATTAAAAACAGGGGCCGTCTGCTGTGCGAAAGAACTGATCCGTATTTACGGTATCTCCTTACTGAAAGTCAACAGCTTTGCAGAAATAGACAAACAGCAGCTTCCCTCCCTGCACACCAATAACCAGCAGCTTGCAAAAATGGTTAAATGCAGTTCGCGCAGCATCCAGCGCTATATCCTCCACTTGCAAAAAGCAGGAATCATCAGCGGCAAAAAATACCACGGCTCCAATGCAAATTACGAAGTCTGGATTAAACCTGAGATACTTTGCATTGGTGAAAAATTAGATGTTGATAAGGTGAACAAAGAGCTTGAAGAGGCTTTGGAGGAGGCAGAAAAAGAGGAGCAGAAACAGGGGCTTGCAGCGGAGCAAAAGACAAATTGTCCACATACATATTCTTCTAACAGTAAATACACTACTAATTTATTAATAGACGTTGAAACTGTTGAAAACCCCAGACAAAAAAATTCTTTTACCGGAAACACAGGGGAAATAGCCAGCCTGTCTTCAAAAAACCGGAAACAGGTTGCGCGCAAAATTTTTGAAAGCAGTAGCACTGCAAGCAGTATAAATACAGGGGAAATAGCCTCGCGTTTGGAAGAAGCAGACAAAGGGCCGGTGGCCCCTGCCGATCCTGAACGCGAGCTTTTCCTCAATATTTATCCTAAGCTACTATGGAATATGGCCAGAAACCTCCTATACAAGAACATGGATTTAACAGAACACCAGATTGAATCCGGAAAAAAATTAGTACGGCATCTGTATTCAAAATCAAGCATAGAAAAAATTCCGGATTCTCACCAGATTTATGTGGACCGCATTGCCTTAGTGGCTAAATACATAGCCAAAAAACCGGAGTGCCGTTTTGTACCTATTCCCACTATTTATTTTGATACCACCAACCCCACTGGTTTTGTGGGAACAAAAAACTGGTACATCGCCGACCAACAAAGAAAAAAAGAAATTGAACGTGAACTGATTTTAAAAAGGCTCATCAGAAAATACACCAACAACCTTAAACAGGAAGCCTGCAAACGGTTACCCCCTTTAAAATTATTCCGCCAATGCGAAAACACCTTAGGCAAATTAGGGGAACCAGGCCTCGTGCAAAAATTTCATGCATCGGTTTTACACTATGAATGTTATGGCCAACTCGAATATTCCCACAATTAATTTTTTAGAACAAATCCAAATAAATTAACCATCAAAACAAAACACCATGATCGATTTATTCAACATCGAAAAGCAGGCCGCCAAACGCATCCATGCTTTCTTACTCCACAAGGCGACAGAAGAAAACTTAGACGTCGAACAATTAAAATTTATCCTGAACAGCAAAGAGGCTAAAGCCGGCTTGCGCCTGCATTACCGACAAAGCTTTATTAAAAACCTTGATTTAAAAGAGCTCTGCGACTTTTTCGGCAAACCATACAATGCCTCCACAGAAACACAAGTCGGCCTGGTGTTTCAACAAAAGGCGGAAGAAGAAAAAATAAGTCTGGATGAAATGAACATCATTGTTTGCCTGCACAAGGGAACGATTGGCACTTTTCTTTACCGGGAAAAATATTTTGTTAAGCGCCTTTCCAATTTAGAATTAATCAAACACTTTTTTTTAGAAGGGGGGCAATAAGATGCCCTGGAAAATAATCAGAGATTCCTTTTACAAATGCTGGGTAACTTTTATGGATGGAAAGACCGGTACTTTTTTCTCCCGGGACTGGAAACATAAATTTTCAAAAACAAGAAGCCCCACGCTGGGATTAAACCGGCTGAGAAAACTTATTTCCAAATGGAACGGCCAGGCAAAAGTGGCCATTATTTATGAACTGGAAAACCGAACAGAAATAGAACGTTACTACAAAGGGATTAAACACGAAAAACAAGATGCAACTAACCAAACCATTAATAAAAAAGAAAATGAACACACTTAAAAAACTCTATGCGCATTTAAACAGTGCCAAAACTTTTAAAGACAAATACCCCGCTTATAACCCGGAGGACGAAAAAATCCATGTGCTGTTTATTTCCCCCTGCCTCAATGAAAGCGGCTATTACAGAATGATCCTGCCTGCCCTTGAAATGAACAGGACGAATTCCCACAGGGCCATCCTCCTCCAGATACACAAATGGGACTTTAATAAATCGTTTGAGGAATACGACAACCCGGTGGATGTTCGTTTAATCAAATGGGCGGATTATGTGGTCTTGCCTTTTACGATGACAGACATCAGTTATATCCTTAAGGCGATGAAAGAAATTAATTCCAATATTGATTTTGTGATGGACATGGACATCAATTATTTTCAGTTGCCGGACTCGCACCCGGAGGCTAAAAAAATTACAGCCGAAGGAAAAAATACCCTGCTAAATAATTTATTTTTAATCGATATGCTGACCGCTCCCAACGAAGCCATCACCACTTATTTTCTGGACCTTGTGCAACAACACCAAAGGGAGTACCTGCTTTATTTTGAAAGCTATCCCAACCTGCTTTCTAATTTTACCTTTGATGAGATCACTCATATTCAGCGCAACGAAACGGATAGAATTAAAATCGGCCTGCTACTGGAACACTACCAGGAAGCAGATCTAAGGCTCATTGAAAAGCCCCTCGGCAGCCTGCTTGAGAAGCACGGGGATAAAATAGAATTCATCCTGTTTGGCTTTACAGAAAAAGCAGCAGAGCAGTGTAATTTATTTAAAGGCCTCCCGGTCCGCTATGAAAGAACCGTCCACTTTACACTTTATTACGGGCAGCTCAATGAGCTTCGTTTTGATATAGGCTGGCTTCCCCTTTGCAACAGCCCCTTCAACGCTGCATCCAAAGCCTTTATGCGCTGGCTGGATTTTTCCTCCTTGATGGTTCCTGTGCTTGCCCCCAACATGGCTCCCTTCACAACTTTAATAAAAGAAGCGGAGACAGGCTTTTTAATTTCAGACGAGCAGGAATGGATTGAAAAAACAGAAAGGCTGCTGGAAAATTTACAATTCAGAAGGGACATGGGAGCCGCTGCATTTAAAGAGGCCTGGGAAAATTACAGCTACACAGCAAAAGGAATTCAAAGGCTCCGGGCGGTGTTCATTTAAAAAAAGTCCCTACAGAAAAGTCCGGGCTTTTCCAGTCCGGTATATTAAGGGCTCCCGTATCCCCGTCTAAAAAGCCGATCACCAGCCACTTCTCGCCGCCGTTGTATTCGGCCAGAAGTGGGATGCGCGAAGGAAGGGAGCTGCGGTTAATGCTATACCGATAGAAACCCTCTTGCCTGGAATGGCTCTTTATGAAATTTATTTTTAACAGTTCTTTGGTAGTGGTGAATTCTATGCACTCGGCTTCGAGGCCGGTGGAAGAATGAACTTTATTTTCTATAATCTTATACAAGTGCTGTTGTTTTTCTAATTGCAATTTAGAAAAAGTTTGCCGTTTTTTTTTGAAATGTGAATAAGCTAAATAGCTGGATGTCACGGGGAAGAAAAAAAAGAAATTTAAAACTTGCCGCAAACGGCAACTTTGGTCTTAGGATTTTGAAAAAGGGCGTATTAGTTTTACAGCCGTAAATAAAAAAAAGCAGATGGCAGGGTAAAGCCGGGTTTTCAAGAGTCCCGCTTCGATTGCCGGAGAGCTTTGGTTAACAGTGGATAAAGGAAAACTTCGGTAGAGAAATAGTTTCAAGATTATTTTTCCGGGTTCCCTCCGGCATTCACAAACTGTTAATTGAATAAAACAGGCATACCGGCCTGCGGGCTTTGGTAGAGAAGTGGTTTCAAGACTGCTTTTCCGGGTTTTCCAATCAGTGGTATTTCCTGTTTCCTTATTGAACAGTAAAAGCAAGTTTGATCTGCCTTGGTAGAGGAATAGTTTCAAGACTATTTTTCCGGGACATACAGCAGCCTTTTCTTTCCTGTTTGTTTTACTATCCAAAAATTTTAAAGCCCGTAAAGGCGGGCTCCGCCATGAACAAAAAACATCCGATCAAAGCTGCCGCTCCTGAGAAGTGTGCAGACAGTTTTAATGTTGCAACAGGTACAAAAACAATTGAACTGAATTTTAATCTGAGGCCCTGCCCTGAATTAGAAGCCAAACTGAGGGTAAACGGTTTCCGTTCTTATCCCTTACCCGGACAACTAAGTTGGTATCAAAAGCCTTCAGTTGAAGTGGAAGCCTTTATAGAAAAATTAAAGTCTGCCTTGACCAATCATCCCGAAGGCCCTGAACTACACCTGGAGCCTTCGTATGAAGCAGGCATTAAAAATTTAGAAAACAAACAGTTCAGCTATGTTCAGTTTTTTATGAAGGATAATACAGCCATCAACTACATTGTCTTTGAGCCTTCCAAACCAAGGGCAGAAGTTATTGCTTTCGCTTTTGCCCGTCAATTGTTTGCGGAAAAATTTAATTCGCTACTGGTCAGCCCCCGCACATTTATCCGTGAAGCAAGAATTTTATTTACTGAAGGCAAAGTAATTTTTTCTGAATTAAATAAAGGCATAAATTTTGAACCAATTGATATTACTGAACCGGAGCCACTTCAATTAGATAAACCTGTTGAAGATAAAATTGAAAAAGCCATTCCTGAACAGGAAAATAAACAGGTTGAATCAAACAATTCAAAAGCCGAACACATAAAAGTTCAGCCTTATTCCACTATTTATTCCAGGCTCATTCAGGTGATCCCCGGCTTGGAACAGCATCTAAGGGAAGGCATTGAATCCGGTAAATCAACATTAAATACTGCGGCCATAATGGATTTGAATTATGATTTTCTGGGCAAAGATGCAAAGGGGCAATACAGCATTGCCCTGGCACATTATTACAAACAAAACGGGGACATGGTTCCTGATCCCGATATGCAGATCAGGGTGATGCCAGATACTAAAATGGCCGAAGCCCTGAGCTATCAGGATATTTACGGTTTTCAGGAAATTTATTCTGAAAGGGATGGCAAAGAAACAGTAGACCTGCGCCTGAAAAAAGACCTGAATGGTTTTCTGAAAACCTGGCTGGGCAACCTCATTCAACAGGGGCATAAAATTATTTTAACAAAAGAGCAGGAATTACCTGATACCTCTTCAATAAAAACAGAAAACTTGGGCGATGACCCCTTAACAAATGAGTTTGGAGTGTTTACCGCTGGGACAGCAAGAAAAAATTTTGAGAAAATTATTGTACCCATTTCAAAAGGGGCAGGTTTTAAAGCAGAGATTTCCCTGGCCCAGACTTCCAACGGAGATTTCAGAATGGGGCTTACCTGCATGAAAAACTTCGGGGATGCTTCGGGAAGCTCATACAGCCCATCCATTGAAGGGAGTTCCTACTCTGATAGAAAATCAGCTCTGGCAGCTGCCTTGCATGAACTTGAACTGGACATAGAAAAAAAAATGCTGGAACCAGACCTTATTTTAAACAATGAAGACAATAAAAAAAACAGGTTAATACTTGCACGACGTGATGTCAGAGAGTTCGCAAAAAAGAACGGTGTTCTTCTTCCACAAATAAAGGAAGTTAGAACGGAGGAAAATGCCGGCAACAAAAAACAGGAAGTGATAAAGGCTTTGTCAACTGCCTATTGGCGCAAGGAAGACGAAGCCTATCCGGGCAATAAAATTAACATCAACGGAACTGATTTTCAGTCTGCACGTTTGCGGGAATTGTTAATGGACAAGTTTGGCAAGCTTCCCCTCTCGACACAATTGTCTGTTGCAGATGAAATGGCCCGCTTGTTTAAAGAGCGTCGTCCGATAGAGCACTATGAAAAAGATTTAATCAGCCCCGGTAAAAAAGGAAATGAAAAAAAAATGATCATCATCCGCCATTATATCGAGGACATGATTATTGACAACGACCTGCTTAAAAGGACAGGTAATAAACAAGGTGTCCTGCAATTTTTAATTCAAATCCTCATTAACACAACTGAAAAATTAGTGGATATGCCCAACGAAAAAACAACAACAGCACTACCTCACACCTGTACTGAGCGCAGCCGAAGTAGCAGAAAATCCCCTTTTGAACTCAATAAAGACATAGAGGCTTTGATTGATAAAAAGGATAGGGAAAACAATACTTACACAGAGGAAGACAGGCTGTTGATGCAATCCTATACCGGATCGGGAGGCCTGTTGAATGCAGGCGCCACAGGCCGTGGGGTCTTGTATGAATATTTTACACCTGAAGAAATTGTAAAAAAAATGTGGGGGCTTGCATTTAAATACGGTTTTACGGGCGGTGCTGTATTGGAGCCTGCCTGCGGTACAGGCAACTTTTTTAAGTATGCACCGGCCAGGACAAGTTTATTTGCTTATGAAACCAATCACTACTCCAAACGGATTACTCAAATACTTTACCCCAAAGCCATCATCAGGGAAATGGCTTTTGAGAGTATTTTCTACCTGGGCAATGTTCACCTCAAAGGGAAGCCGGGCATAACACAGCGTTTTGATTTAATAATTGGCAATCCGCCCTATGGTGAGTTCACGGGCAAGTATGCAGGCATGGGCGAAAAACAATACACGGGTGCAACGGAATACGAGCAGTACTTTATTTTACGCGGCCTGGATGTTTTAAAAAAGGAAGGCCTCTTGATTTTTATTGTACCCAGTACTTTTTTACTGAACAATGATAAGTTCAATAAGACCAAAGAGAAAATTGCTGAAAAGGCTGATCTCATTGATGCGTACCGCTTACCAACAAGGCTGTTTAAAACAACAGACATTGGAACGGATATAGTCGTTTTTAGAAAGTTGGAAGGTTGAAAAGTTTAAAAGTTAGAAGGTTGAAAAGTTGGAAAGTTGTAAGGTTAGAAAGTTTAAAAGTAGCAAAATGAGAGAGCTACTATCAGGCACAAGAACCCTGCTCACTACTCAAACCAATATCAATTAATTTCTACTAATATCAAAACTCAATACTAACACCTCACTACTCCAACCAATATCAATTAATATCCAACAATATCCCAATATCCACTAATATCTAAATATAAAAAAATGATTCATAATTACCTGATCGGCTCAGGAGTGTTTTACAACAAGAACAAAGGAGGCGATCAACAATTAAACTTACAGGCTATGGCAAAGGACAGGAACCAAATTGCGGAACTCAAAAAACTCATCCGTGAAGAGCTCAAAGAATGCAATTCCATACTCTGGCCAAAGGTATGCGAGATGCAAAGCACAGAAAAAGGTTTGGAAAAAATTGAAGAACTAATTATCCGAAACATTGCCGAAGAAGGCATGGGCATTGGCTCGGCCATTGCACTGATTGAACAGGAATTAGGCCATCAACAATAAGCGGGAAGGAGGAACACACATGAAACAGGATGATAAAATAAATTTTGAAGAACTGCAATATGTGGTGGACGAGCCTGTGCCCGGAAAGGAACTGGCCTGGCAGCTCACACCCATTGAATACCAGTCTTCTCAGGCTATCATCAGAAGTGGTATGCCTTATCCTTTGGAGGAAAAAGACAAGGATCTGCACAAACAACTTGTAGCCTGGGCTGTACAGCAGGGAAAAGATGTGCCTGAAGAGATACTGGAATTTTACCCGGAATTAAATTTTGATTCAACACAAAATTTATCCGGTATCGAACAGGAGTATAAGGAGGCCATTGATAAAAAAGATTTTTTGGAAGCAGCAAGGGTTCTATACAAATTGTTTGAGAATGTTATTAAAGGGGAATACATTGAACTCGTTCCATTTTTTATACGTGAAGGGAACAATCCCCTCATAAAAAAAGAATTAAAACTAATAGGCCTCGGCAACTTAACTATTGAGTTGTTGGACAATGAAGAATTTAAAGCGCAGCTACAAACAAATATCTGGAACCTTATACCCGAAGAATATAAAAAACCTGCACCAACAATTAAAGCCATTGAATGGGAAGCTGACCCACAGAACAAGGCTTTAGCTGGACTTGTGAAAGAATTTTTAGGCACGGATGAATTTAGGTTAAGTACACTCGGAGTTGATTTTGAAAAAGAAGGGACTGTGGCCACCGATGCACAAAAACTTATTTTTCTGAACAAGGCTTTTGAAGGGAAAAAGGGTATCTACTGCATGAGCAAAAAATGCAACGACACCTTTCCTGAAAACAATCACCTTCCTATTGATGTAAAATTCCCGGACTATATCAGCATTTTACCTAATGAGTTTTCAGTGGTGCTGACTGTACAATTGGAAGTGCTACGCAATTATTGTAAAAGCCTTATAAAAACTTTTTTAACCAGAAAAACCCTTTCCCTCAAATTCCAATATAATCCTGATGGACTCATTGGTTTTAATGCCAGCTATCTATTGGATTGTATAGAAGCCTTTATGAAACTGGGGTTTAAAGAAGCGGACTTTGGTTTTATTGCTCCCGATAAATTAATACTCATCACTCCTGTTGGCAAAAACAGCGAGGCAATTCAGCAGACTGTTCCATTTATTGTACTCATGCCTGTAATGCTCCAGGTAAAAAAAGTAAGTGAGATGGAAAAGGGTATTCTTTATTTTGATTTGATGGATCAGTCCATTAAAACATCAGGCATAAACGACCCTGTTAAGACCTCAATATCAAACAAGGAATTGGGTACTTCAACGATTGAACTAAGAACGAAGAACTTTGAACTAAGAACTCCTAATCATGAACTGTTAAAGGGCGATGAATGGTTCAAACAACATCCGGGTAAAGTTTTAGGAGAACCTTATGAAACCACCAACCGCTTTAATAAAAAGGTCATCAAAATCAGGGGGGACATGGACAATGTTGTACAAGGCATCGATGTGCCTGCTGTCCATATTGCTGATGAAAATACGGAAGCCCTTGAAACAATTATCAAAGAACCACTTGATGATTTATTAAATGATGAAAGTAAAAAGGCCAATATCGAAAAAGTCATTGCCGAAACAAAAATTGCCCGTACCGAAAAACAACTCAAACAACTCAAAGGAGAAAAAGACAAGTACGAAGAGGGCTGCCCGGAGGAATATTATTGTTTTGAAGAAATCATGCAGCAATACAACAAAGGGATTGCTGATGATGAAATTAAAGCCTGGATCTGGTACAAAAGAAAATCAGGAGGCTTTAACGATGAGAAGGTTATTCTCAACACCAAAAACGGCTGGTCAAAATATGTAGTTCCTTTAGCAGAAGTATCACGATATCTTGAAGGTTGGTTAAAACAGGGCATCCTTTGTTTTTACCAGGCTGATTATATCCCCGCTGTTTTGTATTACGCCGAAAATATTTATCAACGGCTGGAGGTATTGCAAAAAGAAAAAGCACAGCTCATTGAAAAGTTTGGAGAAGATCAATACGAAAGACAGTTCAAAGGCCTTCAAAACATTTTGCCGGCAAGACTAAGTTTAACAAACCCAGTTGCTGATGATCGTTTATTTATTAAACCGGATGCAGCTTTTCTTAAAGATTTTTCTATTCAACAATTAGCGGATGGAACGAAGTTGAATCAGGAGGATGAAAATTCAAGCGGTGGCATTGGCCTTGTAATAGCCTTTAAAAAATGGCTGAAAGAAATCCCCAAAGAAGAATTTAAAAAATCAACTGATTTTAACATCATACAATATTACCTCGACAAAAAAAACCTGCCCCGTTACATTGACGAAGAGCAAAAACAACGCACAAAACAATACGCCAGGCAGGAAGGTGATCAGTTTTTCGTGCGTTTTCTTGCAGAAGCTTTAACAGCCGAAGATCAGTTAAGGCTTGAAGAAAGCTGGAACGCCCGGTACAATGCGTATATCGACATCAATTATTTTAAAGTACCGGTGGCTTTTACCTGCTCCAGCACATTTAAAAACAAACCTTTGTTCATTCGTGCTGCACAAAGAGAAGGCATAGGATTTATGTCCGTGCATGGTTCGGGTTGTGTGGCTTATGATGTAGGTGTAGGCAAAACCATGACGGCTATTCTTTCCCTTGCCCAGGCCCTTGAAACGGGGCAATGCAAACGCCCCTTTGTTGTTGTGCCCAACCAGACTTATTCCAACTGGTTGAACGAATTAAGAGGTTTTGTTGAGGATGGAAAAATTGTTTTAAGCGGTATACTCCCCCAGTACCCTGTAAACGACTTGTACAACCTGAGTGAGGAGTACATTGAAAAATTAAAAGATAAAAATGGGGCCGTTCAATTGTTACCCGAAAACAGTATCACCGTTTTAACTTACGAGGGTTTTAACCGCTTGTGTTTTTCAGAACCAACCTGGGAGACTATAGGAGAGCAATTGTTTGAAATGCTGAACCAGGGTATGGAAAAGCAGGACAAAAAATCTAAACGGGAGCGGGAACAATTGTATGAAAACATTGAAGAAATGATGGGCAAGGGTATTAGAGGCGGACTTGTGAACATTGAAGACTTAGGCCTGGATTATATAGTGGTGGATGAAGCCCATGCCATGAAAAAATCCTTTACCCATGTTCGTGGTGAAATAAAAGGCAATGAACGGGAAAAATCCAATTACGATATCAGTTCCGGCGAAGCCTCCATGATTGCCCTGCGGGGATTTATGATTGCTCAGTACATTTTGCACAACAACAACATGCGCAATGTACAATTGCTCACCGCAACTCCTTTTACCAACAGCCCTTTGGAAATTTATTCCATACTCGCTTTAATTGGTTTTCAGCAATTGGAACAATGGGGCATCAAAAACATCAAAGACTTTTTTGATACGTTTATTAAAACAAGTATAGAATTGGTGATTAACGCCAGGCTTCAGCCCGAGCGCAAAGAGGTGGTGCTTGGTTTTCACAACCTCATTGCATTGCAGCAATTGATCTTTAAGTTTATCATTTATAAATCAGGCGAAGAAGCAAACATACAACGACCAAATAAAATTGTATTGCCCCTGTTGAATAAAATGGTAAACGGGCAGCTTATCCCGCTTTCAGCGGATGAACAGGTGTCCACCAACCTGCCCATGAGTGCCCTGCAAAAGATGTATATGCAGGACATTGAAGCCTATATTACCGGTAAAGGCGACCCCGATAACTTTTGTGTCAACAGCAAAGGCCAGACGGAAGATGAAACGGAAAAAGGAAGTACTACAGGCAAGGCCATTCCTGTTGATGAAAATAAATTAAGCAAGGAAGAAAAAGAAGGTGCAAGGGTTTTGCGTGGATTAAGTTTTGCAAGGCAATTGGCCCTGAGCCCATTTTTGTATGCCTGCAACCCGAACCACAATCCTTCTTTTACAGAGTATGTAGAAACCTCTCCCAAGTTGTTTTATATTATGCAGTGTATACAATCCGTTAAACACTACCATGAATCAAAAGGAGAAGAAGTTTCAGGGCAGGTGATTTATATGAATGCAGGTGTACATTTTTTTCCCCTGCTTAAAGAGTATTTAATTAAGAAGATAGGCTTTAAAGAAAATGAAGTGGGCATTATCAGTTCCGGTATCAGCCGCAGCAAAAAGGAAGGCATTAAAGAACGTTTCCAGGCCGGTGCTGTAAAAATTATTATCGGAAGCGCCACCATTAAAGAAGGCATCAACCTGCAAAACCGTACAACGGTATTGTACAATTGCTGGCTGGACTGGAACCCAACGGATGTAAAACAATTAGAAGGAAGGGTCTGGAGGTTCGGGAACATCTTTGCCAATGTGCGTATCGTAAACCCCCTCATGGAAGACTCTGTGGATATGTTCATCTTTCAAAAGCTGGAAGAAAAAACCAGCCGCATCAATGAGATCTGGCAAAGAGCCGGGAAATCAAATTCACTCAAGCTCGAAGAATTTAACCCGGCCGAATTAAAGATGGGTTTGGTTACCAATCCCCGTATGCTGGCGGAACTGATGCTGATGGAAGAAAAAGAAAAGTTGAACGATGAGATCACAGACCTTTTTAACAAGCGAACGATTATTGAACAGGTGAACGCTCATCGTAAACTATTTAATGAAAACATTCCCCACATCAAAAAAACAGCTGACAAGTACCGGCCACAAAAGGAAGGTTCGAAAGGAAGAAACACAGACACCTACCTGAGTATTTTCAGGGACTACTTAGACGATGAAAATGCCAACCATAATTATAAAGACGAGGGTATTTTTCAACAGGTAAGAAGCGCCAATACAGCTCTGAACCGGGCTTTAAAAGAAGTGCTTCAACCCAGAGGCCTTGTCATGGACTTTGATGAAAAAACAGTCTTGCTCCGCATCGACAAGGAAATAAAAAAATTACAGCGTACACTCGATGATACAACCGGGGCTGTGGCCATTGAAACCAAAATGGAGGATATTGAAAAGGAAAGAATCAAAAAAGGTTTTAAACGAAAAACAGTGAAAGAACGTGTGGAAGAATTTGCCCGGCTGAACCCCCACTTGCTATCAGAATTGATGGTATATGCCCAGGGAGAGGAAGCTGAGTTTAAACGAAAAAAACAAGTTACCAAAGGAGAAGAACTGGAAGGCTCAGCGGATGCAGTGGAGGAACTGGAATCGCTTATAAAGGACATGGAAGAAATGGAACAACTACTTGCTGAACTGGACCGCTTAAATGCAGCCTGATTTTAATTAAAACAACAACACATGACTCATTACAATCCATACGAATTGCTCAAAAAAGAAGGTATCGCAAAAAGCCTGTTGAGCGGGAAGTCCAAAAAAGTACTGGAGATTTACGACAAGTCAAAAGGCTTTTATGATAAACGCCCGGACAACGAAGGCGTTGCAGCCAATTTTGAAACAACAGCAGAAAAGGTTTTTAAAATTATTGAAGAAGACATCCATAGGATAAAAAAGGAAGCTATTGCGGAACAGGAAAAAAGAAAGGATACAGCGGAGCAAAAAGCGCTATCGAAAAAGGTATTGGAAAAAACGGCTGTGATATTAGACGACTTAGCCCTGTGCAGGCAAAGGTTGAGGGAAGACCGCAAAGCAAAAATAGCGAGCGGTGAAATTAAAACACCTAAGAAAAAAACAATCCTTGAGAAACTAAGAATGGATTTGATTCAGATCAGCATACTCATCCCTGAAAAATTAAGAGGAAATAAAAAGATTATGCAGGCCACAGAAAAAGCCATCCTCAATTTTTTACATGAATTAAAAAAGATCTGGAGCCTGAATAAAGTGAAGATCATAGAAGATGAATTGGCAGAGAAATTTAAAAAGATGGCAGACAGGTTTAAAAATTAATGGATAGAAAAAAATAAAATCATGAACAGAAATGCAGTGATTATTACCAGTGTAGGCCTGGTGATTGGTGTGGCGGAAGCCCTGCTCTATCGAAGCCTGGGGGAAAGTGCCGGTGGAAAATTTGTTTTTAAAATACCCCCGCCCAAAGAATTTGCAACAACGATTGCGGTGGTGTTTTTTACTTCCATCCTGACAGCAGCCATTACCAATGGTATCGAATCCATGTTGCCAGAAGATAAAAAAGTTCCTGCATAGAAGTTCAATGTTCTTTGTTCTTAGTTCTTAGGGATCAACTATGCAAAAAGAACAACGGGCAAAATGCAGAACAAACAAAGATTCGTGCATTCGTGGCAAATATTAATTGAAATACAATTGCCACGAATGCACGAATGAAAACCATGAAAAACACATTTGATTGCACCCAATTCCTATTCACTAATCGCTATTAATTATAACAAACTAAGAACTGAGAACTATGAACAAAGAACTATTTCCCCATGAAAACTTTCTCGAACTCAATGCCCCTGAGTTGAAGAAAATAGAATTACCCGGTGAATTGCAAAAACGCATAACCGGTTTTGAAGAACTCAAAGAAGGCCTGGACTTCACGCAGGGTGAAGACAAGCCCGAGCTGGAAGAAAAACTCGAATCCCTCTCCCATGAAATTGTGGAAGACCTGGAGGATTTTTTAGCGCATCACATTGAAAACAACGATGAGATCGAAGAGCGTGATGAACAAATTAAAGAACAGCAAGAAGAAACCCAATTACCCATTATACAAAAACCCTTAATTATGGAACCAAAAATTAAACAAGAGGAAGCACTTTTGGAAGACCAGCAAGGAGAAAACACCAATGAGCAACACAGTGCAGATGCGCCGCAGCAGCCCAAGGAGGAGCAGCCAGTGCCTGAGCAGTCGGAAGAAAAACAGGAAGCAGAA
Organism: Bacteroidota bacterium; assembly: GCA_023251755.1. Lineage (GTDB taxonomy): Bacteria > Bacteroidota > Bacteroidia > B-17B0 > Aurantibacillaceae > JAHEYF01. Next base: position 66,091 of record JAHEYF010000010.1, read on the forward strand.
AAACCTGCTGAACCCGAAAAAGAACTCATCCCCGAAAAGACTGAACCCACAGATGAGGAGATACTTCAGCTTTTGTGGAACGATAAAAAACACCTGCTGCACCACAACGAAATTAAAGCCAGGGGTTTTAAAGCTCAACTCAATGACCGGAAAATCAATGTAGGGAAGTTTTGTTTGCACAAAGGGAAGTTTGACCGTTGTTATACACTATTCATCCGCCGATTTAAATAAATCAAAAGCTACAATGACTCAGGAACCTACAGAAGAATTTAAACGGCTGAAAAAACTGATGAACATACTCATTGGTAAAATAGGTGTTGACAGCCTCAACAATCTATTGGACAACTTTATAAACGACACCAGTATTGATACCAGCCGGCCCGATAAATTATTTATGATTTATAAATTTATTTCGGATAAAGCAGTCGCTGTATTTGAGCTGGATGCCCAGCTCTTTTACACCTGCCAGGTTACAGAATACAGAAATGCCCGGATGTGTTGTTACCACCTTTTGCGGGAATACACAGCCGATACCCTGGCCGGGATCGGTCTTGCCTTTCACAGCAGTGAAAAGGCCGTGCGGTATGGCTCCTCCAAAATAAAGGAACGTTTATCTGTTCCCAAAAGCCATCCGCAACTGATGGCTCGCTATGAAATAATTGAAAAAGCCCTCATCAACTTCTTATCCAAATTAAATTAAGTGTTATGACCGATCAAAACAAAGAACTCATTGAAACTGTTCTGAAAAAAGAATCAGCCGATATTGCTTTTGAAGAAATTCCTGATGAAGGAGATAGCCCGCTTGCACAGCCTGTTGTTCAACAGAAAGCTTCTGCGGGGAAGAACCCTTCAGAAAAAGAACCAAATGAAAAAACTACAGAACAAAAGGTTCTTCAAAAGGAAAAAGAAAAACAAAGCGATGCACCGGAGCAGGAAATAAATGCAAAAGCGGAAGCCGGAACAACAGCTGCAAACACCGCAGCGCCGGAAGAAGAATTTACAGTTCCGCTGGAAACTGCCCGGCTAATGGCCGATACAGTGCTGGGGGTCAGCAACAATATATTGGAAGTAGGTGGAGGCTTTTTTGTAAAGATCAGTAAGCACGATGACTTTTACGATTTTGAAGAAATCATCCAGGTGATTGATGAGCAGAACATCAAAAACATAAAGCGCTTAAAATTGGACGAGGAAGACAAGGCTTTGTTAAGGCCTTTGCTGATACAGGTGTTCCGAAAAAAATCACAACTATTAACACCGGAGCAACAATTGCTGACGGCCTGTTTATCCATACTGATTAAAAAAGCAAAAATTGTGTATGAAATAAAAATGGACAATATACAATTGGAACTGCGCATCCTTAAAGTTATCCGGGCCAGCAAAACAAATTTTTCTACAGAGGAAGAAAAAGAAAAGAATGAGGAGGAAGAACAGGAAAAGAAACCTGAAGAAGTTGTTGATACAAGTACTGTACACAGAGAAAAGGCCGGCCCTGAAATAAACTTCGGCATCCCTCCCGAAGTACTTGAAATTGCTGAATAAATTCCCTCCGCATGGCAAGTGAACAGGCGCTAAATTTCAACGGGATGCTTTCGCCAGAAGAACAAAAGGCAAAGGGAGAGAAGCGCCAGCCCATGCTTATTGTTGTGTGCGGGGAAACAGGTGTGGGCAAAACCTATCGTAACATTCTTGAAATTGAAAATTACCTGCGTGATCATATCCTTATAGATCGCAAAGGACGCAAGGTGCTGATCTTTGATGTGAACGACGATGATTACGAGTGTTACAGAACGGTGAGCCCCGATCACATCCGGGATTTAAAACTGATACGCGCAAGGAGGATACGGCCGCTTACACGGGCAGGAGAAACAATGTCGACCGAAGAAAAAAGAGACCTGGTGGAGCGCATGGTGAAACAATTTACGGATGGGCTATTGGTGCTGGAGGATTTGGATAAATACATGGTGGGTGCAAAGGGACAAACGATTGTTAGTTTATTGACCACGAATCGCCATCATGGTCTGGATATCATGATTTCACACCAGTCGATTGCCAAGGTAACTACGACGGAGTTTCAGAACTGTACCTGGCTGCGCCTGCATAAGCAGGTGGACGATGTGACCCGTTACCGCAGCCGTATACCTAATTATTTTATTGTTCGCATTGCTACATTAATTGTGGAGGAACAATACCTGATTGGCAACACCCGCTTTTTTGTGTATGTGAATATGCGCAAGCTGGCCATACGCGGTTGTAGCCGTGATGCTTATATCCGGGCCTGTAAAAAATACTTAGACACGGAGGAAAATGGAATGGTAAAACGCATGATGCTGGAACGGAATTTTTATGGGAAGCTGATTTATAAAAGCAGAATTGAGGTGGTGGTGAAACTCATTAATGAATTGTTGCGTTACCACGAAGTAAATTATAAAAGCCCCATTGCAACAGAAAGTATTGAAAGGGAGGCGGCGTGAGGCAGGTAACGAATCCTGCCTGTGAAGTGTAAGGGTACTATTTTTGAATTTAAAATTTGAATTATGGAAACGAAAAAAACAAAAAAGAACGTAGAGGATAATTTATTCGGCTCCTCTATGAAAATAATCAGCCTGTTAAAAAAAATAGATGCCCTGATCTATAAAAAAAAGACGGGAAATGCCTGGATATTGTCTGCCAAATTAAACATAGCTGAAAGGCAGGTCTACCGCTACCTGAGCTTAATTAAAAAACTGGGGGCTGAAGTTCAATATGATTATGAAAAAAAAAGCTATTGTTATTCTAACAGGAAACGATTGAATATTGAAATCGGAACAAAGAAGTTTTGATCATTGATACAAACAGTGAAGCGTTTATTAATAATTTATTTTCACACACAGCAACTATTGAATTGATTCCAGGGACAACCCCCCGTATACCAGACCGGTACGTAAGGTAGTGTGAGAGGACAGATAACCAACTAATGGTTACCTTCTTACTCGATTAGTACTGTAGGATTTTCCTCTCTCATCATATTTTGAAATACCGTGGCAGGTAGTTCATTTCAATTTCCAGCCGATCCCTGCTGTCACAACCCAGTTTTTGGTGTTGGGGAGATAATAAAAAGGTGCGGCAACAATAAATCTTTTAAAATAAATTTGCAGGCCTGTTCCTAAAAATGGCTTAATGTCTGCATCCGTCGACGAATATTCATAACGCAAGCTTGGGAACATATTGACTGAAACAGCTATTTTAGGTGTGATCTCCATTTTCAGGCCTGGCCCTCCCATGTTGAAAAACAAGCCCTTTCCATCGGTGGTGAGCGAAACCTGCCCTGAAAACGTAGCCGTTATTGGTTGTTGACTTTTATCTTTTTCCTGTCCCGAAACAATAATTGCATAAAGAGAAAAAATCAGTGTGAAAATTATTTTCATAAATTACAAGGAGCTTGGTTTATTGTATCAAACTAAATTGAAGAAAGAGAATTTTTGAAATACCGTACATAATTCCTTCCGCTGGAAAAAGAAACAAGAGGATACATCAATCCGAGCATCCATCCATAAATGATATGCCCCGCTAACACGATACCGCCTTTAAATAAATCGGGATTGAACAGATAAGTCCTACCTGCCGAAGATAGATAAATAGTAGCTAAAAGGCAGGTAAAAATAGTGAGGCCATAGATTACTCCTGTAATTCTGAGGTTAGACTTCCACTTTGCAGGGAAGATAGGAACAAGCATGCAAAAGGCCATTCCCATTCCTCCGCCATTTCCTATGTATCTCCATGTATAGCCAACCGTCCAATGAACATTGGTGGTATTCAATAGATAGTTGCCCACTTTCGGAATAAAATCATCCATGTATCCCAAGAAAACAAAAGTCAGGCGAAAGCTATCGTATATGAGTACAGAAATGATCCCGATAATTAATCCTTCCAGAATAAATTTGCGCATGTAAGAATATTTCCTGCTCAAAAACACAATTAATAGTATTGCAGGCAATACGATAAGTGGTCCGCTGTAGTTGAGCGGGATCAACCCGAAGGCCGACAGGGAAAGGCTTGCAATTGGGGAAAATCCAACACAACAAACTAATAAACGAAGAACTGTTTCTTCAAATTTCATGTTAGCGGATAAAGGAGTTTTCAGTTTCATTTTTAAAAATTTAAAAGGTTATAGCAATAAACCGGATCGTTGACAAGTGTAGCCTGCTTTGTTGTGTGTATACTGTTGTCTGGAAAATGGAAACAGTATCTTCCTGTGTGTTCTGGTAAACAAATCCATCGAGACCAAAATAGAAATCACCTGTTATTGCAATAGGTGGGACAAAAGGTACAAGAGTTGGAGTTCCATCGGTAGTCATATTTGCAATCGGAAGGTTAACCGAACCCAACCCGGTATTTGGTAATCCGCCTGTACCGCTTGCATCCCAATAAGCTGGCCTCCATGGTTGTTGGAGTAGCACCATCATCAACCTGTGCTATGAACATAAATCCTGCTACCACATTGTAACCTGCAGTATACGAAGTGCTCAGGAATTTTTCAGCTTTCGATTTACCCTCGTAATTGTTGTGACCGTTCACAGATCCACGGTCAGGGCTTTCAAGAACATAGACCACTGCCGCCTGTCTGGTTGACGATTCATTTGAATTATGCACAGCGGTTCGGGTTATATGGGTCTGCGCTATTCCGGCAGCAACAACCTTTACACAATGAGAGGTAAAGTACAGCTTTTCCATTTTGATTGGGTTTTAAATTTATCTAACAATTATAGGTATGTAAATAATGTATTTGGAAATGGTTATTATTCACATACTTTATAAACTTAATATGCTCCTTCCTGACATGTTTCTATATTAAATTCTTTAAAAAAGATCGGACGAATTCACGTTGAGCAAAACGACCGGCCTCCTCAACCAATTGAGGATTTCAACATTTTGCGAAGTAATAAAATGCCTTTGCAGAAGAGGATTTATTTACCCCAAACCGGATTATTTGAGGCTGAAATAAAATTGCATAAAATAAGAAGCAATTCAATTATTTTAAGTTTTGCGTTTTCAATTGCGGTTGGCTTTATTGCATGAATAAGCTTGACGAAGTTTCCAAAGCCTTAAGCTTTGTTCTTAACAACAAATTCACTTTCGATATTCTGAATACCTCGTGTATCAAAGCCTTAAACACAGCGTGATCGGAGTTCTGCACGGAGTTCACGGAACTACATCCGGTTTGTATCTCCTTGTATCTTTTGTTTCCGGTTTAACCACGGAGTGGATTTACACAGTTTCACAGTTAGTGCTCTGTGTCCTTAGTGTTTTCTGCCTTTTAATGGGGCTCGTTGTATGGGATCTGGAACTTCGCTTTCAATATTTTGAAAACCCGTAATAATCAAAAATTATTCGTGCAACAAAGTCTGTGTAGCCTATGAGTTCGATGCCGACTACGAAAAACTACCCATCTTGTGTAGCTTTTTTGTTTGTGCGTCAGGCACATTCTTTTACTATAGCGTGCAAGTCTCAAACGAGAGTTACTGTACTTATCGTTAGCAGAGAGCAAGGGTGTCGCGGGTAACTACAAATCTGAATGAAGCTTAATGCAAATACTTGGGCCTACGAACAGAAACTATATACGAGGCGGAAGCATTAGGGTGATGTTGCAAACGAAACAAAAGTCCGATACTGTACAGAAGATGATTACGTAAATGCAGAGACCACATGACACTATCGTCCTAACATTATAAATTGACTTTCAATTAATTACAATTTTGTTCATTGAAATTTTGTAGATAAGAGTTGTCAAACAGTTGCTGTAAGGGGATTTTGTCGATTAATGAGAAATTCAAAAATCTGTAATATTTCGTAATTCGTCTGTTTCAGCTTTAGTTTCTCCTTCATAATCGAAATTGTAAGGTATGCAATGATTGCTGAATAAATTTGTATTCGTACAGTATTTTCAGAATGCCCCCAAAATGTTTTTATTCTCAGGTGTTGTTTAATCCATTTAAAGAATAGTTCTACCGACCATCGATGCTTGTATAGGAGCGCGATCTTTAAAGAAGGTAATCGAAAATTTTTTGTATTAAAATTAAATTCGTTATCTGTTTCAATGTCGTAATATTTTTATTCTACGAATTTTTTCAGGGTAATCTTTTGCTGAATAATAATTGTTGAGCAGAATAGTTTGATCATATTTTATTCCTTTTGATTTATTAACTTTTGCTGAATACAACCTTCGATAATTCATGTTCTCCTTGGCCCGTGTAACAAAGAATGCTCCGGTTTGTTGGATAACAAATAGCCGTTCAAAATCAATGTATGCTTTATCGGCAATATAAAATGCCCCAGGTTCATACACTATTTTGTCCAGAAAATTAACATCATGGGTCAAGCCATCGGTAATGTCAATGAAGCTTGGAACATTTGCTTTTACATCAAATTGTGTATGCAACTTTATAGCTCCTTTCTCCTTTCTCCTTTCTGAATTTTGCCCACCAAAATACATTGAGGCATAAATCAACAGTAGAAGAATCAATGGAGTATACATTTCCTTTAATGGTTGGAAGAACATCTGAATTATTTCTGCGAAGAATTTTTGCTTCTGCAATGAGTGTATTTGCAAAGCCAGCAAATATCCTCCAATCACAATTTTCGTTTGCGTAAGCTAAATTTGATTTTGATAAACCAGTACCCATTCCCAAATGATACCATTTGTTTCTTTGGGCTGTAAGCCCAACTGTTAAATCAGATAAGCTGTCGCAATTAGAAAGCTGTCCGAACATCATACACATCAATTGATGCCAACAGGTGAAATGAAGTACTTTATAATTACCCTTATATTGATCAACATATTTATTGAAATCATTTGCGCAGAGGAATGAAGTAATTTGAGAGAAAACAAATTTTCCTGTATTCATTGGCTTTTAGAGCCAAAAGTACCTCAAGAAAACGGAAATCAATTCAAATCGTTTAGACCTTCAATTGCCTCACAACCCTTATCTTTCAAGAATTTCAAAGAACTGTAATGTAAAACGTTAGGACGCCAGTGACAAGCTCTGAAAGAATAAAAAAAGCCTTGTAGCAGCCAACTACAAGGCTTATAAACTAACTTACCATTATACTTCAAAAAAACTTATTGTTTTACCAATTTTGAAACAGCTTTTTTGTTTGTTCCTGTAACCTCTATAAAGTATATGCCTTTGCTGTACTCAGCAATGTTGTAGTTCAACTCGTACGTTTCTTTACCTGTTAATACTTCTTTTGTTATTACATTGCCTAACATATCGTAAATAACAAGGTTTATTTTTTCGTTTCGGTTTAAACCAAAAACACTCACCTTCACCTGCTCGTTAGCGGGGTTCGGAAACAACTGCATGGCCATGTTGGTGGAAACAACTTCAGTTATTCCCACAGAACCAGCTGTAACCGTAAAATTCTTGTCGTTGATGTCGAAGAAAATATTTCCCGCGGCCTCTACTTTTATACGGCAGATTGTTTTGGTAGTGCTAAAGGTTGGGGCAGTAATCAACTGACTTCCGCTGTTGGCTACATTGCTCATAAGCGTAGTAAAGGTTTGCCCTCCGTCGCTGGAAAAAAGAATGTTTACATTGGCGCAATTCACAGGTGCCGCAGTGGTTCCGTTTACATTCCAGGTAATGGTTTGAGCGCTACCACTTGCCCAGGTTACACCGGTTGCATTGGGATACGTAATGCTAAATGGCCCGGCTGAAGATACAATTACCTGTGAGTTGGCAAAACATACGCCACCCCCGCCCATTTTATTATCGCGCACGGTTAAGCGGAAATTTAAGGTTTGAGCTGTAGCAGGTACATATTCGCCAATAATAGTGGTATAAGCAGGGTTGCCATTTAATACAATATTAAATCTGGGGAATGTTCTGCTTGGAGAAGATGTAGGATTGTAGCTTCTAAAGTAAGGGGCTTTTCCATCGTTCCAGTTTCCGCCGGTGCTGTTGTTATCCGTTTCTTCCCATGAATAGGAAAGTGGGTCACCATCCTGGTCGGTAGCGGAACCTGTTAAAATAAAAGCTGTGGACCTAGGAATGGTGTAGGTTACAGAGCCTGTTACAACAGGAGGGTGGTTACCTGTGTTGGTTTTTACCGGACAGTTATTACCTGAACCTGAATTGGTGTAAGTTATAATTTCATCGTAACTGATGGCATGAAAATAAGGGATGCTGTGTGTGGAATCATCGTTGGGAGAACAAATTCCTGCATAAGCCATAATGGTGATACCGCTTCCGGGTTCAACCATGGTGCCTGGATCCTGGTTGCCTGAGCAGGCGCCTGTAACTGCACGAAAGGTGTGGCCACCTGCAAAGTTATGGCCCATTTCGTGTGCCACATAGTCTATGTCGTACCCATCGCCAGTAGGACTTGAGCTACCTGTTATACTACTTGCTTTTTGCCCGCTTGTACATACACCGCCCATGGTAGACACTCCGCCACCGCCGGTACTAAAAGTGTGGCCACAATCGTAATTTGCATTGCCTATTTTGTTGTCTATTACTGTCTGGCTTTCGTTGATTAAGGTGCCTCCGTTGTTGTTTCCGTTAAATGGATCGGTGGAGGCATTGGTGAACACAAGTGTTGTTTCCGCAGCCACTAAAACCATTTTTATGGCGAAGTCTGTTTCATACACACCATCAACGCGGTTTACTGTTGTTACTATACAGGCAAGTGTTTGGGCTACTGTAGGAGAAGCAACACCTGTTGCGGCCACTGCATATTCGCCGGTACAGGCCACAGCTAAACGGTAGGTGCGAAGGGTGGCGCCAACACAGGGTGATGCAACATTAACTTTTTCGTTTGCATTTCCACCACTTTTTTTTTCTTTTTTCTCAGGAGTAATTACTCCTATTTCAGGTGTAACCTGACTGGGGTCTTTGGGCAATGCGGCAACATTGTATACAATATAATCTTTTATATTACCCCGGCTGTAGGGATCAATGTAAACATCGTTGCCAATTTTACGTACCATTGCGTGAAAACCCATTTCAGTCCAATCGAGTTTACCGAAACAATGTTCTCCATCGGCACTAAGTATATTAAATGTTTTCATATCCGAAAATTGTGCGGCTAATTCGGGAGCCATTACCGGCGAATAGACTACCCTGAATTTTTGAAGGGAGCCATCGGGCATAGGCAGTTCGATGATGACTTGTGAGTCGCTCAGCTTTACATTTTTTTCATCGGGTGCCAACCAGAGGGCTTTTTTTATATTATCGTTTGGTAATTCAAACGTTAAATATGTTTGCGGAATGGTAACACGCTCGCCCGAAGGAACAATTGTTTTTTCTTCGACAGGGCTCCAGAATTGTTTTGTTGTTTGTGCAATTAGCAAAAACTGAAAGGCTAAAAAGAAGAAGAGCAAAGCTACTTTTTTAGTGAATTGTTTTTTGTTTTTTTTCATGTGTTTGTTTTTGTTTGATTAGAGTGCGCCTGAAAAAGTATTTTTCAGGTAAAACTTTGTAAAAGTCAATTTCACCATTGCTAAAAACTACTTTTCATGTTTTTCAAACCTGCTTGTAATTTATCTGCAATTTTCAACCATTCAATAAATCGTTCAATTGTGTTTCTTTGTACACCTGGAAGTCTGTTTTGGGTTTTGGCCCTCTTTTTGATGCGGTCAGAAGTTTTTTCACTTCTCCCGGCAACTGTTTTATATTTAGGGAATGCGGTGGAATCAACCAACCATTTGCTGTAATCCAATAACCCCTGCTCATCGGGCTTCAATTGTAAATGTGAAAGGGCTTTATCTATTATCCCCTCTTTAGTCCAACGGTTAAACCTGTGATAAACCGTCTTCCAGGGACCGTACCGTTCCGGAACATTTTTCCAACCGGTTCCGCTAAATAACACACTTGCGCTATATTGCCACATATTCCAATCATAGTAGTCAGTCTGAGTACCTCCTCCACCGAATGTGAATTCCAAAGTTCCGCTCGTTGCTATTTGAAATGCAATCCAGGTTGCATTTAGCTCACTGGTAAAAAGACAACCTGCATTACTACTTGATGGATTGCTCGAAGGGTTACTGGTTGTACCGGCCGTACCAATATCAGAAATATTACCTGCCCCATTTGGAGTTATCGCAAAAGTGTTTGAGCCACACGCGGACAGGGGGGCCCCACAATCAGCGTAAGAATTAGGTGATGGACAGGCGACACAGGAAATAGTAGCTGCCCATCCGGAAGAATTTGTGCTATTATTTGAGGAAAAATTAAATGTAAGGCAGCCATTGGTAGAAGTAATTGTTCCCGGGCTTGTACCCCCTGAGTATGCGCCGATCTCAGGATAGTCAACTGTTGGGCCGTCATATATGTATAAATAATCCACCCCGTTTTGTGTGCTGAAACTACTAAAGGCCGCACGTATGCAGTTTCCCGACGTGGAACAAAAGGTTTCTGTTATACTACTGTTGTTGGAGTAATTACTCCCTGATCCCCCTGCATCATAAAATGTACCTGAACACGTGTTAACGGTTCCATTAGCCATTGTGTACGTTTGAGCGATCATTTTCGTGAAAAGTAAAGTACACCAAATAAGAGTAATGTAGATTTTCCTCATTTCCTTTTATATTTATTTTCTATCTCTTCGGAGGCTTAACTGAAAAAAATTATTCGCTTTGAAATCTCTTAGTAGAATGCCTTCAACAGCAGAGTGATTTTCTCTGGTTTACTATATTCTTCCTGAGACCTGTTTTATACTTATTTAATCCGGCTACTCGTTTGCTTTGGTGGTTGGTTTAATTCCTTTTACCTTTATAAAGGATAGAAAGGAAGAGTGAATTTATATCCCGATATTTCGTTCATGTTTATATCAAATTTTTTGCAGGTACGATAACAATCCAGCATAAGGGTTACCACATATTCACCAGACATATATTTATCTCCCAGCCGATAAGTAATTTTATAGATCCCCGGAATTTCTTCGCATACATCTTCAATTACTTCATAAATGTTCTTATTGGTATCTGAAATGTCAACCTTAACATGTGTTGGATAGGAGATAGGATACTGAATGGTAATAACGTTCCTGCAAATGTCAATACTTGTATCTGGTTCATTATTTCTTTTTCGATCAGGAGGAACCATAATGCTGTCTATAAACGCAATGGGCATAACGATAAACCATGCTCTTATTCGATGAATTGTTTCCATATCTGGTGTATAGGGTTAATTCTAATGCCTTTTCTTTCTATATTTAGGCGGCCATCCTTTTGAATTAATTACCTGATTAAGCTCAGATGCCCGCTTTTGTTTACCTGTTTAGACCCATCTATTCCTCTTGCTTTTATACTCAAGCATACCTAGATGAATTTCACTTCAGGTTTAATAGTAGGAATTCAATAAGTAATATTTTCAATAAAGCAATGGGTAAAATAACTGAATCATCACCTTTTACATTCTTGCAAATTAAGATCGTTGTGACCTAAATAATTAAACCTATAAACCGAATCAAATTCTTAAAAAAAAGATCGGACGAATTCACCCAGGAAAACGAACCGATCTCCTAACCATTGCGAATGAAGAACAATCGCAACAATGCGAAGTAATGAAATCTCACCTCCAGAACTTGTTTATTTACCCCAAATTGGATTATTTGAGGCTGAAATGCAATTGAATAACAGAAGAAGCAATTCAATTATTTTAATTTTTGTGTGTTCAATTGCGGTTGACTTTATTGCATGAATCCGCTTGACGAAGTTTCCAAATCCTTAAGCTTTGTTCTTAACACCAAATTCACTTTCGGCATTCTGAATACCTCGTGTATAAAAGCCTTAAATACAGAGTGTGCGGAGTTGTGCACGGAGTTCACGGAACTTACTTCCGTATCGCTTTCGCCGGACTAATTCTTAATTACTTTTTTAAGAATACACTTATCACCGATTAGCGCTTTAATAATATATACACCGCTTGTTAAGGAAGAAAGGTTCTCGGTGATAACACCCTTATTGGAATCTATTAACTTATCAAAGACCAGTTGTCCTGTGGTGGAATATATTTTTATCATTGCCTGAATGTTTTCTTCACCAGGAAACGCAAAGGATAAATGATCCTCGAAAAGCGCTGGAAATATTTCCACCTTAGGGCTTTCATTACAGTCAACATATATCACCTTATGATAAGCAACTCCTCCATCTGTATCGGTTTGTTTTAATCTATAATAACGAATGACATTGATTATTTCATGATCAACAAACTGGTAAGTATGCATGATTGATGAATTACCTTGTCCATTAATAATACCAATTGAAATAAAGTTTATTCCATCAACTGATCTTTCAATTGTAAAACCTTCGTTGTTAGTTTCTGAAGCTGTCGACCAAAACAACGAAACGTTTCCATTGTTACAGATAGCCCCAAAATCCAGGAGTTCAACAGGCAAAATGCTGCAATCCAGGGTGGCTGTTCCATAAAAGGCCATAGGAACGGTTGCTGTTACGCCACTGAAATTTGAAAAGCAAATCAAATATTGCTGTCCTGCTGTAACATTTAAGGCTGGCTCATAGTTAGATGCATCGCCACCCGAAGGCCTGTTTGCCACTGTTGCTATTCCGGTTCCGCCAGTGGTTACACCATTGTAATTGCATCTAAGCGGAGCTAAGGTATTTAGTGCAATATTGGAACATGCGCCTGCGCTATATAACCACAGCGCCCAATCGTAATACCCGGCTTGTGTGCCCAATGCTCCGAAACTAAATTCGAGTGTGCCGCTTGCCTGGATCTTCAGTAAGATCCATGTGGCATTTATTTCATCTGTCATAAGACAACCACCGTTAGCACTTGCCGGATTAGTGCAGGGATTACTCACAGTACACTCACCGAGATCTGAAATATTACCTGCACCATTTGCACTTATACTAAAATTCGATGCAGCGCATATAGGAAGTGGTGATCCACAATCGGCATACGAACTTGGCGACGGGCAGGAAGTGCAGGATATTGTTGCAGTCCACCCGGAACCAGTTGTGCTTCCGTTGGAAGTAAAGTAAAATGTAAGACATCCGTTTGTAGAAGTAATTGTTCCCGGGCTTGTACCCCCTGAGTATGCGCCGATCTCAGGATAGTCAACTGTTGGGCCGTCATATATGTATAAATAATCCACCCCGTTTTGTGTGCTGAAACTACTAAAGGCCGCACGTATGCAGTTTCCCGACGTGGAACAAAAGGTTTCTGTTATACTACTGTTGTTGGAGTAATTACTCCCTGATCCCCCTGCATCATAAAATGTACCTGAACACGTGTTAACGGTTCCATTAGCCATTGTGTACGTTTGAGCGATCATTTTCGTGAAAAGTAAAGTACACCAAATAAGAGTAATGTAGATTTTCCTCATTTCCTTTTATATTTATTTTCTATCTCTTCGGAGGCTTAACTGAAAAAAATTATTCGCTTTGAAATCTCTTAGTAGAATGCCTTCAACAGCAGAGTGATTTTCTCTGGTTTACTATATTCTTCCTGAGACCTGTTTTATACTTATTTAATCCGGCTACTCGTTTGCTTTGGTGGTTGGTTTAATTCCTTTTACCTTTATAAAGGATAGAAAGGAAGAGTGAATTTATATCCCGATATTTCGTTCATGTTTATATCAAATTTTTTGCAGGTACGATAACAATCCAGCATAAGGGTTACCACATATTCACCAGACATATATTTATCTCCCAGCCGATAAGTAATTTTATAGATCCCCGGAATTTCTTCGCATACATCTTCAATTACTTCATAAATGTTCTTATTGGTATCTGAAATGTCAACCTTAACATGTGTTGGATAGGAGATAGGATACTGAATGGTAATAACGTTCCTGCAAATGTCAATACTTGTATCTGGTTCATTATTTCTTTTTCGATCAGGAGGAACCATAATGCTGTCTATAAACGCAATGGGCATAACGATAAACCATGCTCTTATTCGATGAATTGTTTCCATATCTGGTGTATAGGGTTAATTCTAATGCCTTTTCTTTCTATATTTAGGCGGCCATCCTTTTGAATTAATTACCTGATTAA
>JAHEYF010000010.1:80099-91372 GCA_023251755.1 Bacteroidota bacterium
ATAACGATAAACCATGCTCTTATTCGATGAATTGTTTCCATATCTGGTGTATAGGGTTAATTCTAATGCCTTTTCTTTCTATATTTAGGCGGCCATCCTTTTGAATTAATTACCTGATTAAACTCAGATGCCCGCTTTTGTTTACCTGTTTAGACCCATCTATTCCTCTTGCTTTTATATTATATACATACACTCCCTCCGGGCAAGTTTTATCTTTATAAGTACCGTCCCAACCTTTATTAATCGTATCAGTTTCAAAAATTTTTTCACCCCATCGGTCAAAAAAAATCATGTTAAATTCGGCTATGCCGCTTCCATACGCCAAAAATTCATTATTCAAAGGATCGTTCCCCGGTGTAAATGCATTTGGCACCCATATTTCCATTGGTGGTCAGTCCATCGTAGATCACATCGATCGCACCGTTTACCATACCCGGTATAGCTTACATTCGATACTGTTATCCCGCTACCCAGTAAGGCATTCTGAACCATTTGGGTTGGTGTAAATGCATTGCTGGTAGTAACCTGTGACCGGAGCTTTGAGGACAATAAAAGAAAGTAAAACCCAAAGCAGAGAATACGAATAGTTAAACGCATGTTATAAACGAGTTATTTAAACCGGATCAAATTCTTTAAAAAAAGATCGGTCGAATTTACACGGTAAAAACGAACCGATCTCCTAAACCCACAACAATGCGAAGTAATAAAATCTCAACTCCGGATCGTATTTATTTACCTAAAATGCTGTAAATTGAGGCTGAAAATATAATTGTATTACACAATAAGTACACACTTTATTCTTAGTTTTATGATTGTAAACCAAATCCCTTGAAGAAATCACTCCATATAGTATTACTATTGCTGTTCATCAATAATAGGATATCCGGGTCTGATAAGAGGAATGAGCTGGACTCATTGTTACAGGTATTAGAAAAAGTAAACGGATCAGGTAATAAGTCAGACACCAGCAAAATAAATACCCTGAACCGGATAAGCTGGGAGTACTATTATTTATGCGACAGTAAACTTGCTTTACAATATGCGAACGAGGCATATACTTTATCTCAGCAGATCAATTTTATTCCGGGAAAAGCAAAGTCCTTATTTAATAAGGGACAGGCATACTTTGCACAAGGTTACTATGAAAAGGCGATGGAAAGTATTCTACTCAGTTTAAAATTAAACGAAGGAATAAATAACAAAAAAGGTATGACTGAATGTTATTGTGCAATAAGCTCCGTATACATTGTACGAAACAAGTTTGATAATGCACTGATCAATTGTAACAACGCAATGGTTTTATGTAAAGAGTTGGACGATAAAGAAGGAATAGGCATGGTTTATAATCAATTAGGGATGATCTATTACTTCATGGGTAATGGCCATAAAGCGGAAGAAGCATTTAATCAGGCACTTTTGCTTAGCAAAGAAGTTGTAGATAATAAACAACAACAAGCATCTACGTATGGTAATTTAGGTAGTCTTTACCTGATGCAGGGTAAATACAAGGAGGCGATGGCACAATATAACAAAGCTGAAAGGCTGTTTGAAGAAAGTGGTGATAAATTCAGTCTGATGCTTATGTACAAGGACTGGGGTAATCTCTTCATGACCCTTGGTGAATATGATAAAGCCCTGATAAATTTTTCCAAAGCATTGGATATTGCGCAAAAAATAAAAGCTAAAAGCATCATCGCACTTAGCTACTTTGATCTGGCAAAACTTTATGAAGCAACCAGGGATTTTAAAATGGCCTATTCTTTCCTGCAAAAGTATGTAGACAGCTACGATAGTATAGTCAATGAAAAATCAGAAAACCTGATGGTGGAGATGGATGCTAAATATGAAGCCAGTAATAAGGACAAGAAAATTCTCATACTGAAGAACGCCAGAGAAAAGGAAGTCCTGGAAACTTATAATGAGAGAAGGTACCGGCAAATTACGCTTATTGCAAGTTTTATTGTATTTTCTTTATTTGCGCTCGTGGTTTTTTTCGCATTTAAACATTATAAAAGCAAACAATGGACGGCACTGGAAAAAGTAAAAAAAGAAAAAATTGCTGCTGAACTGGATCTGCTTAAATCGCAAATAAGCCCTCATTCCATGTTTAATTTTTTAAATACGATCTATCACCAGGTTGACGAGGATAGTTATACCGCAAAGGATCTGCTTTTAAAATTTTCCGACCTGCTGCGTTTTCAGTTATATTCCTGTAACGACGGTTTTATAAAAATTGAGATGGAAACCGTATACCTGAAAAAGATGGTGGAGATGTATACTTATAGTAAATTGAAAAAATGCAAGGTTGAGTTTAATATTGGTGAAGGTCTGACAGGTTTTTTAATAGCACCAATAATTATCGCGCCTCTGATTGAAAATGCATTTAAATATGTGACCAATGATAATGACAAAGAAAATTTTATTCATTTGTCGTTAACTCACCAGAATAATGAACTTGTGTTTATTGGTGCAAACACAATGTGGGAGAATGAAGTTAAAAAAGAAACTGCTTCAGGGATCGGCTTAAGCAACCTGAAAAGCAGGCTCGATTTAATATATCCGGATAAACACCGGTTAGAGATCAGCAAAGAGAATTCGATCTTCACAGTTAAACTTACCTTGAATGTCTGAAAATTAAAAACAATTAATCCCATTCTGTGAAGAAAACGCTCCATATAGTATTGTTATTGCTATTCATAAATAGCAGGATATCCGGCTCTGACGACAGGGGCAAGCTGGATTCATTGTTATTGGTATTAAAAAAAATAAACGGGTCAGGTAATAGGTCCGACACGGGCAAAATAAATGCCCTGAACCTGATAAGCAATGAGTACAACACGTTATATGAAAACGATCTTGCTTTGCAATATGCAAGCGAGGCATATACTTTGGCTCAACAGGCCCATTTTGTTCCAGGTATGGCAAAGGCCTTATTGTATACAGGAAAAGCAGACTATAAACAAGGTTCCTATGATAAAGCGATGGAAAGCACCCTGCTCTGTTTAAAATTAAACGAAAAAATAAATAACAAAAAGGATATGGCTGAATGTTATTTGGGAATGAGCGCCATATATGTTGCACGAAACAAGTTTGATAATGCACTGATCAATTGTAACAACGCAATGGCTTTATATAAAGAGTTGGGCGATAAAAAAGGAATAGGCATGGCTTATAATCAATTAGGAGCGATCTATTACTTGAGGGAGAATTACTACAGAGCGGAAGAAGCCTATACGCATGCACTTATGATAAGCAAAGAAACCGGTGATAAAAGACTGGAAGCATACGCCTATGATAACCTGGGCCGCTTTTACTTCAAGCAGGGTAAATACAGGGAGGGTATAATACAAAGCAGCAAAGCTGAGAAATTGTTTGAGGAAAGTGATGCTAAATACGATCTGAGCATTTTATACAACAACCTGGGTAATTTCTTCAAAGCCCTTGGTGAATATGAAAAGGCCGAGATGAACTTTTCCAAATCATTGGACATTGCACAAAAAATGAAAGCTAAAAACATCCTGTCACTTTCCTATTTTGATCTATCAAAACTTTATGAAAAAACCAGGGATTTTAAAAAAGCATATTCTTTCCTTCAAAAGTATTCAGGCATCTACGACAGTATTGTCAACGAAAAATCAGAAAAATTAATGGTGGAGATGGATGCTAAGTATGAAGCCGGTAATAAGGATAAGAAAATTCTCATACTGAAGAACGCCAGGGAAAAGGAAGCTCTGGAAACCTATAATGAGCGAAGGTACAGGCAAATTACTCTTATTGCCAGTCTCTGTGTGTTTTCTTTATTTGCGCTCCTGGTCTTTTTTGCATTTAAAAATTATAAAAGCAAACAATGGACAGCAATGGAAAAAGTAAAAAAAGAAAAAATTGCTGCTGAACTGGATCTGCTTAAATCGCAAATAGGTCCTCACTCCATGTTTAATTTTTTAAATACAATCTATCACCAAATTGATGAGGATAGTCATATAGCAAAGGACATGCTTTTAAAGTTTTCTGATCTATTGCATTTTCAGCTGTATTCCTGTAACGATAGCTTTATAAAAATTGAGATGGAAACCGAATACCTGAAAAAGATGGTGGAGATGTATACCTATAGAAAATCGAAAAGATGCAGGGTTGAATTTATTATTGGTGAAGGTCTGACAGGTTTTTTAATAGCGCCAATAATTATCGCACCCCTGATTGAAAATGCATTTAAATATGTGACCAACGACAAAGACAATGAAAATTTTATACATTTTTCGTTAACGCAACAGAAGAATGAACTGGTGTTTATTGGTGCAAACTCAATGTATGAGTATGAAATAAAAAATGAATTTGCATCAGGGATCGGTTTAAGCAACCTGAAAAGCAGGCTCGATTTAATATATCCGGATAAACACCTGTTAGAGATCAGTAAAGAGAATTCGATTTTCACCATTAAACTTACCTTGAATGTCTGAAAAATTAAAAACAATTATTGTTGATGACGAGCCCGTTGCATTACGGGGAATTGAAAAATACGTGAAGGAAATTAAATTCCTGGAGCTGGTTGGTGTTTGTGAAAATGCAATTGATGCAAATGTGATGTTGAATGAACATTCAGTAGATCTGATGTTTTTAGATATTGAAATGCCAAAAATTACAGGTCTTGATTTTCTTCAGTCTTTAAAATACAAACCAATAACCATTGTAACATCTGCTTATCCGGGCTTTGCCGTTTCAAGTTACGAACAGGATGTAATTGACTACCTGGTTAAACCTGTTCCTTTCGAACGCTTTTTAAAAGCCGTAAATAAAGCAAAGGCTTATTACGATTTATCACAGATTAAAAAAGAGTTAGTCAATGAAGAGGAATTCATTTTTATTAAATGTGATAAAAAGATAGAAAAGGTTTTTTTCGATGATATTCTATACATCGAATCTCTTCATAATTATGTTGCTGTTTACACTACTTCGGTAAAATTCATTACTTATTTAACACTCAAAAACCTGGAGGATACTTTACCGAAAAGCAAATTTATTAAAGTCCAGAAATCCTTTATTGTTTCAATAGATAAGGTAAGTAGTATTGATGAGGGAGATGTGATTATTGACAAAAGAAGAATTTCAATCAGCAGGGCAAACAAGGATGAAATTATAAAGACTATTCTGGGAAATAATTTTTTAAAGAGGTGATTCGTACTGCTGCTGCTATCCCTCCCAGGCGTTAAATCCTTTAGGCTTAAAAGCAGAACCGTCAGACCAGGAGACACGGAGAAATACAAATTAAAACAGCATAAACAGTCTCAAAGAGATTACTTCATTGATATTAATCAATATGTGACTTATTTTTTTGAAATGTGCAGTTGCTCATTTGGCAGGCTTATGGAATATGCATCCTTCACAGAACCGGATCCAGAGCCCGCCAGGGAGCATTATTTTTTCAGGAAAAGCGGCATTTCAGCCCCAAATAATCCCGCCTTGGGTAAATAAATATTTTTTGACTGCGGAATTTTATTAATTCGAAAAATTAAATGTGTATCGGAATACCGGTTCGTTTTATCAGCATTATCATTTTTTGAGGTGGTTAAAAGTCTTTAATGTAATTCGGCGGTCTTTTTGAAATTAATTCGCTCAACAGTTTTTTATGAAAAAACAAACAGGAAAAGACCATAAAATAATTTTATTCCGGTAGATTATGATCTACATCATTCCTGTGCCTTTTTTTTTCATTTCATAGCATTTTTGCAAAAAAATTACACAGCCAAAACTAAAAAACAATTAGCCTTAAAATGAAAACTCAAGCTCGACAAATTCAAAAAAAAGAAAATGATTTACAAAAATTTAAAAAAATCAAACACCAGTCAAACCTTAAAAAAATGCTCAGTGCATTATCTGTATTGTTTTTGACCCTCTTATTCATGTCGCATACCGAGTTAAGCGGAGGAGCCGCTTCACCCCGTACAGGTTCTCCCGGCGACGGATCAACATGTACCGCCTGCCACACAGGTTCGCAGCCTGTCATCATGGATAGCATCATCAGTTCAAACATACCCGCCAACGGATATACCCCCGATTCAACTTATACCCTAACTGCTACAATTAACTGCAGCGGCCATACTTGTTTTGGATTTGAATTATCGCCACAAGACCTGAGCGGTAATTTATTAGGCAAACTCCTTAACATATCGAACGATACAAAACTGGTGCTAAGCGATAAATATATTACACATACCCTGTCGGGTACAACGGGCGCTAATTATAAAGCCTGGACCTTTAACTGGAGAGCCCCTTCGGCAGGGACCGGAGCAGTTACCCTGTATGGTGCATTTTTAATTGCAGACCATAACGGAGGAACAAGTGGAGATACAACTATTTTGTCTACACTGCTGGTACAGGAAGATCTATGTACAGGAATAAACAATACAGAAACGAAAAAGATGGATCTACAGGTATTTGCCAACCCAATAACTGATCGTATTCAAATTGACCTGAACCTGCTACAAGCCGGTAATGTGAATATTAACCTGTATAACCTTAACGGAAAAATAACACAAAGCCTCTTTTCGGGCTACCAGTTAAATACCAATAACATATACTCATTCGATAGAAACCCATCCTTAAGTCCGGGTATCTATTTTTTAAAAGTGGAACAAGGAAATAAGCAGCTTGTAAAAAAAGTGGTATTAAACTAACTCCTCTCTATTGCTGAGGACATTGGGTTATTTTTTTTCAAAAAAGGGTATTGCTGTAAGCTCATCCAGGGAATACAAACCAATTACAGAGCTGGTAAAGTTTCAACGCATGCTTGCGGCTCAGGAAAAATGGCCTGAACCTGAAAGTTAATTCATTGATGCTGATAAATATATGATGTATTTTTTGGAATGAGCAAATAGTTATCCGTAAAAACCTGTAGAAAAAGAAAGGGAATAGTAGTTCATTTGTCAGACTTAAAGGAGATATTTCATTCACAGAATCAATTGTACAATGGGTTCAAAAAATCGACATCTGTGCGGGTATTTAAACTATTCAATTGTTTCCTGGTTGCTTTTACTTCCTGTTATTGCTGTTTCGCAGCCAGGCTTTCATGGCGCAGCAACTATCGCAACACCTAACACGATCGTCAACGAATACACTTCGCTTACTACAGATGCCGCTACGGGAGCAACTTTTGTTACTGTGAGCTCATCTGCTTTGAACAGTAACAGCCGCTTTGCCGGGGCACTCCAGGCCGGTGAACTGGTGATGCTCATACAAATGCAGGGAGCAAGTATCGACAACTCGATAAGCGCACTCAGCTGGGGACAGATCACGAGCTATAATTCCTGTGGTTTATACGAACTAATGGAAGTGGCTTCAGCACCCAATGCTTCAACTATTGTATTTACCTGTGCGATCAAAAACAATTACAGTCTCGCGGGTAAAACGCAGGTGATTCGTGTTCCGCGTTACACCACTTGTACCGTATCAGGTGGCACACTCAGTTGTGATCCCTGGAACGGAAACACAGGTGGTGTATTGGTGGTGGAGAGCAACGGGGATTTTACTGTTGCAGCAGGTGCGCAGGTCAACGTGGCTGGCAAGGGTTTCAGGGGCGGTGTAGTGGACAACATATCTTCCCTTTCAAACATCAGCGATTATGCAACTCCATATCCTGATTATGGAGGTGAAAAAGGAGAAAGTATTGCGGGTTTTCAGATTGAATACGATGCGGCCGGAGGCCGCTATGGACGGGGTGCCCCGGCGAATGGTGGAGGCGGCGGCGTTTGTCACAACAGTGGAGGAGGCGGCGGAGCCAATGCCGGAACTACTTTAAACTGGAATGGCGATGGACTTCCCGATACTACACAGCCTGCATGGGTAACTGCCTGGAACCTTGAAGCACCGGGCTTTAGCACGAATAGTAGCGAAGGAGGAGGCCGCGGAGGATACGATTTTTCGCAGAGCGATCAGAGTGCATTAAACACCCCTCCGGGTTCTTCTGCCTGGGCCGGCCATAACCGGTTAAATATTGGTGGAAAAGGAGGAAGGCCTTTAAATTACTCCACAGGTCGCTTGTTCCTTGGTGGTGGTGGCGGCTCCGGTGATAGCAATAACTCCTGCGGAACAAGCGGGGGCAATGGTGGTGGTATGGTTTATCTGCTTAGCTATGCAGCTGTTGAAGGGCCAGGACTTATTAATGCGAATGGTGATAATGCGTTGGATACACAGGATGGTGGTAACGACGGACCAGCCGGAGGCGGCGGCGGCGGAACGGTTGTGATAAAAGCAAGTGCAGGTGTTGCTTCTTTGTTACAGATATCCGCAAACGGCGGAGCAGGTGGCAATCAGCTTATCGGCGACATCGAAGCCGAAGGCCCTGGTGGTGGTGGTGGTGGTGGTTACATTGCCTGTACTGGCGGAGCATATACTGCCAATGTGAACGGAGGAGTGAATGGAATAACAACTTCTACTGCACTTACAGAGTTCACACCAAATGGTGCAACCAAAGGAGCCGCTGGTGTGATGGAACAATTGTTCCTGCAATCAGCCAGTGTAAGCGGCACCGGCGATACGGTCTGCGCAGGCTCTCCGGCAACACTCACTGCAATTGTTCAATCCTCTTTTTCACCTGCTCCAACAGTTTACTGGTATGATTCTCCTGTTGCTACAAATCCTGTTTCGAGCGGTACAAGCTTTGTAACCGGTGCGCTGAACAACGATACTACTTTATACATCAGCATCGATCCCTGTAAACCTTATTTAAAAATACCTGTGCAGGCAACTGTCAGCCCTTCCTTTGCATTAAGTAGTAATGTTGTACATCACCTGTGCTACGGCGATACTACAGCTTCTGCAACTGTGCTTGTCAATACTAACTCATCCGACCCGGCTTATACCTATACCTGGACCGGTATTTCTTCTTCTGCACAGAATGTTCAGGGATTGCCGGCAGGTTCTTATACCTGTGTGGTGAAAAACTCAATGGGTTGTGCCGATTCAATTACGCTGGTAGTTACCGGGCCTGAGCCGCTTCAACTGACCTGCCTGCCGGATACGATCTGTGCCTACGATCCGGTAACCCTGAATGCAAACGTTACAGGAGGTACTGCTCCGTATCAATACAACTGGTCTTCCGGATCAGCGAATGTTTCTCCTGGAGCTACCACTACTTATTCCTTAATTATTACCGACAACAACGGTTGCACCATCAGCGGTGCCGACACAATTTATGTGAGGCCATTGTTGCAGGTGAGCACACAGCACGATACCATTTGTTCAGGGCAACCTGTAATTCTTTCTGCTGTTGCCACCGGAGGATTTGGAGTGGTAAGTTATCAGTGGTATGATGGAAGTACTTTGCTCGGTTCGGGTAATTCACTTGCAGTAAGCCCGGCATCAAATATTTCTTATCTCGTTGTTGCAACAGATGCCTGCAGTCCGCCCGCTGTTACCGATACAGTGATCGTTACCGTTATCCAGCCCGATAGCCTGAGCAGCATTGTATCTCCTGTTTTGTGTTTTGGAAACAGCACTGGCGCTGCAAGTGTGCTGGTCAACGGGCAAACAAATCCTCCGGGCTATCAATATTACTGGCCTCAGTTATCAGCAACGGGATCAACTGTTTTAAATCTTGCCGCAGGCAATTACCTTTGCATGGTGACCAATGGTTTTGGCTGCGACAACTTTTTGGCTACGGCCATCACTCAACCAGCGCTATTAACGATCGATCCGCTTTCGGATACGCTTTGTGCCGGCGCTTCGTATACCATCATTCCACAGGCTGGTGGCGGAACAACACCTTATACTTACCTGTGGCCTTTGGGTAGTACTGTGCTTACACCTGTGGTTAACAGCACTTACACGCTAACAGTTACTGATAACAATGCCTGTACCCAATCAACAAGTATTGCCCTTTTCGTTCATCCCCCCCTGGCATTAACAGTGAATACGCCGGATACGATCTGTAAAGACGCAGATGCGTTGCTTATTGCAACAACAGCCAGCGGATATGGAAATTATTCTTATCAATGGAGCACTGCTTCAACTGTGCTGGGAACAAATGATACACTCAGCGTTCATCCTTCTGCAAGTTCTGTTTACCAGGTGATCGGATACGATGCATGTAACTCGCGTGATACAGCTCTTGTTCAGGTCAGTGTTTTTCCTGATCCTATCATTTCTCTGGCGGCTGACGATACAGCAGGCTGCTCTGTTCTCGCTGTGAGTTTTTCATGCATATTTCAGGGAACTCCTGTTTCCTGCTCCTGGAATTTCGGTGATAGTCCTGTATGGCAAAGCATCAGTGCTTCAGGCAGTGTACACTATTATACCAATGCCGGAGATTATATAGTGTCTGTTACCTGTAAAGATGTTCATGGGTGCAGGAGCGATACAACACTATTGAAATACATTCATGTGTATCCGCATCCTGTGGCTGCTTTTGCAACAGACGTAACGGAGATCACTGCTTATTCTTCCGAAGTGAATTTCATCAATCATTCTTCAGGCGCTACACAGTATTGGTGGAATTTTGGCGATACACTTTATCCGGCTTCTGCGCTTGTAAACCCCGCACATATTTACCAGTCGTCCGATCAAGCGATCTGTTACACCATCGGTCTGAATGTTGTGAACCAGTATGGATGCAGAGACAGCACCTGGGGTGAGATTTGCAATGTGCCTACTTGTGCGATTTACATTCCCAACGCTTTTACACCGAACGACGATGGGAAGAACGAAGGTTTTGGTCCTGAAGGGTATGGCATATTGAACGAAGATTATCGCTTCAGTATTTTTGATCGCTGGGGCGCACTCATCTGGCAATCGTGCAGCTGGGGCGAGAAGTGGAGCGGCATCGCCAACGATGGAAAAGAAATTTCACAGCAGGACGTGTTCGTTTGGAAGTTGTATTGCAAAGATATTTTTCTCAAGCCGCATGAAATGAAAGGATGTGTTTCCCTGATCAGATAGAGGATTATAAAGAATTTTCACCAGCTTTGTTACATGAATCCGTTTGGCGAGTACAGATAATTTTAACCGGCCAGCAAAACAAACAGCAGAGCCAACAAGGCTGGTATGGCCTGCACAAAAAATATTTTTTTCGTTGCCGTTAAAGCACCATAAATACCGGCAATAATAACACAGGTCAAAAAGAAAACGGAGATGTTTGTTTTCCAGGCAATGTCGTTAATGAAAAAAGTCCAAACAAGACCGGCAGCTAAAAAACCATTGTACAAACCCTGGTTCGCAGCAAGACCTTTTGTGGGTTTAAACAACTCAGGTGCCAATACTTCTCTGAATATTTTTTTTCCTTT
>JAHEYF010000186.1 GCA_023251755.1 Bacteroidota bacterium
GGGTATTTATGAATTTTACCCAGTTGTACGGCGACTTGGTAAAGGCGCAGCAGGACGTAAAAAAGGGGACAATGGAGTACAAAGTATTAGACTACATTAAGGCTAAAACGATACACGGTGCAGACCTTGCCGTCATACACGATGTAATAAACGTGATTGTAGATGAGGATTCAGTAGAAGACATCATTGAGGCCATTAAAGAAAGCGAAGGGCTTATAGGAAAAGTTAAAAGCCCGAAATCAAAAACAAAGAAAAAAAGTCTTGGGAAAGTAAAACCAAAGGCTAAGAAATCTTTAGGAAAGATTGTTGACGAGGGCGAAGTACCCGAAGGAAGATCAGATCAGTACTGGAGGGGCAGCAAAAAACCAAAGATCATTTTTACGCCGGGCAATTCAACCATCCGTTCCGGCCTTGAAATCCCATCCTCTTACCGTTACGACGATGTACGTTTTATTGAAAACCATTACGGGCTGCGGGGCATTGAGTTTGGCAACTGGTTATCGCAACAGGACAGAAGAAACTATGTAGCGGGTCTGGGTATTGCCCTTTTTGATTTGTACCACGCCATAGGCTTTGCTGCAAAAGACCTTTCTATAAAAGGAAAAATAACCGTCGCCTTTGGTGCAAGGGGAAGGGGCGCAATGCTGGCACACTTCGAGCCTTCCACCTTTGCCATTAACATAACCCGTTACCGTCGTCCTGAAAAAAAGGACACAAAGAAAAAAAACTTTGACCGTACAGATTTATTAATTGCTTCGGGTGGTGTGGGTTCGTATGCACATGAGTTCGCCCACGCCCTGGACTATTACGGGGGAACATTTGTTGAGAAAGATAGTTCAGGGGCATTGTCCAAAGGCCAGAGTACACGCCTGACACCAGATAAAAAATTGTTGAACAAAAACAGCTTGCAGGGATTAATGGAAAAACTGTTGTATAAAATCCTTTGGCAGAAGGAAAAAAAAGAATCCCCCTATTACGCAAGGTTAAAGAAATCCAAACAAACAAAATACTTTTTCCGCCGGAACGAAATTTTTGCAAGGGCTTTTGAGGTGTATGTACAATACAAGATGCAAACGAAAAAGTACAAAAATATTTTCCTTGCAGAAACCAAGTACGATCAGGGCGTTTACCTCAGCCTGCCGGAAATGAAAAAATTAGAAGGGGATTTTGACCAGTTGATGAACGCCTTAAAAAGAAAACTTTAAACCTACGCTATCATGGAAAATAATTCAATCATAAATTGCCACGTTCATACATTCAACAGGGCAATTGTTCCGGCTAACTTTTTACCCTTCTGGTTGCGCCCCTTTGCGGGTTATTTGGAAAGTTTTGACAAGTCACAACGGCTACGTGAACTGCTTGAAAAATTTGGTAAACACGAGCTGTCTTTGCTCGTTAAAAAATACCACAGCTTTTTAAAGTTAGGGGACTTCAATTCACAGCGGGATATATTTTTGCAATTGCAAACCATTTACCCGCAGGGAACAAAGTTCAGCATCCTGTCAATGGACATGGAGTTTATGCAGGCCGGAAAAGTAAAGCAGTCCTTTATGGAACAGTTGGGCGAACTGGCTGCACTTAAAAAAGAATTTCCTGAAACTGTATTGCCCTTTGTATTCGTACACCCTGAAAGAAAAAACATCTTTGATATAGTCCGTTTCTGTATAGAAGAAAAAGGCTTTGCCGGCATAAAGCTGTACCCGCCTTTGGGTTATTATCCTTTTGATAAACGTTTAGACCGGGTGTATGCCTATGCAGAACAAAACCGGCTACCAATTACTACCCATTGCGCGCGGGGTGGTATTTATTACAAAGGCAAGATCACGAAGGATATGTTAGTTCACCCCCTCACCGGTGAGCGGTTTGATAAAAAGAAAAACAAGTTTTTTACCGACATCTACACCGACCCTGCGAACTACAACTATGTTTTAGAAAGGTTTCCGAACCTTAAATTGAACCTGGCTCACTTCGGGGGAGCTGAGGAATGGGAAAACTTTTTATTGACTTCCATCCCTGAAGAAGAAGGCACAAGCTGGTACGAAAAGATTTGCAGCCTGTTGAAAAAATACCCCAATGTATACAGCGATATATCGTACACGCTTTACCGCAGCGATTTAATGTTGTTGTTAAAGTTCACTTTGGCGAATGAAGGTTTGCGTAAAAAAATATTGTACGGCTCTGACTTCTACATGGTGGAACAGGAAACTACGGAAAGGCAGTTTTACATGAACCTGAGAACTTCATTGAATGAGGAAAGGTTTAAACAGATAGCGGTTACAAACCCGAATAATTTTTTATTTAAAGAATAATTGTCCTCTGGCTTGTTGTAGGTTGCGTTGATTGGCCGCCCCGAATATTCGGGGCGGTTTTTTTGTGTGGTAATGTATAGCAATAACAAAGCCCGCTGAAAATTAGCGGGCTTTTATTATTTTCTTAAATTAAATTTCAGGTGGTTTCTTGCACCCCTTAAAAAAACACTTGACAATCTTGACCGTGAAATAGTTATTTCCTTTTTCCCACACTTAAACACTATTCCCGGATGGTCTGGTATTTTGTTGTTGTATATATCAAAAGGCGGGTCATGTGGCTCTGCCTGTTCAACGAAGCGGATTAACCTGCCCACTTTGGCTTCATGGTCGAACCAGTCTACATTATTATTTGAAATAGGTTCATAAGAAAAAATAAAACTTAAACCCCTTAACCTGTCCATTTGAAAATATAAATCGCCATGCTGTTTAAATATCTGCTTCTTTACAGTTTCGTATTTCGCTAATGCTTTCGCACCGTCTATCTGGGCAAGGTCTTTGCAAAAAATCAGCCATTCAAATAAATCCAATAGTACTTCCGGGCTGTTTTCCCATGTTTTCCCTTCAATTAAACGGTTGTACTCTGCCCGCATCCAATTTGAATCAAACAAAGGTTCCTTTCCCGATTTCGCTTTTTCATTCTCATTTTTCATAAGCCCTCCTTTTTAAATCATGGATATTTATAACAGATCAGCTATTTATTTTGTACACTACTTTTAATTTTCAGGCGGGATGAATTCCAAACCGACAAGCCCATGTAAAGGCATATACCGGGAAGTGCCGTTAAACTCAATATAATACCCTACATTCCTTAGTCTGGTTCCTGTTTCAGATTGAGAAAGGTGGCTGGTTTCATATATACCAATTATACCAGTTCTGTAGGTAAATCGGCTGTTTTTATCCAGTGGGTCGCAACTGAAAAAACATACTTTTTTCCCTTTCATTTCTTTTAACTGCAAATAGAGATCACCATAAATTGAAAATAATTCAGCCCTCGTTTTATCATACTCGGCAAGCGCCTCTTTCCCTTCCGAAATAATCTGATCTTCCAATAAAACCAGGCAATCGGCAAGCTGCAAAAGCACAGAAGGCCGAAGTGCTGTATTTATTCCTCCTGATAGTAATTTGTACATGACTTTCATTTGCTTTGCGATGAAGCCATAGTCTGGTTTTTCTTCTTCACTTTTCATAGTCTTTCGTTTTTGTTATATATATAACGGACAAATAATCCATTTAGTACGGTCTTTAACATTTTTTTGCGTTTCTATCCGGTGTTTAGCATTGTCTTGATTTACATTAATGTAAATATTGTTATTTTAAACTGACGTTTTTTATCAATTTTAACAAATGGGAGTATAATTGCTGCTTTCCGTAGCCCTTTGGTAGCTTTATGTCGGTAATATTTCGCTTATTGGGGCTAAATTTCTGCTTTCCATCGCTGTAAAGTTCGTGGAAAGTAGCTGACAGTAGGCTACAAGTTGCTTTCAGGCCGCTTTCCGTAGCGTTTTTTCTGCTGACAAATCCCTTATTTTATTGAATGTTCAGGCACAATGTCCATAAATACGGGGAAATACAGCCTTTTTTTCAGGTGTAAAACCGTCTTTCCCGGTTTTTGGGGCGTTCATTTCATTTTGTGTATTTTTTGGACGGACAAAGCGGGTTCAAAATTTCCTTTAAGGTTTTAAACCGCAATAACAGGGGGGAAATTATTTTAAAAAGTATTTTCATGTTTCCGAAACTTTCTAAAATTATACCCGTTAAAGTATAAATATTACATTATTGTAAATATTTAAAATAATTCGTATATTTATGGAAATGAAAAGGCAAAAGGATATACAAATCAATTCAGCGGGACAGCTCCCTTTGAACCTGAATGATTATTTCGGAAAAGAAACCTTGCAACAGGCAGGGGAATTGTATGAACAATTGCAACGCCCCCTTATTAAAGGGGTGCAATTGGAAGTGCCTTTAAGAAATTTAAACAATTGGGCAAACGTATTGGGAGAGAACCCAAAGGGGGTATGGGGCAAAAAATATTCTTTTATAGAGTTCGTTTGGATTAAAATAGTTGAACAGTTAAGGAATACGGGCGTAAACCTTTCTGTTATCGCACAATTTAAAACCAAGCTGTTAGAACCAATAAAGGTAAAAGGGATTTTAAGTAAAGTTGAACAGGCCAAGCATTTTATAGACGATTTAAAATTGGGGAAAGCGGAAAAGGAACAATTGTTACAATATATTGCCTCCCCCGAATATAAATCAATGGGCGAAGTGCATTTTACTTTGCTTCACATTATGATAGTGGAAAGCATTATTAAAAAATTGCCTTTAGCACTTGCTGTATTTTTGGACGGCACATTTATTATTCTGGATAAAAGCAAAGAACATTTTTATACGGACGAAGAAAAAAATAAACTGTTATACGATACACACGTAACTGTTTCGGTGTCCACCATACTAAAGAAATTTTTTCTTTCCGGTTTATCGGGTTTTGTTGTACCGGAAATTAACCTGTTATCCTATCCTGAAAATAAATTGTTTGAAGTAATACACTCAGGGGACTATGATAGTATACTGATAAATTTTAAGGACAAAAAAATAAAAACATTGGAGCTGAAAAAATCCGAAGACATTAAACATAAGATTTACGATATTCTGGACAAAAGGGAGTTCGGGGAAATATTAATTAAAAAACACAAGGGGGTAGTCACTAAAATTGAAAACACATTTAAGATAACTTTTTAAAAAGGGTAAACGGGTTTATGTGGGCAACGTGCCGTGTACCTATCGTTCTTTATTTATTTAATTTGAGGGGATTAATACGGTTATTAGGGCAACGTTTCCGAAGTATTACGCCCCGCAGGGCGTTTATGGAAAATTACCTGTTACTGCCTTTGGTAAAAAGGACAGCGGGTAAATTGAAACATTTAACCATGAAACCGATTAAAGAAAGCGACAAAGTTTCGCTTACTGAGTGCAGAAAGATTTTAAACAAAGACGGCTTACAGTATACGGATGCAGATATTTTGGCAATAAGGGACTTTTTATATTTATTTGCTGAAATAACTTACGGCATTGCAGAAAACAAAAGCCCCGAAGAAATAAAAATTTACAATGCACAATTCAATAAAGGGAACAATAACAATGAAGCCCGTTTATGAAAAAGAAAAAACAGGAAAAAACATTGATAATTAAAACAGGAAAAACGAATGAAACAGAAAGCAATTTTGTACACCCGTGTATCTACGGATGAACAAAACGACGGGTACAGTCCGGCAGATCAGAAGGAACGTTTGCTTAAATATTGCGACCAACAGGGAATTGATGTTATAGGGTATTATCACGATGACGAAA
>JAHEYF010000082.1 GCA_023251755.1 Bacteroidota bacterium
GGCAATAGCCCTTTCATAACCCCGGATACGATCATTGTTGATTTCAACTAATTTATTTAGTTCTGAAACCAGATTTTCATTTGTTGTGTTCATGTTTTTTTTTATTTTTCTTCAGCGTTTGAAAATATCATGCCATACAGACTTGTTCACAAAACAAAGCTAACATCAATAAGCCACCTGGCATGAACAAGTTGTTTTTAGTACATTTTGGGGAACTTTATCAACATCATTGCATTTAATTTACCTGTGATTAATTTATTTTTTTGCTGTATGATAAATCATGTGAGCTTCATTTGTATTGGTTATTGGAAATAAGGTCTTTCAAAATTTCAAATTGTCTGCCTTAGGGCCAGGATAAACCAGGTTAAAAAAACAAGAATAGTAAATTGTCCCATTTCGGGAATTTTTTCCCCATTTTATTAGGGAGAAATAATTTGGCACTGGTATTAAATTAATAATCAATGTTTTAAAATCAGATATACTCTGGCACGTTGTTAGAAAGGTTCTTAGCGCAACATTTAATTTATAAATACTAAAAAAATAAAAAACCATGGAAAATTCAGGAAAAATGCTGGGGGCTGTATTGTTTGGCGCCGCAATAGGCGCTGCATTGGGTGTGTTGTTTGCACCGGACAAAGGAAGTGAAACCCGCAAAAAATTATCGAAAGGGGCTAAAGACATAGCCGATGATTTAACAGAGAAAATAAAAAAGAAAGCTGAAAACATCGCTGAAACTGCTGAAGAAAAGTACAACGATTACAGCCACAGTTCAAAAAGCAAACCCGAAAATTATAAAACCACTGCATAAAAGTTGTAATCCAGACTAATTGAATAGCGGTACCGAAAACAAAACAGTATGCAGGAACATAAAAAAATAGAAGAAGCCACAGAAAACATAAAGGAATACATGAACATCCGTTATGAATTAATGGTTTTAAAAGCCTCTGATAGAATTTCTTTTGTTTTATCCAAAGCTATTGTGTGGGCATTAAGGGCCTGGGTATTTGCTTTTTGTATTTTATTTCTCAGTTTTGCCGCAGCTCATTATTTATCGGCTGTCTATGCCTGTTCCTATTCAGGTTTCCTTGTTGTAGGAGGGATTTATTTTAGTATAGGCTTACTTCTCGTCTGTATAAAAAAATCCCTCGCCAAACCCCTTCGAAATAAAATTATAAGCAACTTTTTTAAACGTCAGTTTTAATTTCATCTCCAATGACAAGGCCCGTAATTGAAATAACAAATCATATTCAATTAAAGCGTCATATTATGCAAATGAATGCTTTAAAAGAACAACAGGAAGAAAAAATTAAGACCGGTTTAAAAGACATTTATTGTACCTACCGTCCCGAAGTTGTTTTAAAAAATATGTGGGCCGATTTTACAGAAAACACAGAAATAAAAAGCGGTCTCAAAAAAATGGGGATTAGCCTGGGTGCCGATTACCTGTTAGGAAAAGTATTCGGGAGAAACAATTCAGTGAAAGGCTATCTTTTGGCAATTGCGGCAGAAAAAATGACTAATTATTTAGTAAATAAACATTCGGATGCTATTTTATCAGGCATAGGCAAGGTTAATAATTTATTTAAACAAACCTGATGTTGAATATTGATTTTGTATTTACCAGGAGAAGAGAGCTGCATTTATAGGTGTTAACTATTTTTAAAATCAGCATTTCCTTTACCAAAGTACCATGCCAGCAAAAATATTAATTATTGACGATGATGCGGATATACGATCGCTATTAAAAAGGGCGTTAATTTCATGCAATTACCTGGTGCAGGATGCGGGAAATATTCAACAGGGCATTGAATTATACAGGCGTATAAAGCCTCATGTTGTTATACTGGACATTAATTTACCGGATGGAAACGGAGAAGACTGTATAAACAATTTTGCAGACGGCAAAACCGTTATATTACTGATGAGCGCTGACAACAATCATTTACGGAAAAGTTATAAAGACCTGGGGGCTCATGGCTTTTTAAAAAAACCCTTCAAGCTGTATGAATTACTAAACGTAATAAAACAAGTAAGTCTGACACCTTAAAACTATTAAAGAAAAATCGATTCATGGCTAAGATTCTGATTATTGATGATGATATTAATATTTGTCAGTTACTCGACAGGTTTTTTAAACGGAAAAATCATGAGTGCATTTTTTTCACCAGTGGGAAAAAAGCACTGGATTATCTGAGAGAAAACACTGCTGATATTGTTTTTTGTGATTTCAGGCTTCCGGATGCGGATGGTAAAGAATTATTACTGACCATCAAAGAAATAAACACGGATATACAGGTAATTATTATAACCGGGTATTCTGATATAAAAATAGCTGTGGATGTTATTAAAATAGGCGCTTTTGATTATGTAACAAAACCACTGTTGCCCGATGAACTTATTTTACTGGTTGAAAATGCCCTGAACCAGAAAAAAACAAAGTCAGAAAAAAATCCTGAAAACGACGGCACTTCTTTTGAGTCTTCCGGTGATAAGCCTGCAGAAGCCGATAAAAAACACCTCCCTCATCCCAAGGGTTTTATTATTGGCAGAAGCAAAGAGGCTGAAAAACTTCACAACCAGATTAAATTGGTTGCCACCACCAATTATTCAGTAATTCTATATGGGGAAAGCGGTACCGGAAAAGAATCTGTTGCACACAATATACATGCCTATAGCCAGCGTAAAGATAAACCGTTCATTGCTGTTGATTGTGGGTCTTTAACCAAAGAGCTTGCCGGTAGTGAATTGTTTGGCCATGAAAAAGGTGCTTACACAGGTGCCCTGCAAACAAAAACCGGGCAGTTTGAACTGGCCAACGGAGGAACCATTTTTTTAGATGAAATAGGAAACCTTACTTATGATATCCAGGTTTCGTTATTGCGGGTGATTCAGGAACGAAAAATAAGAAAGCTAGGTTCACAGAAAGAAACTAATATAGACGTTAGAATAATTGTGGCCTCCAATGAACGACTAAATGAAATAACAGCCCGGGGAAAATTCAGAGAGGATTTATACCACCGCTTCAATGAATTTTCCATCGATCTTCCCCCCCTCCGTGAACGAAATCAGGACATTATGATTTTTGCCGATTTTTTTCTTCAGCAGGCAAAAGCTGAATTAGGGAAAAACATTGATGGTTTTGTTAACGAAGTAGAAAAAGTTTTTCTTGATTACAGCTGGCCGGGCAATTTAAGAGAGATGAACAACGTGGTTAAAAGGGCTGCCCTGCTCACCAATAAAAACATGATCACCTTAGAGACCCTCCCGCAGGAAATTATTTTTCAGGCTAAATTTAATTTAACGGAAGAAAATAAAGAAAACATTCCTCTGCAAAAAAGTCTGCCAGACCTGAAATCTGCTGCCCTGCATGCCGAATATGAAAAAATACTTGAAATACTCCGCAAAGTAAATTTCAATAAATCAAAAGCTGCCCTGTTACTTAACATTGATAGAAAGACCCTCTACAATAAAATGAAAACTTTTAATTTACTGGTGAATAATTAAACCTGGAGGTACAGCATAAAACAGCAATCAATAAACTAAAAACGGAAGGTGCCTGGCAAAAAATAAACAATCCCGCTTTTCAATGAGCGGGATTGTTTTCGTTTGGACTGGTTTAAAAAATGTCTTAGTAAACAATAACCTTAATTAATTTTACAGCTTTAGAGGAAGTGTTGGTGATTTTACAAAAATAAACACCTTTGTCTTTTCCTGCTAAATCAATTGTTGCAGACGAACTTTTTGTACTTGTCTGGTACACTAATTTACCCGATACATCGTATACTTCTATACCGTTTTCTTTGTCTAAACCATTGATATAAAACACAGCGGTAGTTGGATTGGGGTAAATAGTAAGAAAAGCATTTACATCAGCACCGGCAATACCTGCTGTTGAAGTAATGGTTCCGGTAACTGCTGTACGCGGGCTCGAACAACCAGGGGCCTGCACTTCCCAGTTGTAAAAATAATAGTAATAATCAGCAGGTGAGCTTGGCGCATCGGAACGGGTGATAGACACCAAACCATTTACTGAATAAGGGTAAGAAACCCCTGTATTGTTTCTGAACAAGTCTGTATTGGCACTGCCGGCCCCCAATTTAAGCGAGTACCCGGTATCGGCTGCTAAAGTAAAGTTTAAAGGTACCACGTTCATTCCTGCAACAGCATTAAAAGTTGTTATACCCTTTGATACCCCTGCACTGTTCAACACTTCAATGTCCCTGTTACCGGCTGTATTCGCATAAATGGTAACCGATTTCACCACCACATCGCTCATGGCATCAAAATAAAGACGCCTGTCGGTATTGGAAGTGTAATAACCACCACCTGCACTATTATCGGTAAGACCAACATGTTGCAAAGGATGTACAACTTCATGCGATACATAAAAAGTAGTTGTAGCCGTTAAGCTCGGCGAATAAGTTGTACCGGTATTTACAAGGTTGCCTCCGCTTACCTGATCGTACCAGTCGAGCGCACCCGTAGACCCGCTTGCCGATGCAGCCAGGTTCACCACGCCAGGCCCGGCATGACTACCTCCTGTAGTTGTAGGTGTACTCATAATTGTAACTGTTACCAAACCGTTTTTAACTTTGGTATTGCTTCCAAAACTATTTTGCGCTACAAGGGTCACATTGTATGTTCCCGAAGTAGCGTAAGTATGCGAAGGGTTTTGTTGTGTAGATGTTTGCCCGTCACCAAAATTCCAGCTCCATGATGTTGGAACGTTGCTGGTGTTGTCGGTAAACTGAACAGTTCCTGTGCAACTGACAGTGGCGCTCACTGCAAAGTCGGCCACAGGTGTTGCACTGTGCGGAATAATTCCTTTGTAATTCAGGTAAGTTGCATTGGTTCCGATAGCAGAAACCCCGTACCCTATACGCATATACCCTGAGTTTTCGCCCCAGCCTGTTCCCCAGGAGTTTCTCATTACCCAGCAACTGTTGGCATCGTCCCAGCCTACTAAAACTACTGCATGATTGGTTTGCGTACCATCGCTTTGGGTAAGTACACCACCTGAGTAATTGTCAAAATTATTTCCGGCGTCCACACATACCCATACCGGGCCATAGTCGTAAATGGCCTGTTTTATTTGTGCTACTGTAGGGTTGGTGGCTATCTGGTGGTAATCTATAGCTTTTTCGTGATAGGTGTAGGTTGATCCACAAGTACCGTCCTGACCGGTGTACGTTAAATCTGTTTCATAAACTGCGCCGGTGTTTTTAAACATATAATCCGGGCACCAGCCTCCGCTACAGCCATTCGACTGGTTGTCGCAGTTTACTAACCATTGTTCAGATAAATTTCTGGTGGCGTTGTCAAAAATTTTAATTACACTTTCAAAGGAGCCACAGGCTGCAAATGCCCAGCAGCTTCCACAGCTTCCCTGATTTTTTACAACTGTACACAGGTTTTGTGCTGCCCAGCTGAAATTTGCAGGAAGTGTTACATTGGGCGAATTAACAGCACCTGTTTTTTCTGCGGAAACCGGTTCTGCCGGTGCTTTATACGTACCTGTATAAGCACCCTGGCTGATGACTTTTATTTTATAATAGTCTGTGGCCAGCGAAGGGTCTTCCCAACGGCGGTTGCAAATTAATTCCAGGTCGGCAGCACCTGCTGCTATACCTGTAAACCTGAAAATTTGTGTACCAGGGGCGCCAACAGGTTTATCGGGAGTATCACTTTCAAATTCCCAGTTCCCAACTTGTTTTAAAATTGTTTTAGAATTGCTATTTTTTAAATGCCAGACATAACCTGTTGATGGAACAGCCGGGAGGCGAAGTTCCAGTACCTGGTTTGCGGGGAGGATTGTTTGTTGTTGGGGATTGTCTTTACCAATACGGTTAAAGTTTTGACTTTTTGCACTCCAGCTTATTAATAAGCAAAGAGCCATCATAAATACTGATTTTCTCATGTTTAGGGGGTTTTATGGTGAGGTTGAACCAAATATAGACTATCTCTAATATGAAGTCAAGTATTCACTCCCAAAACCTGCTATTCTATAAAGCCCTTGCCGCTCTAATCATCTAAACTATTAAAATTATCAAGCAGGAAAGGTTTGAGATAGTCTGTTGATTATCCCTGAAATTTATCCTCCGCTTTTTTTGTCAGGATCAATGTTTTAGCAGCTCGTGGCGATAAGTGGTTAATATAGTATTGCCCGGGAGGTAAAATTCTTCATCTGAGTTATTTAAATTAAATATGAACAAATGATTCCACTTACTGGAGAAACAGCCCCGTCAATGGGCACCTGGTTTTACCCTGAAAAGTTAAAACGGGCGAAAATTCCAAAAAAAAATCCCCATACCTGTTAACAGACATGGGGAAATAGTATTGCTGAGACTGTGTTTTAAGAAAAAGGGTGCTTTGAAATTATTTCAATGTTTTTCTTAATCAATTTACTGATGTCTTTTAAATAAGGCATTTCATCCTGTGTACAAAAAGACAAGGCTATACCTGTGCTGCCGGCCCTTCCTGTACGGCCTATACGGTGTACATAGGTTTCGGCCTGTTCGGGCAATTCGTAATTAATTACATGCGATAGTTTGTCTACATCAATTCCCCTCGAAGCAATATCGGTGGCCACCAACACACGAATGGTCCGGTTTTTAAAACCCTTTAAGGCCCTTTCCCTGGCCCCCTGCGATTTGTTACCGTGAATGGCTTCGGCTTTTATACCGTTGCTGTTTAAATCCTTGGCCACTTTATCTGCACCGCGTTTGGTACGGGTAAACACCAGGGCATGTTCTATTTTACTGTTTTTTAAAATATAGTTTAACAGGGCACGTTTATTTTCCTTTTTCACATAATACACCGACTGGCTCACAAGCGTAGCTGTAGAAGAAACAGGATTAACCGAAACACTCACCGGGTTTTTAAGCAGGGTGTTGGCCAGCTTCATAATATCGGGAGCCGCTGTTGCCGAAAAAAACAAGGTTTGTTTTTTTGCAGGTAACTTCGCAATTACTTTTTTAATGTCGTTGATAAAGCCCATGTCCAGCATACGGTCGGCTTCATCCAGTACAAAATATTCGATGGCGTTTAATTTTATAAACCCCTGTTGCATTAAGTCGAGCAACCTGCCGGGTGTAGCAATTAAAATATCCACCCCTCTTTTTAAATCCTTCACCTGTAAATTTTGCGATACGCCACCAAATACAGTAGTATGGGCTAAACCCAGGTTTTTACCATAAGCCGTAAAATTATCGCTGATCTGAATGGCCAATTCGCGGGTGGGTGCAAGAATAAGTGCTTTAATACTCTTTTGAGCAACCGTTGTTTTTTTTGCTTCTAATAATTGTAAAATAGGCAAGGCGAATGCGGCTGTTTTTCCTGTTCCGGTTTGGGCACAGCCAAAAATGTCGCGGCCCTCTAAAATATGCGGAATAGATTGTTCCTGAATGGGTGTGGGTTCAGCATACCCTTTTTTTTCCAAGGCCAATACAAGTGGCTTGATTAATTTTAAATTTGAAAATGTCATTAAATTGTTTTTAAATAATACTTCGGGGCTAGTACGCTCTGTACAGATCTTGTTTTGCCCTGCTAAGAAAAGTGTAAAATTTACCGAATTGTAATTAAGCCCTACAAACAGATTGAGATACAATCTTCTATCGAAGGGTACAAATATACGACATTATACTGATACTATTACAAGATTAAGATGGAGGGGTAAAATACCTGTGCAATATAAGGGCGTGTTTTTATGCTTTTACTTAACTTTGCAGGAATGAAATCTTTTTTTAACAAACCTTATCCATTCATTGATAACAGCCTTAAACCAAACATAATTAAAGCAGTACTAATTGGTGTTTTTGTTGTACTTTTTTTATGGTTATTCGATAATGCGGCCAAAGAAAGTATATTGGCCATTGCCGATAATGGCCTGGTTATAGCCATCTGCCAGTTCGGTTTATTATTTTTAGCCCCTAAGTTCCTGCTTAAAAAATTCAGTTTTAACAAATTGCGTGTATGGCAATATATACTTTGGCTGATTATTTACGTAATTATTTCGTTTTACGTATTATTTATTTATACCAACCTGGTTTATTGGCGTGATAAGTTCAGCATCCCTTTGGCTTTATGTTATACAAAAAACAACATTGCATTTATTTTCCCCATCTTAATATTTGTTGTTTGCATTGATTATATCTGGATTTTAAGAAAGGAATTGAGTATTTCGGGTGGGATTAGTGAACAACTTGCTGAGCAAAGAAATAAAATTAAACCCCTGGATCATCAGAAAAAAATCACCCATGATGAATTTGATTTTTGTGATGAACAACAAAAAAGTGTACTTAAAGTACCTAAATCGGCTATACTTTTTGTTAAAGGGGCCGATAATTACGTAGAAAACTATTACATCAGTGAAAACAAGCTTGCCAAACTATTGATCCGCACCAAACTAAATACTCTTGAAACCGATAAAAAAAATGATTTTCTAAACAGGGTACACCGCTCTTACTTATGTAATCTTCACAAAGTAGTCAAAGTAAGCGGAAACGCCCAGGGCTATTTATTACACTTTGAAGAATCAGAAGAAAGGGTACCTGTTTCAAGAGGAAAAAGTAAAGAGGTCATCGAAAAATTAGCCGAAATTTCCAGAAATTAGATGTGCAATTTACCCCATTCGCTTTGCTACTCACCCCAAAAGTTTGTCATTCGCCACTTTTACCTTTGCACCTGTCCCTTTAATTTTTAAAGTTTTTACTGCAGTAAGATATTTGTAAAAAAATAAAAGAGCATTTAAAACTTTTACACTTATAATTTAAACAGGTTATGGAAAACTACAATTTAAACGAAGCAAAACAGGGAGCTTTCAGGGATGAATTAGTTGAAAACAATTTTAAACCTTTAAATTTCAATAATTTGAACCCGGTTTCGGTAGTAAAAAACATACATTACCAGGTTCAGCAAAACCCTTTGCTTAAACTGATAAATAATTTGGCTGCTGTTACAGAAGATAAAAAATTACCCATTCACTATTCGGGCAGGGTTAACTTTGTGAACCTGAGCGAGGTGGTTTGCCTCGAAGCAGAAAGTAATTACACTAGGCTTCATACCAATGGGGGGAAAATTTATAACTTACCGAGGCATCTAAAATATTTTGACGCCTGTTTTCCTGAAAATAAATTTGTAAGGGTAAACAAAAGTGTTATTATCAATATTGACTATATTCAGGGCTATTCAAAAGGAGCCTTGTGTATCGTTTGGATGAAAAATAATTTAGAATTTGAAGTCAGCAGGAGAAAAAAAAATGAGATCAACAGTAAAATAAATAAAGTAGAGGGTTTATAACTTAAAAACAGCAGTTATTATGAATCAAAACCATTTTGAATGTAAAACAGTCCGGCGCAATTTTTTAACGAGTATAACAGCCGGCATAGCGGCAATGGGCATTTCGGCTATTGTATCACCCTTTAAATTATCGGCTTCCTCAAAAAGCAACCAAACAACAGATGATTTAATTAAAAAAGATAAAAATGAAGCGGAAGCCTGGTTCGACAAAATAAAAGGCCGGCATAAAATGGTGTTTGATATTGCTAAGCCCGATGGCCTTTTTCTAACATTTACCCGGAACTTTCTTGAAAGCAACAATGAAACAGGTACCCCTGACAGTGATTTAAGTGCCGTCATAGTACTCAGGCACGCCGCAATTATACTGGCCTTAAAAGATACAGTATGGGAAAAATACAAACTGGGGGAATTTTTTAACGTAAAAGATGAAGCCGCCGGCGGGTTTGCACTACACAACACGTATTGGGATCCAAAAAGAAATGATAATTTCCCTTCCAACAAATCAATTGATCACCTCCAAAAAAGAGGGGTGTTGTTTTGTGTATGTGATACAGCCCTGGATAATATCAGCGAAAAAATTGCCCAGCTCAGAGATGTAAAAAAAACAACCGTAAAAACTGATTTTTATGAGGGCATTTTACCCGAAATTCAATTGGTACCTTCGGGTGTTTGGGCTTTGGGAAGGGCACAGGAAAAAGGCTGCCCTTATTGTTATGGAAGTTAATGAATGCTGAAATACCATTAAAACAAAAAATTCCCCCAATCATTCAATCTTCTGTTTGTGACAAAGTCAGCCCTGTAATCCAGCTGAAGCCCTCCTTTCTTCTTTCCGTTTATCAATATCCATTCTTCTTTTAAGAAATAATCTTTATTTTTGCAGCCAATCTTTAAAAAGCCCGAAACATAAAACCATCCTGCTTTTTAAGGTTTTTGCATCAATAACCCCATTTATTCTATGAAAAAAATTAGCACATTCCTTTCTTTTATCGCTATCTCCGGTTTAGTTAATGCCCAACAAGTGATGAACCCCGAAACCCTTATTCAATTGGGCAAAGTAAGCGCCCTGGGCCTTACAAAGGATGGAAAGTCAGTAGTGTACAATGTAAAAAAATACAGCGTTGCCGATGGTAAAGCGGCCAACAAACAATACATTATCCCTGTTGCCGGGGGTACCGCTACCGAAACTGCAGATGCAGCTGCTTTAGTAAGCAGCGACCGCATTTCGAAAGACGGGAAATACAGCATCAGCAGCAATGAGGTAAAAGTGAAAAACATTTATGGCAAGGATTTTTACCCCGAATTAACAAAATCGGAGGTGATGATTTACGACAACCTGAACTACCGCCATTGGGATACCTGGGAAGACGGGGCTTTTGGGCATGTGTTTTTAAATACCTTAACCGGAAGCAAAGTTACCGACAGCCTTGACCTGATGCCGGGCGAGCCTCACGATTGCCCTCAACAACCATCGGGCGGCGACGAAGACTTTGTATGGAGCCACGATGGGAAACAAATACTGTATGTTACCAAAAAGAAATACGGTAAAGATTATGCCATCAGTACCAATACCGATATATACGCTTACAACATCGATACCAAAAAAACCACCAACCTTACCGAAGGCATGATGGGCTACGATACAAAGCCCGCTTATGCTTCAACCGGAACACTGGCTTTTTTAAGTATGAAAACAGATGGTTACGAGTCGGATAAAAACGACATTATTGTAGTAAACGGAACCACTAAAATTAATTTAACCAAAGACTGGGACGGAACAGTGGACGAATTCAGATGGAGCAACGATGGCAAAAAAATTTACTTTACCGCCGCATTCGACGGTACTGTTCAATTATATGTGGTTGATTATGCCCCCGCAGGAAAAACAGCTCCTGTTGTAAAGCAGGTTAGCAAAGGCGATTTTGATATACACGGCATTGTTGGGCAAAGCGGAAATACAATGGTTGTACTAAGAACCGATATGAACCACGCCGCCGAACTATACACCCTCGATTTAAGCACAGGGGCCATGAAACAACTCAGCCATGTGAACGATGCTGCTTATAGTGGTATAACAATGGGTAAAATTGAACGTCGTTACGTAACAGCTACCGACGGCGAAAAAATGTTAGTCTGGGTGGCTTACCCGCCTAATTTTGATGCCACTAAAAAATACCCTACCCTGCTCTATTGCCAGGGTGGGCCTCAGTCGCCTTTAACACAGTTTTATTCTTTCCGTTGGAATTTTCAGTTAATGGCTGCCAACGGATACATTGTTGTTGCACCTAACCGCAGGGGTATGCCGGGACACGGGGTAAAATGGAACGAAGAGATCAGCAGGGATTACGGCGGACAAAACATGAAAGATTATTTAATTTCAATTGATGAACTTTCGAAAGAGCCTTATGTGGATAAAAACAGGCTGGGCTGTGTTGGTGCCAGTTACGGGGGCTACTCTGTTTACTTTTTAGCGGGTATTCATCAAAATCGTTTTAAAAGTTTTATAGCACACGACGGTATTTTTGACTGGAAAAGCATGTATGGTACTACCGAAGAAATATTTTTTGTGAACCAGGATTTAGGCGGGCCTTATTGGGACGAAAACAATGCCGCCGCACAAAAAAGTTACAACCAGTTTAGCCCTATTAATTTTGTAAAAAAATGGAACACTCCCATACTGATTATACAAGGGGGCAAAGATTACCGTGTGCCGATTGAACAGGGCCTCGAAGCTTTTCAGGCCGCGCAATTACTCGGCTTAAAAAGTAAACTGCTTTATTTCCCTACCGAAAACCATTGGATTTTAAGGGAACAGGACGCATTGGTATGGCAACGCGAGTTTTATAAATGGCTGAAAGAAACACTATAGTTCTTAGTTCTTAGTTCAGAGTTCTTAGTTCTAAGTTGCCTGCTAATTACGAATTTTGTACAAATATACTAATGTTGCAATATACAGCGATCACATGCAGATTAGTATATTCGTACAAATTCGTATTCGTAGATTTCGTACTTCGTCAATCCTAACTCGTTACTTCAACATTAGTATATTCGTACAAATTCGCATTCGTAGATTTCGTAACTCGTCAATCGTACTTCATAAATCGTAATTCCTTATCGTCTCGAAGACCTTTTTTTATTACTACGCGGAGAAGATTTTTTGGAAAAACCTGCTGAGCCTGTATTTTTTGATTTTCCTTTGCGGGGGCCACTGCTTTTGCTATAGGATTTTTTAGACAACGGGGGGTTCTTTTTCTCAAACGTCTTTTCACCATTGTGCCCGTCAGAGGCCCTTGTTGGTTTAGCTTTTGTTGTTTTTGCTTCTCCCCCCTCTTCTTCACCTGCCGATTCTTTAATCATTTCAGTTAAAGTTTCCATTTCACTTTTGGTAAACTCCCGCCACTCGCCCGGAGGTATACCCTTAAGGCTGATGTGCATAATGCGGGTACGTTCGAGTTTGGTAACTTCGTAGCCAAAGTATTCGCACATACGGCGTATTTGCCGGTTTAAACCCTGCACCAGTACAATACGGAAAATAAAGGCGGCTTCTTTTTTAACAAGGCATCTTTTGGTGGTCGTCCCTAACATAGGCACCCCTTTGGCCATGCCTTCTATAAAATCGTCGGTAATGGCTTTGTTTACAGTTACTAAGTATTCCTTTTCATGTTTGTTCCCGGCCCTTAATATTTTATTAACGATATCGCCATTGCTGGTTAAAAAAATAAGTCCCTGCGATTCTTTATCTAAGCGGCCTATCGGGAATATACGCTGGCTGTGGTTAATGTAGTTCACAATATTGTCTCTTACCCCTGCTTCGGTTGTACTAACTATACCAACGGGTTTATTAAAGGCTATATAAATGGCTTCGTCGGCTTGTTTGGGTACAATGGCCTGCCCGTTTACCATTACCCTGTCGCCCTTAAAAACCTGGCGGCCCATTTTGGCCCGGGTACCGTTTATAAACACCACGCCCTGCTCAATAAAGCGGTCTGCTTCGCGGCGCGAGCACAAGCCGCTTTCGCTGATGTATTTATTTAAACGGGTAGAGTTGCTGTTCATTATTTACAGCCACAAAAATACTTTTTTTCATGGGCTTTGCTTTCTTTTTCTTTCCTTTTCTTGATCAATCCGAAAAGTTGGGGGCTAAAGATTTGATGCATAAATAAACCAAATCTAAAAAGAAAGACCCATCATTTCTGACAGGTCTTTTGTTCCTTAACTTGGTTACGTTATCCGAAGATAAGAGGCTTGACCAAGCATCACAATACAAATATACGTATATTTGTTGGGCTAACAAAATACTATGAAATTTAGAGATTTCAGGCAATATTTCTCTTCTTCCCGGATTAGTCGGTATTTGGCGGCCACGGCTAATAGCAATCAAAAGGCTACAAAATTATACAAGGCGAATTTGAAGGTTGCTCAAGCCTTTCACCCACTACTTGGAGTTCTCGAGGTCGTACTTCGAAACAGAATAAACGATGTTTTGACTGCTCATTTTACCGACCCAGACTGGATTATTAATCAAAAGGCTGGTTTTATGGCAGACCCCTCTTTAGTTTATATCCATAAAAGAACTGGCAAAAGAACCACCAATGATTATCTTAAAGAGAAGTTGAAAAAGCCGAAAAAAGAC
Source organism: Bacteroidota bacterium (assembly GCA_023251755.1). Taxonomy (GTDB): domain Bacteria; phylum Bacteroidota; class Bacteroidia; order B-17B0; family Aurantibacillaceae; genus JAHEYF01. The sequence goes on from JAHEYF010000082.1 coordinate 13,928, forward strand.
TACGTCGAAATGGTACAGCAATAACGAGCGGAAAAATTATTGCAGAACAGACATTCGGACTTTGGACCGATTTATTCGAAGTGCATCATTACAAACTACTTCGCGGTAAACCAATTCAAATATTCGCAACTCTTCCACCGAATTTTGGAAGGAAGGAAGTAAACGACGAGCTCAATAGAATCATATTATTCAGAAATCGAATCAATCATAATGAGCCAATTTGTTTTAACGGCAACGTTGTTGACTTTACGGAAACATTACTTGTTTACGACTCCATCATAAATATTTTAACCTGGATTGATCCTCAATTAATAAAACTAATTAAAGACGTTAATAAAGTTCAAAAAAACATTTCCCTTGCTCAAAAAATTTAATGACCAACTTGAATTATTAATCTGTGTGGCGGTTACATACTGCTAACACGGGGATAATTGCGTCAGCGGGTGGACGAGGGAATAGAACATTGAAAGGTTTCAAACAGTTATGGCATCTTCGCTAAGCTTAACAAAATTGGCCTACGATAGCCTCTGATATCATACTACAAGGCTTTTGTAGAAAACAGCAGAATAAAATAATTGTATATTTGAAAAAAATATTTTCAATGGCAGCAGGTAGTAAGCGTTTAAAAATTGGTGAAGGAAAAATAAGTGGATGTGTCTCTATATTTCTTGCATCCCTTTCCTTTTTAGCAGTGTTTTGTTTTAAATTCCCGAAATTTTTAACCTCCCCCGAGTTCAGGGAAATTTACAAAGGGGAAGACATGGAAGTTTTACTTACCTCCGTTATAATTGCCTCTTTCTTTTTTGCAGTCCTTAGTTTTATACTCAGTAAAAAAAAGGTCTACGCTTTAATAGGCCTGTTAATTATTACAACAACTATTTTAATGGGGGGCTTTACGGTTGAGGCCAGTAAAGTAGGGCATAGTAAATGGCATTTGGGTTTAGACTGGTTGCTCCTCGATTTGTTATTAATGGCGGTTATTTTTGTACCCATTGAAATTGTGTGGCCAAAAAACAAGGAACAGGCAAGGTTTCACGAAGAGTGGAGAACCGATTTGGTTTATTTTATCATCAGTCATTTATTTATACAATTTTTTAGTGTTGTCATTAATGCGCCTGTTATTGCAGTTTTTGGCGGCATGGGGCTTTCGGGCCTGCACACCTGGGTGCAGAATTTGCCATTTGCCCTTGAACTTTTTCTGGCCTTCTTTGTAACCGACTTTTGTCAATACTGGGCACATCGTTTTTTCCATTCCCATGTTTACCTGTGGCGCTTTCATTCCATTCATCATTCAACACAAAACATGGACTGGCTTGCCGGCAGCCGGACCCACTTTGTAGATATTTGTGTAACCCGCTGCGCCGCTTTTATGCCCTTGTACATTTTTGGATTTTCACCACTTGTATTTAATATTTATGTTCTGTTTATGGCCATTCATGCAGTACTTATACATGCCAACACACGAATTAATTTTGGTTTCCTAAAATATATTTTTGCAACCCCGCAATACCACCACTGGCACCATTGCGAAGACCCTAAATATTATGGAAAAAATTTCGCCACCATTTTCCCTTTTATCGACAGAATATTCGGGACCTATTATTTACCCGGAAATGTATGGCCCGAAGGAACAGGTGTGCATGAAGGCAATTACCCCAAGGGTTATTTGAAACAAATGGTGCATCCTTTTACAAAAAGCCCTTTTGACAATGATTTGAAAATGGAAGACCGGGCGAAAAGATAAGCCCTGCGTAGTGTTTTGTACGCTGCAGAGTGTACCTTGTATTCAGTCTGTGTGTAACAAAGCCTTCGTTAAATTACTCCTAAACGCTTTTGGTTTCAAAATGTTAAAAGCCATTTCACGGCTGTTTCTTCCTCGTTAAATATCTGGATAGGATGATTCTTTGAAAAGAAATTTTTGTAATAATTTGAAAGAATCCTGTTCGGAAGCTGATCAATTAAAATTGCATCTGCTTTCCTCCACTTTAAGGCTTCGGGGTTTGCTCCCATAAAGTGCCTGTGTTCGCTGGAAGAGGTTACAAAAACACCTCTTGAGTCAAGTACAAAACAACGTTTAACCCCTCCACATATTTCATCGATTATTTTAACATATTCCTGAGAATCCTCCAGGCTAATGTATGAATCATTTTTATACTTAAACCAAACAAAACCCTGGTCACTCAAAAATATACTGGCAGTCCTGTGTTCTATCATGGCGGTCGTATACTGTAAAATTAAAAATATAATTCAGAAATTTTTAATTTATACTAAGCGGTGTGAGAGCCTGAGAAAAAAGTGAGCGTGAGAGTGAGTTGGGAGAAAAACAGAGTGAGTGTGAGACTGGGTTCAGAGAAGGATTCCGCTCCCGCTTTCTCACTCTCACTCTGTTTTGTGTGGATCCGGAGGGATTCGAACCCTCGTCCAAACAAGGAATTCATAAGCTTTCTACATGTTTAGTGTTTACTTGATTTTCGTCCTAAGTCAGGGGTAAACTCTACCCAAACTTAAGCTTAGTTACTTGTATTGTTTATGCACGTAACCCTACACAAACAATCCGAACATTTGTTATGCTTCGATCGGGGCGCAGATCGGAATAGCTCCCCGGGAAACAAAAGCTAATTAATCTTGGATTAAGCAGCTAAGGCGTAGTTATTTTCGCCAATTGAAGTTTTGAGAATTAAGTTTAAGGTGCCATATCCACAACGCACCACATGCTTACTCATCAACCGCTCTTGCTGTCAAAACCGGTCGGACCCATAAATTAAAGAACATAGCACAAAGATAGGGATTTAGATTGGATTTTAGTAATGAGATATTAGGTATGAGATGTGAGATTGGTCGTAAGTAGAAAGTAGCAGGGGCTGGAGTTTAGGATTTAGAGTTTAATATTAAACCTGAACCCCTTGTTTTTCAATTTTTATTCTTCATTGGGAAATACTAATGGCTTTGCTTATCTTTGCCGGATTTTTAAATCATACTGATTATGAATAAATTGAAAATAGGCGTTTTGCGGGAAGATAAAAACCCACCGGATAAACGCGTTCCTCTTACCCCTTTAATTTGCTCTCAATTACTAAAAAAATACCCCGGCCTTGAAATATATATACAACCCAGTAAAATACGTTGTTATGCCGATGAAGAATACCTGCATTTTGGCCTAAATTTAAAGGAAGACCTGAGCGACTGTGATGTTTTAATGGGTGTAAAGGAAGTTCCATTGGATAATTTAATCTCCGGTAAAAAATATTTTTTCTTTTCGCACACCATCAAAAAACAGCCTCATAATAAAAAGCTGATGGAAGCGCTGATTGAAAAGAAAATTCAGATGATTGATTACGAAACCCTGACCGATAAAAACAACAACCGGATTATCGGCTTTGGCCGTTATGCTGGTATTGTTGGGGCCTACAATGGGATACTGGGTTATGGCCGTAAATATGACCTATTTCAGATTAAGCCGGCTAATTTATGCCGCGACAGGGCCGAGATGGAAGAAGAATTAAAACGGGTAAAACTGCCCAATATTAAAATTGCCTTAACCGGCGGGGGCCGTGTAGCGAACGGAGCCATTGAAACCCTAAGTGCATTGCGTATACGCAAAGTTACCCCCGAGGAATATTTAATGTCTTCGTTCCGGGAACCTGTTTATTGCCAGTTGAACCCGCGTGATTATGTAGAACGAATTGACGATCACAATTTTGATTTACACGATTTTTTTAATCATCCCGAACATTTTAAATCCAACTTTTTACCTTATACCAAAGAAACAGACCTGTATATTTCGGCTCATTTCTGGGACCCCCGCTCACCAAAAATGTTTGCCATTGAAGACATGAAGGCCAGCGATTTTCACATCAGTGTAATTGCAGATATTACCTGCGATATAAATGGTTCGGTGCCTACCACACTTCGTTCAAGCACCATTGCACAACCTTTTTACGGATTCAATCCCAAAACTGAAAAAGAAGATGTTCCCTTTAACAAGGACACTGTTTGTATTATGGCTGTCGACAATTTACCCTGCGAGCTTCCACGCGATGCCAGCGACGATTATGGCAAAGACCTGATGGAACGTGTGCTGCCGAGTATTATTGAAAATGATACCGATACCATTATTGCACGGGCATCAATATGTATAAATGGTAAATTAACCAGCGGGTTTGAATACCTGAGTGATTACGCATACAATTAGTTCAATCGTTTTATTGTTTAACAGTTTATATGTTGACCGTATTCATAAACGAATAAACTTATAAACGATAAAACAAATAAACTATTCAAAACAATAAATAAGTAATTTATACGTTAACAGCAAACCATGAAAAATTCTTTTAGCTTAATTATCCTGTTTGCGTTTTTCACAGGGCTTTCTGTTTTGGCGCAGGATCACCCTAAAAGTGATACCACCCATATTAAATCAAACTTTCAAAAAAAGAAACCTTATGTAATAATTACCAATGACGGCACCGAATACGTAGGTGAAATTGAAAGCGACGATGGCCGGGAAATACTTGTTAACACCAAAGACAAAGGGGAAATATACATTTCGAAAAACACCATTAGAAGTATTGAATTGCAAACTGCCCATACTGCAAAATCAACCTTTCAGAAAAAGAAAACATACATTATTGTTACCAACGACGGCACCGAATATGTGGGTGAAATAGAAAGCGACAATGCACGCGAAATACTTATCAATACAAAAGACAAGGGGCAAATGTTTATTCCCAAATATTCAATAAAAAGTATTGACCTGTTAACCAATGAAAATTATCAAAGCGGAGAACTCATAACTCCCAATCATTTTCAGAATTATTACATGGCCTCCACAAATGCATTGCCCTTTAAAAGAAACGAGGTAATTGCCAACACCTATTATTTTTTCGGTTATAGCTTTAATTATTCCCTGAATGAAAATGTAGCTATTGGCCTGCACACCACTTTTTTATGCAAGCCGATAGGAATTGGGGTGAAAACCAGTTTTGCTGTTTCTGATAAGGATTTTTTGGGTATTGAAATGCACGGGGGCTACCTGTCCTTAAACACCGTTGGTGGCAACAACACCCTGTTAGGCCATCTTGGAGTTAAATACACCCATGGAGATGCTGCTGGTAGTGTTACCCTGGGGGCCGGTATTGGTTCAATTGCAGCTGCATTTTCAAGTACCTATGCGGGTACTGCGGACAAGGTTGGTTATTATTTTTACAGTGCCGGAGGTAAACGTCTTTCAAAAGGAAGCATGGGTGTTTACGAATTCTGGACAGCCCCCAATAATAATGCTACTCTAGTAGGTGTTGGTTTAAGATTGATGAAAAAACCAAAAACCTCTTTTACATTTGGTATATTAAATTTTATTTCGCGCAACTACTCTACTTATAACGGTACTTCAACCAGCGGTGGCTCAACAAGGGTGCAAACATTCCCCTACTTAGGTATGTGTTTTAAAATATAAAACAATTCTTTCACCTGTATTCTAACATTTTAACTGCGGCGGCTAAAAATAACCTGCAGGTTCAATTAAATAAATTTGGTTTATAAAATAAACTAATTTATATTTGCAAAGAAAACAACGGGTTGCTGGAAATTTTTCTCGGTAAACCTGTCTGGCCTAACAAAATTAATCATGGAAGAAAAAGAACTAAATATAAATGAAAGCCTTAGCATCATCAACTCAATGATCAACAGGGCACAAAACAATCTGAGCGACAATAGTTTTTACTTCATTTTTTGGGGGTGGCTGGTTTTTAGTTCCGCTTTGATCCATTATTGTTTACTTCAATTGGAAGTGGAAAAAGCCTATTGTGTATGGTTGCTGATGCCCCTGGGAGGAATTGTCTCTTTTATATACGGAGCCCGGAAAAAGAAAAAAGAAAAAGTAAAAACTTACTTAGGCACTTACATGACTTACCTCTGGGGTTCATTGGGTATCTCTTTACTTCTTGTATTGTTCATGATGGAAAAAATTGGAGTTACTCCGGTTTATTCATTCCTTCTCATCATCTATGGTATAGGGACTTTTGTTTCGGGTGGTATGCTGCGCTTTAAACCTTTAATCAACGGTGGACTGATTTGTTTCCTGCTTTCAGTTGTTTCTGTTTTTGTGGATTTTGACATTCAGTTGTTACTGATCGCAGCTGCAATACTTGTTTCTTATATCATCCCGGGACATTTACTTAAAGCTAAATTTAATTAAATGCCGTTGAAGGAGCTGGACCCCTTGTTACATTCCCAGTTGAGACTGGCTATTGTTTCGCTATTGGTAAGCGTTGAAGAAGCTGAATTTACTTACCTGAAAGCAGAAACAAATGCCACAGCAGGCAACCTGAGTGTGCAGCTCCAAAAACTAAAAGAGGCGGGTTATATAGAAATAGAAAAATCGTTTAAAGACAATTACCCTCAAACCATGTGCAAAATAACATCAAAAGGGCTTAAAGCTTTCGATACTTATGTAAAGGATATACAACATTACTTAAATCTTAAAACAAAAAAATAACATGGAACAATTACGCGATGAATTTTTATGGAAAAAGGCAAAAAAACGTGTAGCCTTTAAAAAACACTTAATAACTTATGTTGTTTGCAACCTTTTTTTCTGGGTGGTATGGCTGTTAACTGATTATCAAAAAAACGGCCTGCATGGAATTCCCTGGCCAATATTTAGCATGACTGGATGGGGTATCGGTTTAATTTTTAATTTTTTCAGTGCCTATGCCTTTACGTATCGATCTGATGATGTGGAGAAAGAATATGAAAAATTAAAAAAGAAGAACAACTAATATTATTATTTCCGAAGCAGCTTTTTTGTTTATACGTTTGATGGTTTATTCGTAATGTAGGTTCTGAGGCGAACGGGGAAAGACAATTCTTTTTATGCGATTTCAACAGAATACTTTAATACGATTAATAAAATTACCTTAATATTTTCGGAAGCAAGTTTACAAACAATGCTTCACTATCAGATCCTGTTACCTGTTTCGCTGCCTCCCGAACCATTGACTTTGCATCACTGTAGTTGATGTTGCGGATGATCTCTTTCACGATTGGAATGGCGCTTGGATTTACACTTAATTCATCAACACCCAAACCTATAAAAATGGGAATGGATTTAGGATCGGCGGCCAGTTCGCCACATACCGCTACCTGTTTTGATTTTTTATGCGCCGCCTCAATGCTTTGTTTAGCGAGCTGCAACACCGAAGGGTGAAGCCCCTGGTTTAAATAAGCCACTGCTGTATTGCAGCGGTCGGCTGCAAGTGTGTATTGAGTTAGGTCGTTGGTGCCTATGGAAAAAAAGTCTGCCTCAGCAGCCAACACATCCGCAAGGATGGCTGCCGCAGGTACCTCAATCATGATACCTATTTGAATCCGGATAGCATATAATTTACCTTCTCTATTTA
>JAHEYF010000187.1 GCA_023251755.1 Bacteroidota bacterium
CCTGCCTGACAGCCCGCCATTACCTTTTGGGCATCTTCAACCGAGGTCGTCTTTTTTACACCCGGCATGTCTATATTCTCCCTGGCACTCAGGTTACTTACCAGCCCTATAATTGTTAAGGGTAAAAACAGTTTTTTTATCATAGTTGTTCTCATAAAGTCACACAATTACGTGTTATTAATTTAAAACTTTTAACAGCCACCTGCTACTCTCAATAAAGAGGGGCGACAGGTTCATTGGTTCATTTAAAAATCAAGCATTACACCTATACGGATAACCCTTGGCCTGCTGTAATAATTCGGGTTGTTTAATTTAGCAGCATACATATCAAGGAAAGACTGGTAGTAACCCGGCCCGCCCTGGTTTTGAATAGTGCTTAATGCAGTTTGTGATGTTGGAGCAGTTAAATACCCATCGTCGTTAGGTGTTCCGGTATAAGCATGTACATTAACAATGTTTTGTCTGTTAAAAACATTCAACACCTGTAAGTATACATTGAGGTTGGCGTTCTTTTTATTTTCGCCTTCTTTTTTACCCCAGGTCAACTGGAAGTTTTTATCTACGCGCAAATCTGCACGGAACTGCCAGGGTAAATAAGAACCGTTTAAGTTACCGGCAATGGTTGAGTTTTGAGCAACACCGATCAACACATCCGAGTTGGCCTGCGCTATCCTGGTGTAAGGTGTTCCAGAACCTGCACGCAACACCATGTTAAAGCCAACATTTTTCAAAAGCTGAAGGGATTCTCCGGATTGTTTGGCAACTCTTGGCCCGGTGTAATCTTTTCCTTCACCAAAACGGTAATCAAAGGTGGTGGTAACGGTGTGACGCTGATCGAAATCAAGCGGGATCAAAACACGTAAGTTCGGCTGGCTGGTGCTGGCTAAGTTGTAGCCACCGCTGGCGTTGGAACCAGAGCCTTCGGCAAACTGCAAGGTGTAGTTGGCATTGATGGAAACACCACCGGTACGGCGCAGATCGTATTCTATTGAATACCCTTTTACGGTACCAAAGTCGATGTTACCATAGGTTAAGTAATACTGAGGGAAAGCCTGGTTAACACGGGTAATCTGCATCAGGTTTCTCATTTCGCGGTAATAGGCCGTTATTTTAAGTGAGGCATTTTTTCTTTCATTTAAAATTTGTGCAAAACCCAATTCATAGTCAATTGTTTTTTCTGGTTTCAGGTTTGGATTGGCTACAGTACCACCCTGGTTGTTTAACATGTAAAAATAATCTTTAGGGTCTAAGCGGCTTAAACCTGCCGAAGGGCGTTGTGTAAGTACATCGTAATGCGCGAAGAAATTAGCCACGTCGGATATAGGGAACGAGAAAGCTATACGCGGCATGATGTTTATTTGTGGTTTGTAATCCTGGAAAGCTTTGTTGCTGTAAGGTTCCTTGTCTTTTGTATCGGCATAATTCGGATTGGTAAGGTAAGGTATAATACCTGAACCCGAAGCATCGGCAATTACTTTAGGGTCCTGTACTTCGTTTCCGTTGGCATCGTACCAGGTGTCGCCGCTTCTGTAACCTGCCACTTTTGTAGGATTTTTATAATCGTCTACATACACCACCGCGTCTTTTGAAATATTGGAGGGTGCTACAAGCGCCTGACCGCCTACAATTGGATGATCGTTGATGGTATAGGCCGGGGTCAGTAAGTATTTATCTTTTAATACTTTCTGATTGGCATCGTAACGGTCGATACGAACACCTACGTTAAATTTAATGTCTTTAAAGTCAAACTTGTCCTGGATATAACCGGCCATGTATACGGGGCGGAAAGCACCCACCTGGCGTTCGTAATAATCTTTGTCATTTGAACCTTTAAAGGTTTTTGTTAAAAAGTTATCGAAACTTACAGGTTTTTTCAAACGGTTACCGGCGTAGTCGTAGCCATAAGCATCTACAATACCATTCCCACCATTCAGAAGGTCATCCGGAGAGAACCAGCTTAATTTATAAAAGCTTGGGTCGTAATTATCAATGTCTAAGAAAAAGTTTCTTTCAGTAGGTGAATGACCTGTAGCTGCAAGCATATTGCTGACAAAAAGCGATTGGATTTCTGAAAAATTATATACCACAAGTGTATCGCTTAGCGGGCCAGAACTATTGAATCCGGCAGCATTAGCAGGATCAGGGTTCACCTGTGAGGCAATTGGTGTGTAACCCGAAGCAACTGATAAAGGAGCAATACTTTTATCGAAGTTGCGGTTGGCTCCTGCCAACTGGCGCATCAGGGACCAAAGGTTATTCGGTACCAGGGAATAACCCCTGTTGTCCTGTTGTAAATACTCTACACCAATTGTAATGGCGTGGCTTTTAATATCGGCCGAAAAGCTCGATGTAATACGGAACTGGCGGTTGTCGGTTAAACCATAACTGGGGTAAGAACGCCCCGGATTGTCCCATAAACTATGTACCGGCTGGGTAGGACGGTCGCCGTTTCTTAAACCCCTCAACTGGGTTACATCTGAACCGGTTTGTAAATTCCAGTAGCCATAACTGGTTCCGGGTATGGTCGTATAATTTTGATTTTCGGCGTAAACCTGCTCTGTGTAATTGGTTGCCAATGCGTTTAAGGTTCCGGGTTCAAAAGTTAATAAAGTATCGTTGGGTTGCGCCATTTGCCAGCCTTGATAACTAATAAAATGCAAAGGGTCAGAAGGATCAGGGTGGTTCACATCCACATATTTATCTTTTTTGTAATCGTAAGTAGGTTGTCTGTACTGCTTGAATTTTCCCACATAACCATAATCAAATAAATTGTCCGTGTGTTTATCGCTTTGGTATTTATAAGAATATTTTTGATAACCGGCCTGAAAACTAAAGAAGGCATTTTTTACTAAGGTTTGTGATTTTTCCTGATCGGCAGCGTTGTCTTTTCCGAATTTCTGGGTAATACGAATATAGGCACTGCTTGTTTGTTCAATGGCCTGTGGGTTATTGGAAGCGTTGAACAAAGCATAATTATAATTGTAATCACGGCGGTTGTTGTAATCCCATCTGCCACCTAAGGTAATGTTTAAGTTGGCACTTGGTTTAAAATCAATTTTAGGGTTTAAACGGTAAGAGCGGCTTCCAACATTTTGACGAACGGCCACTTTTTCCATGTCGTTAAACGTTAAATATTCAGCTGAATAATAATTGGTTCCGTTTACTTTAGTTAAAGGCTTTTCCTGTATTTCTTTTAATTTATCATCTTTTACTTTCCATACCCCAACAGATGAAGGGTCAGGGTCTTTTTGACTAACAACCTCGCCGGCCACAATAAAACCTAAAAGAGGTTGTTTGTTTCCTGCTTCGTCTTTTTTAAATAACAAAGGGCCACCCACACTAAATCCTAAAAAGTTGTAGCCAAATTTATCGGTCAACTGAGAAGAGATGGCTTCAACACCACCAAAAAACTGCGACTGGGGACCACGTGTGGTAATGGAAATTACACCACCTGTTGCATCACCGTACTGAGCAGGTAAACCACCCAAAATCACACTCACCTGTTCAACACCCTGCTGCGAAATATTTGCTGTACCAATGGCACGCTCACCGTCAATAAAAATTTGTGTACCTGATGAACGCGAACCACGAACGTTTACACCGGCACCTTCATCAGACTGGTAAACACCTGCTGTTGTTGAAGCAACAGACAATACGTTTTTAGTAGCCATGTGCTGGTATTCTTCACGGGTTACAGTTCCACCACTTTTTGTATCCGGATCAATTAAAGGTTCCTGGTAAGCTACTACTTCAACCTCGTCTAACTTCACACCTTCTTCGTTTGAAAGAGCCACCGGCACGTATGATGTTTTATCAATGGCCACTATAATTCCCTGAATTTCTTTGGGCTGGTAACCAACGTATACCGCTTTAACAGTGTATTTACCGGGAGGAAGGGGTTTGATTAATGCTACACCATCTAAATCAGTAATTGCAGAACCAGCAGGAACTCCATTACTGGTAACCTGAACCGCAGCAAAAGGTATGGACTCCTTGGTTTTAGCATCGGTAAGTGTAATTTTAATGGCACCGGTCTGGGCCATCGCAACCACTCCTAAGGCAAAAACTGCAACTAAACTGAGGTAAATTTTCTTTAGCATAATATGTCTTTTATTAATAGTTCTAAGTTAATTGAGGGGGTAAAAATAGACATCGTGTTAAAAAATCACAAAAAATTTTTCCGTTTATCGATAATAAGCTGTAAATCAACGGGAAAAAATTTCTGAATCGATGTAACTTTTACTTTTTTTAACAAAAATAGACGGATACTCAGAAAATGAGAGCCTCTTTTTTTAGCTGGCAGGTTTTTTATGATAAGTGGTAAGGAAATTCATTTAAATGGGAAAATAACCGAAAAGTTTATTCGTTCACTCGTTTTGTAGTTTATTCGTTCACTCGTTTTGTAGTTGAAGGAGTAAAAGACCAAACAGAATAACAAATGAACAAGTATCACGAGCAAACGATTGAACTGGTAAACGAATGAACGAGTTTCTAAAACGAGTTCTTCTTATTTTTCTTATTCGCCTTTTTCCTGCTTTTTTTCATGCGCTTAAAAGTTTCTTCGCTTTGCAGTTGTTTGTGGTGTTTTTTTATAGCCTTTTTTTCGAGCCTGAATTTTTTACGTTCGTCTTTCCGTCTCTTTCTATCCTCCCTCTTTTTTTTACGGATTTCTTTAAAGGTAAGTGCCTTCTTCAGGCCATTATCAACCTTCTTGTCGTCTTTTGACTTTTTGTCTTCTCTTTTTTCCTGGGCCGACAAGGAGGTGTTCATCCCACAAAAAAGAGCAATTAATAAAAGTATACAGAACCAGTTTCTTTTCATTGTTTTTTATAGCGGAGTACTTCCACTCCAAATTTTTTCAGGAATTCAACACCTTCGTCGGTAGGGATCCCTTTGAATTCGGCGTAGGAATTTTTATAGTAGACTTTTTTAATTCCTACAGTATAAATAACCCTTGCGCAGGCTATGCAGGGCGACAAGGTAACATACAAGGTAGACCCCTGCATGGTAACATGGTTGTTGGCGGCGTATAAAATAGCGTTTTGTTCGGCGTGCAGGGCTAAGGAACAACTGCCTTTGCTGTCGCGGGGGCAACCTTCCTGTGGCCATTCTTCATCACAGTTGTGCGTACCGGCCGGCGGGCCATTGTAGCCCAAGGAGATGATCCGGGTGTCTTTTGTAACAACCGCCCCCACCTGTGCTTTTACACAATGTGACTTTTTACTCAGGTTTTCGGCCAGCTCCATGTATATATCGTCAAAACTTGGTTTATCCATTCGGCTAAGTTAGAGGTTAAAAGTTAGAAGTCAAAAAGATGAGCTGATTAGCTGATATGATAATTAGCTGATGAAAAAGGGACACAAAACAAGCTAACTACGCGCAACTTGTATTCAGTCTGTGTACAATATACA
>JAHEYF010000011.1 GCA_023251755.1 Bacteroidota bacterium
GCTTTATTTTACCTTTGGCTCCTTCAAATACGGGTTGCTCATTTTCAGCTCCATTCCCTTGTCGGCTATTGGTGGTGTGTGGGCCTTGTGGTTAAGGGGCATGCCCTTTAGTATTTCGGCGGGGGTTGGTTTTATTGCGCTGTTTGGTGTGGCCGTATTAAACGGAATAGTATTGGTGGCGCACTTTAACCAATTGCAAAAAGAAGGAATGACAAATATGACGGATATTATAAAAACAGGGACGAAAAACAGGCTTCGCGCAGTAATTATGACGGCCATGGTGGCTTCGCTTGGCTTTTTACCGATGGCTATTTCCGGTTCGGCCGGGGCCGAAGTCCAAAAACCACTTGCCACAGTAGTTATTGGTGGTTTGGTTTCCGCCACCGCATTAACTTTGCTGGTGTTGCCGGTATTGTATAGTTTTATAAAGTTAAAAGAACGATCACGGTTAAATAATATACAAGCCATAAGCAAAAAGGAATAAGCCATAAACAAGTTAAAAATTAAAAGTTAAAAGCCATAAGCAAAAAGTAATAAGACATAAACGACCATGGATAAATAACAATGTTCATATAGCTCACCGTAATTCCAACTTTTAAACTTTTGAACTTTCAAACTTTTAAACTAATCAGTAATTCATATCGCTCACCTTCGCCATTTATGGCTTATTACTTATGGCTTACTAAATTTATATAAGATGAAAAAAATAAAAACACTAACAGTCCTGCTTGTATTCGCACTTACAAAAACGAATGCCCAAACCTCGGTTGCAAAAAAATTCACTCTGAATGAATGTGTTGAACAGGCTTTAAAAAACAACGAATTGTTAAAAACGGCGAGCCTTGAAATTGCGCACAACGTCCAGTTAAAAAAAACAAGTACCGAGCTTCCTAAAACATCGGTAATGTACACCCAGGGGCAATTCAACAGCATTTACAAGTACGACAACAACATTACCGTTTCGCAGTCCATGCCTTTTCCAACGGTGTTTGCCGCCCAAAATTCTTTAGCCAGAGAGCGCATAAAAGGAAGTGAATATAAATTAGCGGCTACAAAATCGGATTTGTTGTACAGGGTAAAAGAAGCCTATTATTCCCTGCAATATTCATTGGCCATTCACCAGTTGCTCCATAAAGAAGACAGCCTTTATGAAAGTTTTGCCAAAGCCGGGGCCTTAAAATACAAAGTGGGCGAAGGAAGTCTGCTCGAAAAAACAACAGCAGAAACACAGGTAATGGAAATAAAAAACCAGTTGCTGGAAAGTGAAGAGGACATCAATAGTTTTCAGATTTTATTAATGACCTTGATGCAAACCAGCGAAGAAGTGAATGTGACGGAGGAGGATTTAACACAGCATTTCCTTACGGTGGACACCAACACGCTTGCTTCATTAGAGCATCCTTTGTTAAAATACCTGAAACAGGAGGTGGAAGTCAGTAAACGGTCGAAACACTTAGAGGCCTCAAAAATATTGCCCGACTTAAGCTTTGGTTATTTTAACCAGTCTCTGTATGGTCCCGGAAATGTTTTTGGCGACAATTATTTTTTAAGTACCCGAAACAGACTGAATGGTTTCCAGCTGGGTATGACCATTCCTTTGTGGATTTATCCGCAGGCAGCAAAAATTAAAGCCGCCGAAATCAACACCGAACTTGCCCAATCGAATTACAATTACAACCGGAATATGCTCGAAGGGCAATACAAACAAGCCGTTACCCTGTACCTGAAATACAGAAACAGTATCAGCTATTATAAAAACAATGCCTTAACCAATACGCAATTGATCATCAGCCAGGCTATTAAGTCGTACGACACAGGTGAAATCAGTTATATTGATTATTTACAGGTGCTCAGCAGGGCCTTAAACATGGAACGCAATTACCTGAATGTAATCCATCAGAACAACCTGGCGGCTTTAAAGATTGAGTATTTGATCGAGAAGTGAGAAAGTTAGAAGGTGAGAAAGTGAGAACGTTAGAAGTTAGAAAGTTAAAAAGTTGGATTTCCTAATATGAATTTGCAGATACTAAGAATTGCGAACTAAGAACTAAGATCACTGAACTATGAACTTTAAACTAAGAACTAAAGCCCACCCCAACAAATATCAATAAGTCTCAACAAATATCAAACAAACCATGCGACTAAAAACAAGTTTTCTTCTGATTATAATATGTAGCTGCTTTTCTTTTTGTAGTCGTACGCCGGAGGAAAAAACACCTGAAGAATCCACAGACCTCTCGGAAACGAAAGTGGAATTAAGTGCGGAACAGATTAAAAATGCGGGCATTAAAACCGCTAAGGCTGAATACAGACAACTGAGCAATACTATAAGTGTAAATGGAGTATTGGAAGCCCCTCCACAGAATTTAGTAAGCATTTCGGCCCCTATGGGTGGTTTTGTAAAACAAACTGAATTGTTGCAGGGTATGCAGGTTAAAAAAGGACAGGTGCTGGTGATTATGGAACACCAGGATTACATCCAGCTTCAGGAAAATTACATTGTTGCTGCTTCCGACCTGTATTTTGTGAAAGCAGAATATGAGCGGCAAAAGGAACTCAACAAAGAAAATATTAATTCTACACGTGCTTTGCAGGAAAACGAAATGAAATACCGCAGCCTGAAAGCCAAAGTAAACGCCCTGGAAGAAAGATTGCGCATGATCAATGTGAACCCCGAAAAATTAGCCGGTGGTAAAATACAAAGCTCCATTTCCATCCTGTCGCCCATAGATGGATTTGTAAAAGAAGTGCATGTAAACATTGGCAAATATGTAAACCCAACGGATGAACTGTTTGAAATCATCAATTCCGACCACCTGCACGCCGAGCTCACCGTGTTTGAAAAAGATATTTCGAAAATAAAGGAGGGCCAGAAAATTATATTCACCCTGCCCAACGAAGGAAATGTGAAACGATACGCCACTGTGCATTTGATAGGGCATACCATTGGTCCCGATAAAACAGCCAGGGTACACGGGCACCTTGAGAAAGAAGACCCGGAATTGCTTCCGGGAATGTATATAAAAGCCGATATCGAAACCCAAAACAACAAGGTGCTTGCGCTTCCCGAAAAAGCCATTGTATTGTTCAACAACCAGTATTTTGTTTTTGTATACCAAAAAGAGGGGCTTTATGAAATGATCAACATTGAAATTGGAGCTACAGAGGCCGGTTACACCGAAATTATAGTAGGCGGAAAAGCAAAAGAAGAGGCTGTTTTTGTAATTGAAGGCGCCAGGTCTTTATTAGCGAAACTAAAGAATACCGAAAAATAGTTGTTAAAATAATTGACTTGTGTATCTAAATAGTATATATTTGTCCGTAACCATGAAAAAAACCGCCCTTATAGCATTGTTGTTTTTCTACCTGCTCAGTACAGCTGGCGTGGCTGTAAACATTCATTATTGCGGTGGAAAAATAGCGGATATCAGTGTTGTTTTTGAATCGAAAAACAAATGCAAGTGTGGTTCAAAAAAAATGAACCGCAATTGCTGCAAAGACCAAAAACATTTTTTTAAAGTAAAAGACTCCCATAAATATTCCTCCGATTTAAAATTAAGTTTCAAAAATTATTCTTCACAGGATCTTTTGCTCCTTCCGGTCTTTACTCAACTTTATTACACCTCATCGGACCTGACGACCTGCTCTTCTACAAAAGAAATTCCACCCGACCTTTTCAACAGACCGGTTTATATAAAAAACTGCTCCTTCCTGATCTGATTTCAATTCTTTACCTTAAATTCAGGTATCTTATTTTCTTTTTTTGCTTACCTTAATTATTTTTTTCATGAACCGGCTAAACATTTTTATACTTTTACTTGTAGTCTGTTTTTTTGCAGCCTGTAAACCCGCAACAATTAAAGAAAACTCCTTTAAGGTATGGGGCAATTGTGAAATGTGTAAAGAAACCATTGAGTCGGCTCTTAAAACTGACGGTGTAAAAACCGCCGAATGGAATGTGGACAGCAAAATAATGAAGGTAAGTTATGATACCACCAAAATCAGCCTTGATGCTATTCAGCAATTGGTGGCCGGTGTTGGTTATGACAATGATAAATACAAAGGAAAAGACAGTGCTTACGCTGCTTTGCCGGAGTGCTGCCAGTACCTTCGGAAGTAGTTTAAAGTTCTTAGTTTACTGGCTCGTCAATTGCAATTCGTTCTTTGTTTATTTTGTCTACTAATACGGATTTGTACGAATATACTAATGTAGCTGTATACAGCAGTACCACACAAAGATTGGTGTATCCGTACAAATCCGTATTCGTAGATTCATTATTCCAACATTCGTATATTCGTATAAATTCGTATTCGTAGATTCATCAATAATAATTCCTAATTAAAATAAATACAATGAAAAAAAGAATCACAATCCTCTCCGTTTTAGCCCTGCCGTTTTTTATAATGGCAACTATGCCCGAACGCTCAAGTTCAGGAGCCCCCGCATCACATACCGGTGCCCCGGGTGAAGCCACCTGCGGAGTTAGTGGCTGTCACGATGACAAGGCACTTAATGCAGGAACAGCAAGTTTGTCTATTCAGGTGGGCAATGCTTTAACACAGTATACACCCGGCCAAACCTACCAGGTGAAAGTAAAAATTACCGATGCCAATGTGGACCGTTTCGGTTTTCAGTTGCTGGCCATGTTTAGCGGCGACACCACCAATGCTGGTACTTTTCAGATAACTGATCCATCAAGGACACAAATTGTAAGTAATTACGCTACTTTACAAAGCAGGAAATACGTGACTTACAGCTTTAAAGGCACCGACGCTGTAAATACCGGCGTGGGTGAATGGACCTTTAACTGGACTGCACCCGCTACCAATATGGGGCCTGTTACTTTTTATGCCGGAGCTGTTTCTGCCAACGACGATATGGGCGATAAAGGTGATTATGTTTATACCAGCAACCTAACATTAGCCGGTAATTAAAAATTAAACCCATTTTCTGATCATAAAAAATTAAAACATTTACACATGAAACTTACAAATACATATAGAAAAGCCTTGGTTGTTTTTTCAGTAATTGGTTTGCCCATACTGTTCAGCAATTTAAGCGGAACCAAATACATCATCAAATCCACCGGTTCCCATCCCGGAAGTACGGGCGCTCCCGGCGATGTAACCTGTAAACACAGTGGTTGCCATGCAGATGCAACGGTTGCCAACCCGGCCACCGGTGTTAATCAGTTTAACTACCCCGTAGCCGATTCAACGTATACTCCCGGACAAACCTACAACATCTCCCTGAAAGTAACGAAATCAGGAATTTCAAGGTTTGGCTTTGAATTGTGTGCTTTGGAGAATGCCACCAATACCAGTGCCGGTACCCTTACCATCACAGATGCCAACCGCACCCAGTTGCTGAACCATACCGTAAGCGGCAATACCAGGTATTCGATTACCCACATGCTGGCCGGAACCCCTGCTACACCAAGCACCGGGCAAACCACCTGGGCATTCAGCTGGAAAGCTCCTTTAACAAATATTGGGAATGTTACCTTTTATTATTGCACCAATTGCACCAACAACAATAGTGCAAATTCAGGCGATGCCCTGTACCTCAACTCGTTTACTGTAAAACCTGCCAATAACATAGGTATTGCCGAATATATGGACGAACAGGGTGCTAACATTTATTTTGATCAGATCAGCCGTCAGGTCATCTTAAACTACACACTTAAACAGAACAACCAGGTGGCTGTTAAAATAACAGATGCCCTGGGCCGAGATATAACAAGGCAAACAGCCGAGTCTAAATCAGCGGGCAACAACATGGACCGGATTGCTTTAGACAATATAGCCGATGGTGTTTACATTGTAAACCTTTGTGTGGGCGACAGGGTGATGTCTAAAAAAATAATGATACGGTAATCGTTTAAACGTTCATTAGTTCATTCGTTTATGTGTTCATTCGTTCATTTGTTCTTTAGAACAGTGAACGAATGAACTATCAGACGAACGAGTAAACGAAAGAACGAATAAACAAAAAAACGAATAAACGAATAAACGAGTTAAAAAAAAATCATGAAAAAGTACCTCTACCTTTTAGTGTTCGTTTTACTTGCAACGAAAAGCCTAAAATCGCAGGCGCCCACAACGGCAATGGATTTTACAATGAACGACTGCAATGGAAACGTGCACAATTTATTTACCGAACTGGATTCAGGCTCAGTTGTTATTATGGAATTTTTTATGCTTTCGTGCAGCCCATGCATTACTGCAGGAAATGCACTCGATCCGATGTACGCTAAACTGAAAAGCACCTGCTCCAATAAAATAAACTTTTACCATTTTGGATTTACCAACAGTTACACCTGTTCGCAAATTACCAATTGGGTAACTACACACAGTTACACTTCAGTTCCTATTGATTCAGGCGGATTGCAGGTGGCCTATTACGATGGGATGGGGATGCCTACAATTGCTGTTGTAGCCGGATCAACACACAAAGTCCTCTATGTATGCAATGCAAATACGGCTTCATTTGTTGTTGGTGATACTTCTATCATCGCAGATTCCATCCGCGCTTTTTTCCATTGTAATAACAACACCATTGGAATAAAAAACACAGCTGTTGGCACAGCTTCAGTTTCCCTGTTGCCCAATCCCGCTGCCGGCAAACTAACAATTTCGCTCAGTGCTAAAAGCCAGGGTGCAATGCGGCTGGACCTTGTTAACATGAATGGACAAAGGCTTGCTGAACTTGTAAACGAACAACTTAGTACCGGATCGTGGAACAAAACAGTTGATATTCCCCCTGTTCCGCCTGGTTTTTACTTTATCCGCGGGGAAATGAACGGCGAAAGTTTCGTCAGAAAAATTGCCATTCAGCAGGACTAACGCAATAACATATTAACTATTTATGACCAGCATGAACAGAAATACTCCTCTGATATTAATCGCTTTGCTTTTAATTTCAGGACTTCCCGGAAAATTATTTTCCCAAAACCCCTTGTTTATACCCGATACCTTGTCAGGTACCACCTTTAATCTTAACATTCAAAAAGGAACCACTGTATTTTATCCGGGGCACAATACCAACACCCTGGGCTACAACGGAGCTTTCCTGGGCCCTACCCTTTTTATGAACAAAGGAGATAGTGTAACCCTGAATGTGAAGAACACCCTGCCTGTAGAAAACAGCACTGTTCACTGGCATGGTTTTCACCTGCCCGCCAAATGGGATGGAGGGCCGTATCAGCTGATTGCCCCCAACGTTACCTGGAGCCCAAAATTTAAAGTACTGAACAAGGCTGCCACCTACTGGTATCATGCTCATCAGCACATGAAAACCGAAATACAGGTTTCAAAAGGACTGGCCGGGATGATTATTATCCGCGACAGCGAAGAAGCAGGCTACAACTTACCACGGCATTATAAAGTAGATGATTTCCCGCTGATTGTTCAGACACGTATTTTCGATCCCTTTTACCAGATAGGCTCTGCCACTCACGAAGATACAGCCCTTATGGTAAATGGCACCCTCCGGCCTTACCTCCAGGTTCCTAAGCAGGTAGTGCGTTTCCGGATGCTGAACGGATCTGCCGACCGCTCTTACGAATTTGGCCTTTCCGACAATTCAAGTTTCTTTATGATTGCTTCAGATGGCGGATTGCTTGCCCAACCCTACTCCACCAATCGTCTTCGCTTATCTCCCGGTGAAAGAGCTGAAATTCTGATTAATTTCGGAAATTATACCCTGGGGCAAAGTCTGTATTTAATGAGTTATGCTTCAGAATTGCCCAAAGGAATTATCGGCGCCGATTCAGTGGGTACCAGCACACTGCTTATTCAGGATGGGTATTACCAGAACCTGCTGAATGGAAACAATTTTAATGTGCTTCGTTTTGATGTGATCGCGCCAACTGCTAATCCGGTTACTACCATTCCCGCTTCGTTCGCGCCCATTCCTTACATCCCCAGCTCTCCTGTGGATGCCACACAAAAACTGAATTTTAGCCCTGATTTTGGCACAAGCGGCCAGCAGGCATTGGTGGATGGTCCTTTTTTTATCAACAACAGGACCTTTCACATGGATTCCATGAACATTAAAACTTACCTGGGAAATACGGAGATCTGGACACTGACCAACAAAACATTAGTAGCACACTCTTTTCATATACACGATATACAGTTTTTTATTCTTGATATCAACCACAACCCTCCTCCTCCTGAATTGAGCGGTTATAAAGATGTGGTGCTGGTTGAGCCGGATGATACCATTCGTTTTATTACAAAGTTCGACGATTTTATGGATCCCACGGTGCCCTTTATGTACCATTGCCACCTGCTGCATCACGAAGACGACGGCATGATGGGGACCTTTCTGGTGCTGGATTCTACCAATCATACCATCAATGTTCCTGAAAATTATGTTGGACAGGATGGAATGAAAATCTACCAGAATTTTTCTGAAAACGAATTGCTGATTAAAATCAATTCAGACAAAAGCACGGCCTCTGCTATTTATATTACCGACATATTAGGCAAGGTGCAGAAAACTGTTTTTAACGGTCTCATCTCAAAAGGTGAAAATGAATTTAAACTGAGTATTGCTGATTTGAGCAGTGGAATTTACTTAGTCGTTTACAATGGAACGCATCAACAACGGGTAAAAATAATACGTTAACACTAAATTAATAAACAGAAAATATGAAAAAAATAAATTTAATCCTTTTCAGCTTTGTTGCAGTTTGCGCTGCACAGGCGCAGAGCATTGCACCTTCTATTATTAATTCAACAGGGGGAACAGCAAAGGTTGACGGCTACATCGTCGACTGGTCTTTTTGCGAAGTCACCTTAGCCACCACCTATTCGGTTCCCGGCCTTATTGTTACCCAGGGTGTATTGCAAAACGATCCTTTTATCGACCACACAACAGCTGCCCAGGCACCACTGGTACTCAGTCAAAGCCTGAAGGTTTATCCCAATCCTTCGAGCAGCTTAATTTATATTGAAGCAGCAACAACATTTGCATATGACCTGCTGGATATGTGTGGCAAAGTTATTTTAACTAAATCAGGTGGCGCTCCAACCGGCGAAAAAACTGAAAGCCTTGATCTTTCACAACTTCCTGCGGGAATGTACATCCTTAAAGTGACCGAAGTAAAAAACCAGCAGCCCTTTATACAATCTTATAAAATTCAAAAAACAAACAATTATTAAAAATTAACTAAAACTAAATAAGCCATGAATACTAAAAAATTAAGCCTCCTCTTAAGTCTACTGTTTTTATGTATCACAGTCGCCTTTGCCCATCCTCCTGCAAAATTTAATTACCAGGGTGTTGCCCGCGACAGTACCGGTAAGCCCTTGGCCAACCAACGCATAACATTAAGAATAAGTATTCTGGACGTAAGAACAGGTTTTCCCGATTCTTCAGTGTATGTTGAAACACATGTGGACACCACCAATGCCTTTGGGCTTTTTGATGTGCAGGTAGGCGGTGGCGTGGTGGTAAGCGGTACTATGGCGGGTGTCAACTGGATTGGAGCACACGGGGAAAAATATTTACAGGTGGAAATGGACCCTACCGGTGCTACCACTTATAAGCTATTGGGAAAAACCAGAATCTGGTCTGTGCCTTATGCCCGACGGGCGGAAGATGCCGGTGCCATTACAATATATGCCGGAGGGCCCGGGTCACTGCCGATGTTTACCAATCCCAACAAAATGCTGATCCGTCACTCTGTTACCGCACCTACCTGGGGGCTGCAATACGATGATGCGAATGCACAGTTCAACTTCTTAAGTGCCGGCAGCAGTGTGGTAGACGTAGACCTGGCCTTAAAACAATTAACCGTCAACGGAGGTTTTCAACTGAACAGTGGAACGCCCGGAGCCGGGAAAGCATTAGTTTCGGATGCCGCAGGGCTTGGTACCTGGCAGGATCTGTCTACTAAAGTGTCTTCCCTTCAGCCTACAGGTTGCCAGTCCTTGGTGAGCGTTACGGCTGCATATCAAAAGATAGGCGATTTGGGTGCCTTCACAAAAAATGCGGCGGGAACAGTTGTTAAACTTAACCTGCAAACCACCGTGTACACGACTACATTCACCGGCGCCACCGGAACTGTTTTTGAATTAAGAGTGGATGATGTACCCACTGCGATTGGAAATGCAACAGCCCTGATCACCAGCGCCGGAAGTAATATTCCCGTATCAATTAGCGGGGCCTTTAACGGATTAACTGCGGGCGTTCATACCTTAAGCCTTTGGGTAAAAGCTGTTGGTGGTACTGCTACCGATGCAGGCTGGGATAAGGATTGTTTAAACAGCGCCGGTACCAACAATGTACTGGTGGAAGAATACAGGTAATATAAAACTGTCTGATTTTCATTAACAACCTGTACTATTTTTTTATTCTGAAAATGTAAGCTTATATATTCTGCACATAGCTTAAGACAAGCTATGTGCGGAATTCATAAAAGACTTTTTGTTATTAAATAAATCCTTTATTGGATTATTTTTACTCAGCATATTTATGATGGAATTTGTTATAGAAAACATATACTGGAAATCAATTTACCTGCACAGAAATTAATGGTCAATACCAATTGACATTAATAAAAAGTATTGTGTTTTGTTTATTCATATTTCAATAGAAATAAAATGAAAAAAATCATCATACTGCTTATTGCATTTTGTTACTTGTTGGCTGCAATGGGCGCAACAGTCAATTTTCATTACTGCGGGGGTCACTTAAAAAAAATTTCCCTGTTTAACACCTGTGATGAAAAAGCTTGCTGTGGAAATAAAATGAAAAGCAAAAATTGCTGTAAAAACAAATCTACCTTTGTTAAATTAAAAGATAAATACAAGAGTACAGAGGGTCTTCAGTTGCCAATTATTCATTTTAAAATTACTGCTTCTTTTTTAATTCCCAATCCTTTACATCTTCAACCTGCTCTTTCTTTCAGACTGATCACACCGGATTATCACGCCCCCCCTTATTCAATTCACACTCCAATTTACCTCAGGCACAGAATTCTATTGATTTGATCCCTGATTTATTTTATCCTGTCGCTGATAAATTGTGATCTGCTTTTCTGTGTATTCGCCCAGCGAATAAATTTGATTGTTTATACATCTTAAAAAAAATAGTAAAATGAAAAACTCACTACAGACTTTCATCGTGGCATTTATTTTAAACACCACTTTATTTGCTCAAGTCCCTAACGGCGGATTTGAAACCTGGACAAGTGCCGGGGCTTACTCCACACCCGATAGCTGGAGCACCCTGAACCCAACTACCAATGCTATGGGTGTATATACCTGCACCAAGGGAACACCAGGAAGCCCGGGCTCATCTTATTTAAAATTAACCTCAAAAACTGTTACTGGCATGGGTGTTGCCCCTGGTGTTGCTGTTTGCGGAACAATGGACCCTGCAACCTTCCAGCCCAAATCAGGCTTTGCGTTCAGTCAGCGTCCGCAAAATTTAACCGGTTCCTGGCAACACATGATCATGGGAAGCAGTCAGGGTTTTGTTGATGTACAATTAACAAAATGGAATACATCCACCCATGTAAGAGATGTTGTAGCCACTGCGCACCAGGTGTTATCGGGCATGGCCATGAGCTGGACCACTTTCTCAATTACCTTAACCTATGTCAGTGGAAATAATCCGGATAGTTGTATCATCACCCTTTCAGCAAGCGGTTCAACTCCCACCAATAACGATTATTTATGGGTGGACAACCTCGCATTCACCGGTTCAGTTATGGGCATTGAAAACAAGCAGGTACTAAACAATTTTAAATTCTTTCCAAACCCTGCTACAGATAAATTAAACATTGAGTTTAACAACATCCGTTCGGCAGCGGTTAAAATACAATTAGTAGATATTTCAGGGAAATTAGTAAAAGAAATAAATGCAGGTGAATTTGAAGGGAATTATAAAAATTCCATCAATACAGCCGAATTTGCCAAAGGGGTTTATTTTATTAAACTGATATCGGGTGCTGCTATTGAAGTAAAGAAATTTATTATTGATTAACAACATCAGCCCTGCACCAATTGTACAGGGCTGGTTTTAAATAAACTTCTTGCAAAAAGAGTACACGCAACCAATGCTATAGTTTAATGTTTAACTAAAATCAAAAATCATGAAAAGCAAATGTTTTTTACTTTGTATCTTGCTTGCCGCAGTTCAATTTTCTGCGCAGGTAAGCTGGCAGGTGAGAGCCAGTTTCCCCGGTGCGGGAAGAAACCATGCCATCGCATTCAGTCACGGAACTATGGGTTATGTAATGACCGGCGTAAGCACTTCCGATTACAAGGATTTCTGGCAATACAACAGCCTTACCGATACCTGGACTCAATTACCGGATTATCCGGGGCCCAAGCGTTCCTACGGTGTGGGATATGTAATTAACGACAAAGCTTATATTGGTCTGGGACATACAAAGGGTGTTTCAGGCTATTGTCAGGACTGGTGGCAATATGATTTTAACACGTCTGTCTGGACACAAAAATCTAATTTCCCGGGACCTGGCCGGGACCATCCGAATTGTGAAGTAGCCAACGGAATGCTGTATATGGGATTTGGTGATAATAATTCGGGAAATTATAAAGATTGGTGGCAATACAATCCAACAACAGATACCTGGACATCAAAAGCAACTTATCCGGGTGTTACCATGCACCACCCGGTAGCGGCTTCTTCCGGAGGAAAAATTTATGTAACACAAGGACACCTTGAATCGGGTTCCACCAATCATGGAAGTACAAAAACATATTCGTATGACCCCGCATCAAATACCTGGGCTACATTGGCCAATATGCCGGGGCCGGGAGTGGTTGCAGGTGCCTCATTCGCAATTGGAAATAAAGTTTATTCCGGGGCAGGAATAGAAGAGCCTGTTGAAGTATTTCACAATGAATTTTATGAATACAATATCGCAACTAACACCTGGGCGTCAATTGCAAATCATCCTGGTACAGGCTGGTTTGGCCCCGTTTCATTTATTATCGGAAACGATGGGTATGTTATTACCGGGATGGATATAAATGGAAACAATACCAAAAACTGTTATCGTTTACATTCTACCAGTACAACCGGAATAGAAGAAAGTATTGAAACTTCAATGATGAGGGTTTTCCCTAACCCTGTTATTAATACTTTAACTCTTGAAAATGAGATGAAGAATGTTACGGTAGAATTGTATACTATCTCTGGTGTACTTATCCAGTCCTTTACAAAAAAGGAGCAAACCTTGAATATAGACATGAATAATTTACCCGATGGTTTGTATATTTTAAGATCAGCTGGCTTTGTTCAAAAGGTGATTAAACAATAGCCGGAAGATAAAATAAAGCCCGGTGAAGGGTGAACCGGGCTTTAGTGCTGAAGTAACCAAAATGACTTAAAACAACCTGCAAAATTTATGAAGGCCATCTCACTTGTATTACTTATATGGGTACTACAGACATCGGCAGCAACAGCCCATTTACCGCCAATAGCTGAGTTTTCCGCTACTGGCTTGTGTTATGGCGACACCTCCAGATTTATTAATCTGTCAACAGGGGGAGTGTATTCAACATGGATTATACAAAAGTGGGACAGTATTTTAAACGATACAATTACATTAGATTCAGCATCCACCACTAATTTATCTTATTTATTTCCCTCACCAGGAACATATTACATTACACTTCGCGAAGATAATGGTCATGTTGTTGCTATCACCAAACAAATAACAATCGGGAATAGTACCCTGGCCCTGTTTTCCTTTCAGGCCTGTACCAATAATTTTATTAATATGTCCACCTGTACACATTCCTGCCTGTGGGATTTTGGTGACGGAAATACATCTGCAATACCAATTACTACACATCAGTACGCAGACACAGGTTCATACATGGTAACATTAATTGTTTACAATGGAATGCAGAGCGACACCCTTATCAAACAAATTAAAGTAACGGAATTAGGTTTTCCTAAGCCTCAATTTCAGGTTCGCTTGTCAAACGATACCGCTTATTGCAAAATAACAGGTGGTATATGGACACAGGCTAATTTAACCTGGTATTATGGAGACAATACTTCCGCAACTTCAGCCGATACATTTCATGTATTTCAGGACACGGGTTCATACTATGTAAAGTTAAGGGTTTGGAACAGTTGCGGGGCTTTTATGAAAGATACTATTCTAACAATTATCCACAGCACTTATGTTAGAGAGTCTTCCGTCGTTAAATCAAATCCTGGTCTTTTTCCTAACCCGGTTGATGGCATACTAACAATTACATTGGAAAAAACAGAATCAATAAAATCCATTTGTATATACAGTTTAATGGGTCAAAAAAAAATGGAGGAATATAATTTAGACAATTCTGCAGGCATTAATTTAAATCAGTTACAAACCGGGGTGTATATTATTTATATTAAAACCGATCAGAATTTTTATTGCCGAAAATTTATGAAGCAATAAATGTCCGAAGGATTTAACTCCATGAAAAGTTGTCAAAAGAAATGAAGGTATTGGTTTTTTGTTGCTGCGTTGAACAAGTTGAGAACATAGCCAATTCACTTAAAACAAGGGGTGTACTGGTATTAGCCGACACTATTTCGGTGGTAAAAAAATTTTACAACATGTATTTAAATGAAAAGATCGGGCATTCTTTTATTTTATCCTATATGAATCACGGCAGGGAAGGGTATTTCTATTTAGTCTATGATACAAATGTGTTTAGTTATACCGAAGTTCAGAATTTAATTCAAAGGGCTAAGTTCGACAAGAGCCCGTGCTGTCATTGTAGCGTAAAATAATACAAGGTCTGGTTGCTGAATCTGATTACACAATTAAAGAAAATATTGAAACCCGCTTGGTAAAACCTTATTAGAGTAGATACTGTTATTGAAAATAATGAATATAAGGCATTCTGATAGAAATCATGCACGTTTGGTGATAACGATCATGGTAAGGCAAAATATATTCCCTGAACTTGGCTAAAAACAAAGAAATGAAAAACAAAACATTAAATTTCGCTACATATTGGGCTATTATAGGTGTGCTTGAAGCCTGCTCAATGCTTAAAAATAAATCTTCTTCATCAGAATTTTATACTGATCCTGTATGCAATATGAAAGTTGAAAAAAACAATTCATTTGATTATAAATATAAAGGAGAAGCGTACCATTTCGATAGCCATAATTGCAAAGAAACTTTTAAAATGGCTCCTGAAAAATTTACCCGAAACACATCCAATTTAACAAATACAGATTCTACTTCAATAAAATTCTATATTGACCCGGTATGTAATATGAAAATAGAAAAAGGAAGCTCGTATGATTATAAGTATAAGGGCGAAGCTTATCATTTTGATAATTACAATTGCAGAGAAACTTTTAAGATGAGCCCTGAAAAATTTATAAAAAACAAATGCGATTCTATAAAATAATTTTTTAAAAAACTGCTTAATGCTAAGCCCCTGGATTGAGGCCTCCCCTGTTGCTTTTATACAAAGGTTTGATGTCAATTACGGTATGAGTTGAACTATGTTTCAAATCAGGAAGCGGAGGTGTGCCTTTGGGGCAGTTTTAATTGCAGTGAGAATACAGTTAACAAAAATAAATTTCGTACATTTGTTTTTGCTTTTTCATTTAAACTCACTAAGTTTACATAACAGAATTTAATTTCGTGAAGAAAATTTTCGCCATATCGCTAAGCCTTGTTTTGCTCATAAGCACATTGGGATTAAGTGTTGTGGTGAACTATTGCCCCATGAAAAAGGACTACTCCTTTACATTACAACAGCACAAGTCCTGTTGTTGTAATGATTCCAAAAAAAATGATTGCTGTAAGTATTCGAAATTTTCTTTCAGCAAAATAAAAGACAAATATGTTGCTTCTGCCTTTCAGTTAAATGTACCCCATCTTGATTTTATTATTCAGACAATTACTTTATATGTAGCCTCTCATCATTCGGCTGTAAAAGAAATTAAATTGTACACTTACCTTAAGCCACCAAAGCTATCGGTTTCACTGAGCATACTTTACCGTTCCCTTTTAATTTGATTTTATTCCTGCTTAATTCTTATCGTTAAATTCTAACGAATTTTTTTTCTATTCCTTTATTTATTCACCGTAAACGGTTGAACTGACATAAATGTTATTCATTAACCTGTTTACCTAAAAACTTAAACTATGAAACAAATAATTGTACTCTTATGCTGCCTTATGTTAAGCGCAGCTGGCATGGCCCAGGCCGACAAAAAAACAGAAACCTTTAAAGTGTATGGCAATTGCGAAATGTGTAAATCCACCATTGAAGGAGCTTTAAAGAAAAAAGAAGGGGTGCTTTCAAAAAAGTGGGATGTTAAAGCCAAAACCCTCACCGTTACTTACGATCCCGCTAAAATAAACATTCAGCAAATCGGACAGAAAGTAGCCACGGTGGGTTACGACAATGAATACGCAACAGCCCCCGATGAAAAGTATAAAAAACTTCACCAGTGCTGCCAGTATCAACGTCCCGATAAAAAACAATAAATTGGTTCAAAGCCTCATATCCCTTTCCTTACGCAACCGCTGGTTGGTATTGCTTTTCAGCATAGGCTTATTCCTTTGGGGTGCTTATGCCGTGAAGCAAAACCCTATTGATGCCATTCCTGACCTGTCAGAAAACCAGGTGATCGTATTTACGGAATGGATGGGCAGAAGTCCGCAGGTAATCGAAGATCAGATCACCTATCCGCTTGCTTCCAACTTACAGGGTATACCCAATATCCGGAACATACGCGCTACCTCCATGTTTGGAATGAGTTTTATTTATGTGGTTTTTGAAGACAATGTAGACATTTACTGGGCAAGAACAAGGGTACTCGAACGGCTGAATTATGCCCAGCGGCTTTTACCCGAAGGCATTAGCCCTGCGCTTGGCCCCGATGGCACAGGTGTAGGGCATGTGTTCTGGTACACACTTGAAGCCCCTGGTTATGATTTGGGAGAACTCCGTTCCTTACAGGACTGGTACATTAAATACGGATTGCAAACCGTAAAGGGCGTAAGTGAAGTGGCATCCTTTGGTGGTTTTCAGAAACAATACCAGATAACGATTGACCCTAATAAACTCAACTATTACAACATCTCCTTGATGGATGTTTTAAAAACAGTGAAAGCCAACAACAATGATGTTGGTGGAAGAAAATTTGAAATGAGCGGTATAGGCTATATCGTAAGGGGCATGGGCTATATCAAAAACCTGAAAGATGTGGAAAACATACCCGTTGGCAGGGATGGTACCACTCCAATACTTATAAAAGACATAGCCACTGTACAAATGGGAGGCGATTTACGCCTCGGTATTTTTGATGAAAATGGAGAAGGTGAAGCCGTTGGGGGAATAGTAGTCATGCGTTATGGAGCCAATGCAGACAAAGTGATTACCGATGTAAAAAAGAAAATGGCCGAAGTGGAGAAAGGATTACCGGAAGGAGTGAAATTTAAAATAGCTTACGACCGCAGCGAATTAATTGAAGCCGCCATCTCCTCCGTTAAAAAAACCATTATCGAAGAAATACTCATGGTGTCCCTCATTGTAATCCTGTTTCTGTTTCATTTGCGCAGCGCCTTCATCATCATCATTCAGATTCCTGTTTCCATAGCGGCAAGTTTTATTTTGTTGCAGGCCTTTGGTATTTCATCCAATATAATGTCCATAACAGGGATTGCCTTGGCTATAGGAGTTGTGGTGGACGATGGGATTGTGATGGTGGAAAACGCTTACAGGCATTTGTCGGAGAACAATTAAACGGAACGATTTTACATGACTGAAGAAAACAACATAAAAGAAGAAAAACGCCTCAGTATTATAGAACAGGCTTGCCGGCAAATTGGTAAGGGGGCTTTTTATTCTACCATCATCATTGTAGCTTCTTTTCTGCCCGTCTTTTTATTAACCGGACAGGAAGGAAAATTATTTTCCCCGCTTGCCTGGACAAAAACATTTATCTTATTGATTGACGCATTTATTGCTGTTACCCTTGTTCCTGTCTTAATTTCATTTTTTCTGAAAGGGAAATTTAAACCCGAATCGCAAAACCCGGTCAACCGTTTCTTACAGAAAATCTATTCCCCCATTATTCGTTGTTGTTTAAACTGGAGAAAAACATGCATCGGAATCAACTTCCTCGCCTTGTGCATCAGCGTACCCATGATCATAAGTCTGGGGACAGAGTTTATGCCACCATTGGACGAAGGAAGCATTTTATTTATGCCCGTTACTATGCCCGATGCCTCTAACGCTGAAATCAAAAGAATACTTCAGGTACAGGATAAAATCATTAAACGGGTACCGGAAGTGTTGACTGTGCTGGGAAAAGCAGGCAGAGCCTCTACCGCAACTGACAACTCCCCGATCAGCATGATTGAAACCATCATCCTCTTAAAACCAAAAGCGGAATGGCGCAAAGGAATAAAAAAGGAAGACCTTGTCAACGAATTAAATGCTAAACTTCAGATTCCAGGAACAGTGAACGGCTGGACACAGCCCATCATCAACCGCATCAATATGCTTTCCACCGGAATAAGAACAGATGTGGGCGTGAAAGTACTGGGCGAAAATTTAGACACCATAAATGTAATTGCCCAGCACGTAAAACAGGCTTTAACCGGCATGGACGGAGTAAAGGATTTATATGCTGAACCCATAACAGGTGGCAAGTACATAGACATCAAAATAAACAAAGAAGAAATTGGCCGCTATGGTTTAAACGTAGAAGACGTAAACATGGTCATTGAATCTCTTATCGGGGGGATGAAACTGACCACTACCATTGAAGGCAGAAAGCGCTACAGTGTAAATGCCCGCCTGGCACAGGACTACAGAAACTCCCTGGAAGAAATAAAACGCACCATTATCCAGACACCTAATTACGGGCCAATACCACTTTCAATGGTCGCAGACATATCCCTTTCCGAAGGACCGCCCATGATACAATCTGAAAATTCCTTATTGAGAGGGACTGTGTTGTTTAATGTCCGTGGCCGCGACTTGGGCAGCACCGTACACGATGCCCAGGAAAAAATAAACATGAAATTAAAAAAATTACCCAAAGGGTATTTTATTGAATGGAGTGGTCAATATGAAAATCAAATACGGGCCGCCAATACCTTAAAAATTATTATTCCCATCGCCCTGCTCATTATATTCTTAGTTCTTTACATGGTATACAAATCCGTAAGGGAAGCTTTTTTCAGTTTAATTACCGTGCCCTTTGCGCTCATTGGCGGTGTTTACATAATTTACTTTTACCAGGTGAATTTATCGGTTGCTGTAGCCGTGGGCTTTATAGCCCTTTTCGGGATCGCTGTTCAAACCGGAATTTTTATGGTGATTTACCTCCACGAATCTATGCACGAATTGGTAAAACTAAAAGGTAATTCAAGGGAAACAATTACGGATGAAGATTTGAAAGAATTTGTTTACCGTGGTGCGGCACAACGTTTACGTCCTAAAATAATGACTGTTTGTGTGGCACTTTTTGGATTGGTGCCTGTACTTTGGTCGCAGGGTGTGGGCAGCGATGTAATGATTCCCATTGTATTGCCTATGATTGGCGGGGTGTTTACTTCCTCCATTCATGTATTGCTCACCACCCCGGTTGTTTTTGAAATGACCAAACGTTATGAACTAAATAAATTCGGAAAAATGGACATGGTTGAATCATCCATAAAACATTAAAAAGATGAAGCAGATACTAAAAATAATCAGCTTATCTGTCTTCTGCTTTCATAGTAGCAGCATTGCTGCGCAGGTAATGCCTTTAGATACTGTTTTGCTGAACATCGAAAAAAACAATGCCGGACTTAAAATGTATACGGCTAAAATGAATGCTTTAAACGAATATGCAAACGGCGCCAAAAGCTGGGATGCCCCTCTTGCAGGGGGAGGCTTGTGGATGACCCCTTATGAAAACCCCGGTATGGGTTCCCTGATGATTTCCATTGAACAAATGATCCCTAATCCCGCAAGGTTAAATGCAAAAAAAGACTACATGAATTCCATGAGTGCGGAGCAGGCGGAGAATAAAAATTATACCAAAAACCAGCTCTTTGCTATTGCCAAACGCAACTATTACCGGTGTATCATCTTAAAAAAGAAATTAATACTCCTGAAAGAAAGTCAATCCGTAATAGAACTAATGATAAAATCGGCAGAGATTAACTACGCCAGTGCCGATGGAAAACTCAATACCATTTACAAAATAAAAGCCCGCCTGGCTGGCCTGCAAAGCCTTATTGCCGGAACAGAAAATGAAATGCAGCAAAAAATTATTGCATTAAATACCCTGATGAACCGGCATATTATATTTGAGGTAGACACTTTTATTCAAATTAAAAATTATGAGGCGGCTTCACCTGACAGCAGCCTGCTTCAAAAAAACAGAAGTGACCTTAAGGCAATAGACCGTTTAACTGATGTATTGAAATACAAACAAAAAATGGAATTGACAAAAAGCAAACCCGGTTTTGGTGTACGCTACAACAATATGACTCCCTTTAATCCCAACCGCCCCAGCCAGTACAACATCATGGGCATGATGACCATTCCCATTGCCCCCTGGTCGTCGAAAGAATACAAAGCCAATATAAAAGGGCTGGGATTTGAAATGGAAGAACTGCAGTGGAAAAAACAAAACCTGCTCAATGAAACCTGTGGAAGAATAGAAGCTATTCTTCTGGCCATTAAAAACTCCAGACAACAGCTCAGTATTTATAAACAAAGTATTCTTCCGGCACTTAACAATAACCTGAGCACCTCCCAGCTTGCCTACGGACAAAACAAAGAGAATTTATTTATTGTACTGGATGCCTGGGAAGCCCTGAACAACGCGCGTATCGAATTATTAAACAAAACAGAGGAACTTTTATACCTGCAGGTAGAATATGAAAAAGAAACAGAGCAAAAATAAGCCTGGTAATAAACAGGTTTGTTTTCATCATCTTTGCAGGGTGGTGGTATTGCTCTGTGCATTTTTTATAAGCTGCAACAACAGCGAAACAAAAAAAGAAACTCAAACAAGTCAAAAGGAAAAAATAACATATTACTGTCCCATGCATCCTGAAATCCATCAGGATCATCCCGGAAAATGCCCGAAGCCAGAATGCAGCGGAATGGAACTTGCAGTAAAAGAATCGGAAGAATACCTTGATGCGGCTTTAAAACCTGTATCCTCCAATGTGCTTTCAAAAATCCGGCTGATTAATCCTGAATATAAAAACAGGCCGGTTGTGGTAGATGCATTGGGCTACATAGACTATGATAATTTTTCCAAATTCGATATCTCCTCCCGATACAGCGGAAGAATTGATAAATTGTACATCCGCTTTAATTACCAGCCCATCAAAAAAGGAGAAATAGTATTTGAAGTATACAATGCTGACCTGGTGAATGCCCAGGAAAATTTGTTATACCTGTTAAAAAATTCCCCAACAGAAAAAGAACTGATTGAAACAGCGCGACAAAAACTAAAATTGTTGCAATTAAGTCCTGAACAGATTTCAGAAATTGAAAGCAGCAAGAATGTAAAAAGCACGGTTCCCATATACAGCAAATACAACGGGCACATCCATGAGATGCTGGATGCAAAAATGGCTTCGGTGGATATGAGCGATAACAAAAAAAGTTCCCTGATCTCGGTAAGAGAAGGAATGTACGTAGAGCGTGGAAAAGTATTGTTTAATGTGGTTGATCCGCACAGGGTGGTACTTATGTTAAAAATAAAGGCGGCAGACATGGCTAAAATTCATGTGGGACAAAGGGTCGATTTTATTGTCAACAATGATTCAACTATGAAAATGAAGGGTAATGTTGATTTTATAGAGCCTGTTCTTGCTGCAAATTCAAAAAGCATGATGATCAGGGTAAATGTAAACAATGAAGGTCACCGGCATAAAACAGGAAGCCTGGTGAACGCGAAAATTACCGCTGATAGTTTCGATGCCTTGTGGGTTCCGGCTTCAGCCATAGTTGATTTAGGCAAACATAAAATAGCATGGCTGTGGAAAGAAAATAATTTCATAGCCGTGAAAGTGGAAACCGGTATACAGCTAAATAACTGGGTAGAAATTGCAGATGGCTTAACGGAAGCAGACAAAATAGCTGCGGAGGCACATTACCTGTCGGATAGCGAAAGTTTTATTAAAATCAATGAAAATGAATAAACGTTTAAGCATAACTGTTTTTTCATTCAGGCTGGTTTTAGTGCTGCTTGTTTTGTTGTGTGCTTCATCCTGCAACAACAAAACCAAAGAAATAATCGCTGAAAATGAATTTTACACCTGCTCCATGGATCCGCAGATTATGGAAAAACAGGCCGGTATGTGCCCGATATGCAAAATGCCCCTCGCCAAAGTTATGATTGATAAATCGCAAATAAGGTTGATTCACCTGAGCGATGAACAAATGAAACTTGGCAACATTCAAACAGACACCCTGCGCATAGATAGCATCTGGAACGAAAAAACGCTCAGCGGTGTATTTACTATTAATCAAAATTGCCAGCAACAAATCTCTTCCCGTTTTAACGGGCGTATTGAAAAATTGTATTTTAAAATCCCCGGCCAGGAAATAAAAGAAGGGGATTTAATTTATGAAGTCTACAGCCGTGATTTAATGCAGGCCGAGGAAGAATATTTGTTTGCACTCAACAACAATAAGGCACTTGGAGCAAACGGTTATTTAATTGAACCTGCAAAAAATAAACTTTTATTGTGGGGCTTAACCGACAATCAAATCAGGGAACTGGAAGAACAAAAGCAGGCAAGGATCATTAACCCTATTTACAGCAAGGTGTCGGGCACTGCAACGGAAATTTCATTTAAAGAAGGTGATTATATCAGCGAAGGCAGCAGCCTGTTTAAATTGGCCGACTTTAGTTCCCTGTGGGTAGAAGCGCAGGTGTATACCAACGAACTGCAGCTGATTGAGAAGGGTGCGAAATTACAGGTAATCCCCGAAGCCTTTCCCGAAGAAGTGATGGAGGGGGAAATTGATTTTTCAAATCCTGAATTACAGGCAGAAACTAAAATAAACCTGATCCGGATTAAAATCGAAAATAAAAGAAAACAATTTCTGCCAGGCATGATGGTCTTTGTGCTGATCAAAACAAAGCCTGAACCGGCTGTTAGTCTTCCTATTGACGCGGTGATTCAAAGCGGGCAACAATCACATGTGTGGCTGCGCAACAAAGACGGTTCCTTTGAGGCAAGGAAGGTAAATACAGGCATACAAACAAATGCAAAAATTGAAATTTTAAACGGATTAAAAGAAGGTGAAATAGTGGTTACTTCGGGAGCTTACCTCATTTACAGCGATTATGTTTTTAAAAAGGGAATATATCCTTTAAATAAGGATGGTACACATTCAACAATGAGTAAAAAAGGAACAGGTAATTTTTAATATGGAGCTTAATACACTTAAAATAGGGAATATGTGTTGCAGTCGTTGTATCACTGCGGTTACACTGGTTTTAAATGAGCTTGGAATTAAGTACAAAAAAGTTGAGCTGGGTTGTGCTGTAATTTATACTTCAAAGAATATAAAAGAAACTGAATTGGAATCCGCTTTTAAAAAATCCGGCTTCAGGCTGATTAAGTCTAAAGAAGAAGAAATTTCAGAGAAAGTAAAAACCTCAATTCACCACTTGTTTGCAGATTTTGAAACGATAGATTTTGGGAATTTCAACCTTATTGAGTACCTTGAACTACAGGTTCAAATACCCTATAAAACTCTTTCTGATTTTTTTTCCAAGCAGAATAAAAAAACAATTGAACATTATTTCATCCGTTATAAAATAGAAAAAGTAAAATCCATGATTAGTGATTCCGGTTACTCGTTTTCCGAGATCGCATTTAAGTTAGGTTACCATTCTCTTTCACACCTATCTAAACAATTTAAGGCTTGTGAAGGTGTTTCAATGAGCAGCTATAAGCTGAAGCCTAATAATAGGAGGAATTTTATAGATAAAATATAGGCCTGGTAAAGTTTTAAAGGTTAAAGTATAAATACAATCATCTAAAAAAGATGTATGTTTGTTAAGCATCAAATGAAGAAATAATTAAACCAATTTAATAAATACACCATGAAAAAAAATTTACTCCTCACATTGGCAAGTTTAATGGCCGTCTTTGGTTTTTCGCAAACAGCCGGTAATTTTACCTGCAACGATTGTTCGGGCAACAACCATGATTTATTTACTGAGCTCAATTCAGGCAAGGTTATTGTTATTGCCTGGGTGATGCCCTGCGGTGCCTGTATTAGCGGCGCCCTGGCAGGCTATACACAGGTTCAGGGTTTTCAAAGTTCAAATCCGGGAACGGTTCTGTTTTATTTAGCCGATGATGTGGCCAATACAAGTTGCAGCAGCTTAACAAGCTGGGCCAATACAAATGGAATGAGCGGGGCCAACGCTGTTTTTTCAAATTCCACAGTGAACATGAGTCCCTATGGCACAGCCGGAATGCCCAAGGTTGTTGTATTAGGAGGCAGCAACCATGCTGTATTTTACAACCAGAATGGAAGCGCTATTACCCAATCGGGTATACAAAGCGCCATTGCCGCCGCTATTGCCGCAAACACTGCGGGTATTAATGTGAAAAGTAATTTTTCATCAATTGAAATGTATCCCAATCCCTCCAATTCATCCTCGACCCTGGCTTTAAAATTAGTGAAAGCTACCCAGGTAAAAATTGAAGTACAGAATCAATTGGGGCAAAAAGTAGCGGAAGTACTTAATAGCAACCTGCCTCAGGGGGATAACACTGTAAAAATTGACCTTACAGAATTAGCCAACGGAACTTATTTTATTTCATGTTCTGACGGGGAAGTATCTAAAAAATTAAAACTGATTGTACTGCGTTAATTTATTTTTTATTCGAAAAAGCCAACGAATATTTGTTGGCTTTTTTTATTTTAATGTTTAAACCCTCAGCTATGCGTTCTGTTTTATTCACCGGTTTTATTTTTCTGTATGCCCTTAAAGCTTATACCCAGGGTTGCTGTTCGGGTGGTAGCGCCAGCCCCATTGCAGGGGGTGCGTCACAGGGGGTGTTGCAGGAAAGACAAGTTGAATTTGCCATGAATTTTCAGCACCTGAACTCCAACCGTTTTTTAGTCGGTGACAGAGACACCGCTTCGTTATTTGATGATTTATCCAGCAATTATTTATACCTGCGAATGGCTTATGGAGTAACGCCAAAATTAACGATGTCAATAGAATCGGGTTACTTTTTAAACAGGACGCAGATCGGTTTGGACAAATCGGACACGATAAAATCATCCGGGATTGGTGATTTAATTTTGTTTCCGCGCTATAGTTTATACGTCCACAATACAGAAAGCACACGTACAGAAATTACCCTGGGGATGGGGCTTAAAATACCCCTGGGGAAATACAACGATTCAACAGTGGTATTTACAAATGCAGCAACCGGGCAAAAATATTACACCACCGATCCGCCTACCATACAGCCTACCAATGGCTCCCATGATTTTATTTTTTATGGTTTTATCTTCAGGGGATATCCCGAAAAGTCGTTTCGGATTTTTTCGAATTTAATTTACATTAAAAAAGGATGGAACCCTTTGGGTGAAAAATTTGGAGATTATGCCAGTATAGGGCTTTTTGCAAGTAAAACATTTTTCACAAAATTAGGTGTTACTTTGCAGCTCAAGGGCGAACACGTTGCCAAAATGCAGCACGATAAAAACATAGATTTACTGGCTTTGTACAATGTTGATGTGACTTCTACAGGAAACAGAAAAGTGTTTTTCGTACCTCAGTTAAGTTTCACTCACAGGACATTTACCATCTATGCCCTGAGCGAAATACCCCTGTACCAGTACTTAAACGGAACACAGGTGGGTTCCAAATTTCAGTTGACGGGAGGTGTATCGTACCGCTTTTTTGTGAAGAAAAAAATGGTAGAGGAAGAAAGTAAATAACCCGTACAAAATGCTTTAACCTTAATGGATAATGCAATTATTAATCCGTTAATTATCTATGTAATTTATTTTGATTTGTTAACCAGGCTCTTAATTTTATTGAATTATCGTTTTTACATTTCATCCGGTATTGAATAACAATTGCAGAACCTACAGTCAAAGCTCCAATCAATATGATTGATGCATTAATTCCTAATGCATCAGCAATTATTCCGGTTAAAATGGCTCCAAATGCATACCCTAAGTCCCTCCACAAACGAAATATCCCCAGGCTCTTTGCTCTGTCAGCCGGGTTTGTATGTTCAGCTACAGTTGCCATAAATGTAGGGTATACCATGGCCGTTCCCCATCCTAAAATTATTGAAAGAATAATATAATGAGGCAAGGTTTCTGCCCAGGGCATACTCAACAAAGCAAGTCCCTGTAAAAACATTCCTGTAAATAGCATATCTTTTTTACAAAGGTGATCCGCCATTTTCCCTGTTATTAATTGCCCTAAGCCCCACACAGCAGGGTAAGTAGCCGTTATTATTCCAATTTGTTCAATTGAAAAACCTTTCTGGCTTAATACTACCGGGAAAATTCCCCAGACCATCCCGTCGTTCAGGTTATTAATTAATCCTGCCTGCGTTACTGAACCCAAATTTTTATCCTTCCAGGCCGTGTCCCAAAATATATTTTTCAGCAAGGGAATATTGCTTGAGCTTGTTTCTTTTTCTACATGTAGTCGGGTGTCTTTTATAAATATCCAGCTCCCAAAAAAACCAAGCAGGGACAATACAATACCAATGTAAAACGGATATGGCCTTAATCCATATTTTCCGGCGATC
This sequence comes from Bacteroidota bacterium, assembly GCA_023251755.1. Lineage (GTDB taxonomy): Bacteria > Bacteroidota > Bacteroidia > B-17B0 > Aurantibacillaceae > JAHEYF01. Next base: position 26,787 of record JAHEYF010000011.1, read on the forward strand.
CAGGCTGTAAGGAATGCCACAAGGGCAATAGAAAGGTATCCGGCAAACTCATTTAAGCCCATTGCAAAGCCCCGTTGTTTTTCACCCACCAAATCAATCTTCATTACCACTGTGCTGCTCCAGCTCAGGCCCTGATTAATTCCCAACAAAACATTTGCAATTATTATCCAATTCCAGTTTGTTGCATACATAAAAATAAAGGGAACAGGAATAGCAAACAACCAGCCAATAAGCAGGAGGTTTTTTCTGCCAATTTTATCTGCAAACGCACCGGTATAATAATTTGTGACTGCTTTTACGATTCCGAAAACTACAATAAAAGAAAGGACAGCTGTTTTTGCAGCAATATGAAATTCCAGTTCCGCCATTTGAGGGAGTATAGACCGCTCAAGCCCAATCATTCCACCAACAAAGGCATTGATGATGACCAGAAGAGTAAATTGTTTCCGGTTTTCTTTCAGGCCGGTTTTTATATTATCCATAACTTTGCCTTTATTAAAGCAAAGCTACTCTCCCTTTAAAGGAATATATTTAACATAAGATAAATAATCACCTGATTCCCCTGATCCGGCTTAAACTAACCTGGGTGATCCCCAAATAAGAGGCTATGTATTTTAAGGGAACTCTTTTTAATACATCCGGGGCTTCATTGATAAGGGCCTTGTATCTTTCTTCTGCGCTGTGAAACTGTATGCCCTCAATTCTATTGATAGTATCCACATAAGCCGATTCAACTATTAAACGAAACAAACGTTCTATTTCCGGAAACTTATCATACAATTTAAAAAGTAGCGTGGAGTTGATCGCAACAATTTCAGCGTCTTCTAATATTTGAATTGCTTTCCGGGATGGTTGGCCGGTAAATAAACTCTCAACCCTGGCGATAATATTGTTTTCAAAAGAAAAACTTTCCGTAATATCCGTACCATCCTTAAAATAATAAATACGCGCAATTCCTTTATTAATGAAGTATATTGTTTTGCAGGTATGCCCTATAGGTTGAAGTTCAGTGTGTTTTTTAATTAAAATTATCTTTGAAATTTCTGTAATAGCATTTTCAGCTTCCTTTGAAAGGGAAATATATCTTTTGGAAAACTGAAAAAAAGGAATCATTGTACAGGGGAATATGCGTTCATTTAAATTGATTTAAAATTAATGTTTAATATTCAGGAATTGTTTTGAAGTTTTATTCTTTTTAACAAATACTTTTAAGCTTGTTTAAAATTTATACAGTTTTTTTAATGGTGGCTTGTTCCTGATTTTTGCAATTGATAATAATTGTATGGGAGTGAAAGCAGAAACCCGCAGCTCATTGCAAAAAACATCATTTTAAAATTGTGTGAAGCATGCATTTCCATTTGATGGGATAAAAACCGGGGAGCTATAAAAAGCAATATACTGTTTTCACTTATAATCATAATCAATATTGTAACGATACTCATTTTATAACTGTGTTGAACAGCTTCCTGAAAACTCATTTTATGAAATACAATTTCCCAGGCAAGCATAAATAGCATACACGAAATGAAGCCGGCAACAAGTGAAACCGGCAAAACAAAAAACCAATGGTAATTAATAAGATAAAGCGACACAGCCATTGTGCCAATAGAACAACCTAACAGGCAAATGAAAGTTGAGACAAGGGATTTTTTCCAGGTTTGGATATCTCTCCAGTTCATAAACTTTGGGTATTAAAAAATGCAATCAGAATTGAATAAATAAGGGGGACAAAGTTCCCCCTATACTTAAGACCCGTCTATGCTTAAACTTTAGCGGCAGCAAGTTCTTCGCAAATAGCCGCACATTTTTTACAGGCTTCAGCGCATTCTTTGCAACTTGCATGATGCGATGCATGTTTTAAACATTCTTCTGAACATGCTTTACAGATTTCAGCACACAGCGCATGTAAACCCTGTGCAAACCGGGAGCTTCTTGCTTCAAAGCGTGCACATAAAGCGCAAATATCAGCACAATCGCGGCACAATAAAATACATTCCTGGTTACCAACTTTGACACAATCAGTAATACAATTTTCGCAGGTAGTAAGGCAAGCTAAACAGGCGTCGATGCAATTTTTTGAATTTTTCATTTTTTTAAGTTTTAATTACTAAATAATTTAACTCTACAAAAATGAATTTCTTTTTATCTTATAGCTATGATTTCAGTCAAATGCAGCCATGATCTTCATCACATTACACAGACAAAACTTCATGCAGCTGCATGAGAAAGAAGTATTAAAGATGAAATTGGGAATATGTGCTTTGGTATAATCGGCGGTTTACTTCAGCAATTCTTCAATAATTTTTTCTACACCGATACCTTCCGCTTCCGCCTTGTAATTGCGTACAATACGGTGGCGAAGAATAGGAACGGCAACGGCTTTTACATCTTCAATATCGGGCGAGTATTTACCACGAATAGCAGCGTGGCATTTTGCCCCCACCACTAAGTATTGCGAAGCACGCGGCCCCGCACCCCAGGCCAGGTATTTTTTGGTCATTTCGTGGGTAAACTCCGAGTTCTGTCTTGTTTTTACCACTAATTTAACAGCGTATTCCAATACATTATCTGGGACAGGAATTTTACGTACCAGGCTTTGAAAAAAGACAATTTCTTCGGCAGAAAGTATTTTATTTAATTGTACTTTGGTATCGGTGGTGGTGCTTTTTACCACGTTGATTTCTTCAGCAAAAGAAGGGTAATCCAACCATACATTAAACATAAAGCGGTCCAACTGGGCTTCGGGCAATGGGTAGGTTCCCTCCTGTTCTATGGGGTTTTGGGTGGCCAGTACAAAGAAAGGGTTCCCCAGTTCATATTTTTTTCCGGCGGTGGTGATGTGCCTTTCCTGCATGGCTTCAAGCAGGGCCGATTGTGTTTTAGGCGGCGTACGGTTGATCTCATCGGCCAGTACAATGTTGGCAAACAAAGGCCCTTTAATAAATTTGAAATTGCGGCTTTCGTCTAATATCTCAGCCCCTACTATATCACTTGGCATCAGGTCGGGTGTAAATTGTATACGGCTGAAAGACAATCCAAGTGCATCAGCAATCGTATTGACCAACAAGGTTTTGGCCAGGCCGGGTACGCCTACCAACAAACAGTGCCCGCGGCTGAAAATAGAAATAAGTACATTTTTAATCGTGTCCTGCTGTCCGACAATTACTTTTCCAATTTCCTTGTTGAGCTCGTTGTATTTAGCAACAAAAGCATCTATTGCTTCAACATCGTTTTTATAGTTCATATTTAGTATTGAGTATAGTTTTTAGTTCAAAGTTCTTAGTTCTTAGTAGATCATCTATACCTACTACCTGATACTTTCTACTTCTTTTTATTCTTTAGTATTTAAAGTTTCACTTCAACCTAAGGTTCCAGTTGTTTGAAAAAGTACAATCCTGAAACTCCGTATCAATTTTAATATAGGTACTTTTTGATCTTTTACCGACCCAGTCTTTTACCTTTTTTTTCTGCACACCCATCATGGCATAACTTTGAATACGCTGGTAATCATCTTTTAAATTCGCCCGGTGCGGCTCGGTGCGGTTTTTAAGGTAAATGATGCGGTAAGCCTGTTTACTGTCCTGGCTTTGATAAATGGTTGGTTTGGTATAATCGCCCACCTGCATTTTATCAAGCAGAAAAACCAAATTCTGTTCGATCTGCCCGAGCTCGTCCACTTCAAAACGGACGTTGCCTGTTGCACCATTTACTATAGTTCCGCAGTTGTTTTTGGTATCCCTGTCGTCACTATACTTAGCGGCAGCATCACAGAACTTTATTTTTTTCTCTTCTAATAAAGTGTAAATACTGTCTAATTTAAGTTTGGCATTTAAAATATCCTGGTTCGACATTTTCGGGGTCATTAATATATGCCTCACATCCACCATCTCACCTTTACGGGCAATCAGTTGCATAAAGTGGTAACCAAAGGGGGTTTCAAACACTTCCGATACTTCATCGGGTTTCAGGCGGAAAGCGATGGCATCAAATTCGGGTACCATCTGGCCCCGCATTACCCCGTCGTATCTTCCTCCGGTTTTCGCCGATCCGGGGTCCTCGGTATACAGGGCGGCCAAAGCGCTCATACTTTCGCCTTTTAATACACGTTGCCTGATATTTTCGAGGCGGGTGCGCGCATCCAATTTTGCATCGTCACTTACATTCGGTTTTTTAGTTAGTTGTGCAATCTCAACTTCCGAGTTGATTAAGGGCAGACTATCTTCCGGGATGCTGTTGTAATAAGCCCTTATTTCGGCTGGTGATACTTTCGCATCGCCCACCACCTTGCTTTGCATTTGCTGGGCTAATAATTGTTGTTTTACATCGTCGTGCAGTTCTTCTTTAAACTGGTCCATTGTTTTGCCGTAAAAGGCTTCAAATCGTTCCTGTGAACCAAACTGATGAAGGTACACCCCCATCCTTCTGTTGATTTCAGCATCCACTTGCTCGTCTTTCACCACCACACTGTCTTTTTCGGCCTGCACCACCAATAATTTCTGGTACAACAATTCTTCAAAAACCTTACAGCGCAATGTGACATCGTCTTTTGCACCGTCTGCAATATACTGTAGCCTTTGTGTTTCATAATCGGATTTAAGTACAATGTATTTGCCGACCACCGCAATTACTTTATCAACATTTTGGGGCTGTGCAAAATTTGTTAAAGTACAAATCATTAACAGGGCAGTTAAACTTCTTTTTATGTCCATTTTGTTATTTGAATGTTTCAAAATTTTTGTTTTCAAGCGCATCCTGGTACACTTGTTTTTTCATATCGTCTACTAATTTCAACTTGCGCTTATTAATTATAATATTACGAATATTTTCCTTTTCAAAACTTAAGGGCGAGGAACTGTTTTTAATTTTATATCCCCTGATGTTAATAAAGTAAATACTTGCGGTATCAGCAAGCTCTATGGCCTGGTTTGTTTTTAAAAACAGTTCGGGGTTGTAATCCTGTATGGGCACTTCTTTCAGCAAATCGTCAAACAGCAACCAGGTGTTGTCGTCGATAAAAAAATTTTCGGCAAACTGTATGCAATAACTTCTTAACGATTCTATATCCTTTGGATTCACCGAGGCATACCACTTTCTCACTTTATCAATGTTCGGTGCTTTTTTGCTGACTTTAACGTAATACACTTTAACAATATTGTCTTTTAGCTGAAAGCTGGCTAAATGACTGTTGTAGTACTGCTCAATTTCCTCAGCCTTCACGACGGTATCCATTTTTTGCCGCACCAGTTCGGTTTGATAGGTATAGATAATCAGGTTCTTCCGGTATTCTTCAATTTGTTTTTCAATGTTTTTTTGTTCTTCGTTCAGGTTTTTTTCGGCATAACGCATTACCAGTTCTTCCTGCACCCATTTATCAATGTAATTGTTGATTAAAGCAGCGCTGTCTTTTTTCGAAATATCTGCCGGCACAATGTTTTTTAGTTCAGAGGGGTACAACATTTTATCGTACACCCGTGCAACAGGTTTTTCTGTTGTTTCTTCTTCTTTTTTTTGCGAACAGGACAGGGCAAGGAAAATGAACAGCACATAAGACAGGGCCTTCAGCTTAGGAGCTATTTTTTTCTGAATCAACATCCTTTTTAATCAAAAAAGTTCTACCGTAAAGGGTAGAACTTTTTCTCATTTCTATAAAATAAACTTATTTAATTGTATTTAACACTTCGTCTTTCACCACCACTTTGTGATTGTTTTTCAGGGCAATCAACCATTCTTTTTCAAGGTAATTCTGATAATCGGCGGTAACTATGCCTTTTGCTTCGTTTAAAGTTTTAGGCGATTTGGGCAATAATTTATTTACAAGTAGTATGTAAATTTTACCATCCTGTTTAACATCGTTGCTGATTCCTTCTTTCCAGTTTTCGTCAATCATTTTGTTTTCTCCCTTTAGGTACATAACTGTTTCAACCGAAAGGTTCAACTGTGAATTTTTGTTGATGGCATCCAGAATATCTTTTTCTGATTTTTTCTTCACCAACATTTTACGCACTTCTTTGGCTATTTTTTCGTCGGCACATTTGTAAGTGGTTACATCGGCGCGTTCATCCCAGAGGTAATTGTTTTTGTATTTTTCATAGAACTCTTTCAGGCCTGTCGTGTCTTTTACGGCTTTGCTCCATACTTTGCGGTCGGTTAAGTCGAACAACAAAATACCATCGCGGTATTCCTGCAACAGGTTTTTAAATTCGGGGTATTTGCCTTCTAATGTGCTTTCTTCGTAAGCAACACAGGTTTCATCCACAAAATTCTGGTATTGCTGGTCCACAATGTATTTGGCATCGTAAACCGAGCGACGGGTCTGATGAGATTCTAAATACTTCGTGAAATCAGCCTGTGTGTATTTTTTACCGGCCAGCACAAACAATTCTTTGTTTAATTTGGAGGCTCTTTCAGCCGTCCATTTTCCTTTAAAGTAAGAGCTGTCGATAAGGGGGTAAAATTCCTCAAGAGAAGGGAAAGAGCTTATTTTCTTTTTAACAACACGTGTTTCTGTGTAATTGTTTTCTTTTTTAATACGTGATATTAAAGCTGTTTTTCCGGCCTGTGAACGGCTGTCTTTAGATACCTTTTGTTTCAGCTCTGCTTTCATTCCATCAAAAGGGGCCAGGTCTTTTTTATCTAAACGTTTTACAATGTGCCATCCGTATTTTGTAGTAAAAGGTTCTGAATAATCGTCATTTTTTTTGAGCCCGTAAGCGGCTTTTTCAAATTCAATCACCGGCATTTTACCCGCACCAAACCAGTTTAATTTACCACCCTGTGCAGCCGATTGCTTGTCTTCTGAATACTGTGAAGCCAGCTCTTCAAATTTTTCTCCCTTTTTCAGTTTTTCATAAATTTCGGTGATTTTCTTTTGAGCATTTACGGAATCCTGTAGTTTAAACTCTTTATTAAAACGTACCATGATGTGGGCTACCAGTAACTCTCCCTGGTTGGAACGTTTGTCCTGTACCTTAATAATATGGTAACCAAAACGGGTGCGTACCGGCATGCTTACCTCGCCCACTTTGGTAGAATAAGCTGCATTTTCGAAGGGGTACACCATTTGGAGTGCAGTAAAATAACCTAAGTCACCGGCGTTGTCTTTTGCCGAAGGGTCGCCATCGTTGGCGCTTTCGCGGGCAAGTTTGGCAAAGTCTTCACCTTTTAATACTCTTTTTCTGTATTCCAGTACTTTGTTGTAGGCCAATAATGTGTCTTTGGGCAAGGCGTCTTCTGCGCATTTTACTAAAATATGACTGGCCCTTATTTCTGTTTTCATCCGCTCGTAAGCTTCTGTAAGCAGGCCTTCGTTTACATTTTTATCGGTTAAATAAGGAGCGGCCAATTGTTTCCTGTAACCGGCCAATTCATCTTTAAATGATTTTAAGGTGTCGAGGCCCTGTTCTTCCGCTTCTTTTACTTTTAGTTTAAAATTGATAAAAAGATCAAGGTAATCCTTAACCGATTTTTTATCGGCGGTCATGTCCTTTCCGTTGTTCTTTTTATAAACACTCTCAAACTCTGATTTAGTAACGGCTTTACCGTCAACGGTCATAATTACAGGATCAGCTGTCTGAGCTATTGATAAGGCTGAAAAAGCCATTGACGCGCTAAATAAACTGATGGTCTTAATTAATTTGTTCATAGAAATACTTATTTTGAGGTGACAAATTTAACAAAAAATGAACCCAAAGTGTATAAAAATAGCTTTGTTATGAGCTTTCGTTTTTTTTTTAACAAAAATTAACCGGCGAATGCCGGATTCAAAGTTCAAAATTTAAAATTCAAAATTGGAAGAATCCAGGTATAAATCGTAACAAATACAGGTTTAACAAGACTTCCTGATTTTTAATTCGGTAGCCAGCACTATTTCTTTGTTTTCGGGGGGGGAATTTTTACTGTTCATGAGCGATAATAAAAGTTCGAAAGCCTTTTCCCCGATTTCTTCAACAGGCTGGGCAACAGCCGTTATCGGAGGATCGGAAAATTTAAACATATCCAGGTCGTCAAAACAGGTTAAAGCGATGTCCTTCGGGATTTTTAAGCCTAATTTATTAATGGTTTCAAAACAATAAACGGCTAAATTGTTATTGACTACAAAAAGCGCATCAATGGGGGTTTTGCCAGAAACCAGGTCTTTTAATTCCTGTTCAACAAGTGCTGGAATATTATTAAAGGGGATTTCACGCAGGTTTTTTTTATTGAACCCTATACCGTGTTTTTTAAGTGCGTCTTTATAACCATTCACCCGGTCGTGTACAGAGCTGATAAAATGTGGGGAAATTGTCAACATGGCAATGTTCTTATAACCAGAACTGATCAGGTGTTCGGTTAATTCAAAGGCCCCTTTGTAATTATCAACGGTTACGTAATTGCATTTTAGTTTGGGGATGTACCTGTCTATCAGTACAAAAGGCTTGTTCTCGGCCTGTAATTCATTAAATAATTTAGCCGTATTCTGCGTAGAAGAAACAATGACCCCGTCGGCATTTTGCCCTTTTATTAATATTTCAATCAGTTCCTGTTCCTTTTTATCGTTCTCTTCCGAACTACAGATGATGAGGTTGTACCCTTTTCTGCTGGCACTGTATTCAATACTCCTGGAAATTTTGGCGTAAAAAGGATTGGAAATATCAGCAACAATTAAGCCTATGATATTTGATTTGCCTGTTCTCAATCCCCTGGCTATCAGGTTGGGCTTATAGTTCAGCTCTTTTGCCTTTTCAAATACTTCTTTTTGTGTTTTAGCACTAATTCCGTATTTGTCGCCTTTGTTGTTAAGTACAAGGGACACCAGCGTTTTAGACACGCCCAAATCCTTTGCCACCTTTTCCAGGTCAATTTTTTTCATTGATGCAAAAGTAATACAAATTTAGTTCTCTGCTGAAAGTTCTTCGTTCTTAGTTTAAAGTTCGAAGTAGATTAGTCTGTTATGAAGCGCTTAAGGAGCGTGGAATTGACTATTAGTGAGGTTATTTTTTGTTCTTTGTTTTGAGTTCTTAGTTCTTGGTTCTTGGTAATCTACTAATTACGAATTTGTACGAATATACCCATCTGTGTGTGGCGCAGCAGTATATAGCTTTATTGTATATTCGTACTTCGTCAATCGTCAATCCTCCTTCGTTACTCCAATATTCGTAATATTCGTATTAATTCGTATTCGTAGATCCAAAATCTAACTTTTTAACTTTCCAACTTTCTAACTTAAATACGTATTCCTACCACCAGCACATCGTCCACCTGGTCGTTCGGGCCTTTCCAGGTATTGAACTCTTTTGTTATTTCCTTTTTTTGAGCCGGGAGAGGGTTGTTAGAAAGGGAAACGAGGAATTTTTTTAATTTTTTACGCATGTATTTTTCATCCCCGTATTCGCCCCCAAACTGGTCCACATACCCATCCGTAAACAAATAGATCATATCGTTTTTCTGAAGCTTGAGCCTGTGTTCGTTAAAAGGTTTTATCTCATCCCCGATAAACATCCCGATGGGCTGTTTATTCCCTTTGGTTTCATTCATCTCGTTGTCCCTCACAATGTGTAAATTGTGATTGGCACCCGAAAAACTGATGGTTTTATTGTCTATATCTAATATACACAGGGAAATATCCATGCCATCCCTCACCGTTGACTCTTCGTATTTCTGACGGATGGTGCTGTTAAACAATTCATTTACCCTGTCGAGCATGATTGCTGCATTCGTGTGGTCTTTTTCATTAAACACCTGGTTCAGGCAATTGCTGCTAACAATGGAAATAAAGGCACCCGGTACCCCGTGTCCGGTACAATCAACCGCTGCTATATAAACAAGGTTGTTTTTTTTATTCACCCAGTAAAAGTCCCCACTAACAATTTCGCGGGGCTGGTAATAAATAAAAAAGTTTTTAATGTATTCCGAAATCAGCTGATCGGGCGGTAAAAGCGCGCCCTGAATGTGTTTGGCGTATTTTAAACTATCGGTAATGTCTTTGTTTTTTTCTTTAATCAGTTTATAAGCGTATTCTAATTCTTTGTTTTTCCCTTCCAATAAAAGCTTTTCCGATTTTTCCAGTTCAATCTCCCCCTGTAGGGATTCCAGTAAACTTCGGTTATCATGAGCCGATAATTTCCCTCTCATTTCATCGTATTGTTCAAAACAGGCCATCGCTTTTTCCAGGTTACCCTGTGATTTATACACCTCGGCCAAAGTGCGGTAAGTTTCGCTGGCAATTCTTCTTTCGTTCAATTCTATAGCAGTAGCAAGGCCTTCGTGCATGTAGGCCAGAGCTTTATCTGTTTCTTTTTTCTTAAAATATAAATTTCCAAGCACGGTGTAAGTCTGGGCCACTCCTTTTAAATAACTTATTTTTTCGGATGTTTCTAAGGCTTTTAATAAATATTGTTCGCCCTGTACCCAGTCGTTGGCCTGTACAAAATTGTTTCCGATGTTAAAATACGTTTCGCTGATAGCCAGCTTATCTTCAAATTTTTCGAGTACTTCGAGGTTTTTTATTAAAATAGTGATGGCCTCAATATAATTGCCTTTTAATTGCTCTATCAAACCCAGGTTAACATTTACATAAGCTATAGCCTTTGCATCGTTTGTTTTTTCGGCATATTCAATGGCCCGTTCATAGTTTAAACGTGCTTTATCTAATACTCCAATCTGGGTGTAAATGTTTCCGATATTGCGGTAACAGGAACTGGTGGCTTTGTGATTGCCCAATTCCATAAAAATGGCCCTTGCTTTTTGTAAATCAGGAAGGGCCTTTTGAAATTGCATTTGAAAAAAGGAAGTGACACCAATTGTCCGGTAGCAATAAGCCATCCCTTCCTTATAGTTTAAACTGATACTGGCATCAAGGGCCTCACGGGCCAGGTCAATTGATTTTAATAAATCGAGCCTTCGCATGAGCCATGCCTCTTTGCTCAATAAATTAATACGTTCAATTACTTCGTCTTTGGTTATATTTTCGTATAGAAGTGCGATAAGCTTATTTTTGGTAAGCCTTTTACGGGCGTACCCCTACAAAGGTTCCGGTAATTGGTCTATGTAATTGCCCTGTTGGTCTAATAAAAGCCGCATTATGTTGTCAGTATTGAGATGTGAGACTTTCGTATTGAGATGTGAGATGTTAGATTTGAGATATTAATAGTGAGATGTGAGACAGTTCCTTTCATTATTTCAACAAAATATTGACAAGTCCCTCTTTTCTATTTAAAACCCTTACTTTTACGGAGTTTTACAGATTCGTAATATAAAATATGCCAAAAGATAATTCTATTAAATCGGTACTGATTATTGGAAGTGGTCCAATTGTTATCGGACAAGCTTGTGAATTCGATTATTCAGGCTCTCAATCGGCCAGAAGCCTTAAAGAAGAAGGGATTGAAGTAACCCTCATCAATTCAAACCCGGCCACTATTATGACGGACAAGGTGACGGCCGACCATATTTACCTGCTTCCACTGGAAGTAAAATCCATCATTAAAATTCTGGAAGAACGGAAAATTGACGCGGTATTGCCCACCATGGGCGGACAAACAGCCCTTAACCTGGCCCTTAAATGCGAGGACATGGGGATCTGGAAAAAATACGGGGTAAGAATGATCGGGGTGGATGTTGAGGCCATTAAAGTGACCGAAGACCGCGATTTATTCCGTATCCGGATGAATGAGATCGGTATTGGAATGGCTCCGAGCAAAATTGCCAAATCCTTTTTAGAAGGGAAATCGGTTGCCCAGGAATTTGGTTTTCCGGTGGTGATACGCCCTTCGTTTACCCTCGGCGGAAGCGGCGGCAGTGTTGTTTACCACAAAGAAGATTTTGATTCACTTCTGAACAGGGGTTTGCAAACTTCGCCCATACATGAAGTACTGATTGACAAAGCCGTTTTGGGCTGGAAAGAATACGAACTTGAGCTGTTGCGGGACCAGAACGACAACGTAGCCATTATTTGTTCCATCGAAAATTTTGACCCCATGGGTGTACACACCGGCGATAGCATTACCGTTGCACCTGCCATGACCCTGAGCGACAGCACTTATCAGAAGATGCGTACCATGGCCATTAAAATGATGCGCAGTATCGGTAATTTTTCGGGGGGCTGCAATGTGCAATTTGCGGTGAACCCGGATGAAAGCGAAGACATCATTGCCATCGAAATCAACCCGCGTGTGTCCCGTTCTTCGGCATTGGCCTCTAAAGCAACAGGTTACCCCATTGCTAAAATAGCTTCCAAACTTGCCATCGGATATACTTTAGACGAATTAATCAACCAGATCACCAAATCCACTTCGGCTTATTTTGAGCCTACCCTGGATTATGTAATTGTGAAGATCCCCCGCTGGAACTTTGATAAATTTAAAGGTTGCAACCGGGAGTTGGGCTTCCAGATGAAATCGGTTGGTGAGGTGATGGCCATTGGCCGCAGCTTTCAGGAAGCCCTGCAAAAAGCCTGTCAAAGCCTTGAAATAAAAAGAAACGGACTCGGTGCCGACGGAAAAGAAATTACCAATCAGCAGGAATTGTTAAGGGCATTGGAACGCCCGAGCTGGAACCGTTTGTTTATGATATACGATGCCCTTAAGCTGGGGATCTCCATCAAAACCATACAAAAACTGACCCGCATCGATATGTGGTTCCTGGAGCAAATTGAAAACCTGATTGCTGTTGAACGGGAAATTGAAAAATACACCTTAGCCACCATACCCCGTGATTTGTTTTACGAAGCCAAACAAAAAGGTTATGCCGACCGGCAAATAGCCCATTTATTGGAATGCTTAGAAAGTGAAGTCTATAAAAAACGTATAGAACTCAACATAAAACGGGTGTACAAATTAGTGGACACCTGCGCGGCAGAATTTGAAGCGAAGACACCTTACTATTACTCTACTTTTGAAGACGAGAACGAAAGCATTCGCAGCGATAAGAAAAAAGTAGTGATACTCGGCAGTGGCCCTAACCGTATAGGACAGGGGATTGAGTTCGACTACAGTTGTGTACACGGTGTACTGGCTGCAAAAGAATGCGGTTACGAAACCATTATGATCAACTGCAACCCCGAAACAGTAAGTACTGATTTTAGCACTGCGGATAAACTTTACTTTGAACCGGTTTTCTGGGAACACATCTACGATATTATTCTAAACGAACAACCTGTTGGGGTCATTGTACAGCTGGGCGGGCAAACAGCTTTAAAGTTGGCCGAAAAATTAGAGAAATACGGAATAAAAATTATTGGTACCGATTTTAAATCCCTTGATTTGGCCGAAGACCGGGGAAGTTTTTCGAACCTGTTGAAAGAATACAACATTCCTTATCCTAAATTCGGGGTGATTGAAGACGCTGAAGAAGCCATCGACTTGTCCAAAGAATTGGGCTTTCCCCTGCTCGTTCGCCCCTCTTATGTATTGGGTGGACAAAGCATGAAAATTGTGATCAATGAACAGGAACTGGAAGAACATGTAGTAAAACTCCTCCATGATATTCCCGGTAATAAAGTTTTATTGGATCATTTTCTTTCAGGAGCCATTGAAGCCGAAGCCGATGCAATATGCGATGGTAAAGACGTGCACATCATTGGAATAATGGAACACATTGAGCCTGCAGGTATTCATAGTGGTGATAGTTACGCGGTATTGCCCTCCTTTGATTTAAGTGCAGATGTACTCCGCCAGATAGAAGAACACACCCGCACCATTGCCGTAGCTTTAAAAACGGTGGGGCTCCTCAACATACAATTTGCGGTGAAAGACGGTGTTGTTTACATCATCGAAGCCAATCCAAGGGCTTCACGCACCGTACCTTTTATTGCCAAAGCTTACGACGAACCTTATGTCAACTACGCTACCAAAGTAATGCTGGGCGAAAAGAAAGTAAAAGATTTTAAATTTGAACCCAAGCGCAAAGGCTACGCCATTAAAATACCGGTGTTCAGTTATGAAAAATTCCCTGAAATACAAAAGGAATTAGGCCCCGAAATGAAATCAACGGGTGAAGCCATTTATTTTATTGACGACCTTCACGATGAGTATTTTCAACAGATTTACAGCGAACGCAATCTTTACTTAAGCAAATAATTTCAAGGCCATGAGAGATGTTTTTTTTACCATAATGGTGGTTTGGTTGGTTTACAAAATTTACAATTCTTTAAAAAGCGCCAAAACGGTTGTTTTTCAAAAACACGAACATCATCATTACAAAAACGAAGAAGGAAAAGTAAGCGTTCAGCAAAACGGCCCTGCAAAGAACAAGACTACTGCAAATGAAGGCGAGTATGTAGACTACGAAGAAATAAAATAAGCAATTCCAGCATGGCCAATATTTCCTTTATCAGAAAGTTCAAAGCTAATTTTTTACGTTTTAATGCCCATGTTTTTGTTGAACCTTTTAGTCATGCTTTGCTGAACCTGATCTATATTTCAAAAATATCGAAATGGAAAAATCAGCAGCCCAAAATAAAATTCAACGACTTTTATTCTTCCAACTGGGATTATGCCAAAAGGTACAAATTATATGAGTACTTATTTGCAGAAGAGAAATTAGACGGGCCGCTTGATTACATGGAGTTTGGGGTAGCTGCAGGCCAATCCTTTAAATGGTGGGTAAATGCCAATAAAAACGACAGCTCCACCTTTAATGGTTTTGATACATTTACCGGCTTGCCCGAAGACTGGGGAAATTTTAAAGCCGGTGATATGAGCACCAACAATGCTGTTCCGGATATCAAAGACAAGAGGGTTGCTTTTCACCAGGGTTTATTTCAACAAACATTACCAGCCTTTATTCAATCCTTTAAAGGCAACAACCGGAAGCTGATTCACCTCGATGCCGATTTGTATTCTTCTACCCTTTATGTTTTATGCAGCCTGGCGCCTTTGATGAAAAAAGGGGATATTTTGATTTTTGATGAGTTTGCCGTTCCACAACATGAGTTTTTAGCCTTCAACGATTTCAAACGGTCTTATTACATCGATTTTGAATTAATTGGAGCGGCCAATAATTATTTCTTTGTTGCGTTTAAAATGAAATAAAAACTTAACGTAATACATATATTATGAAATTTTCTATTAAAACCTTAGCTCCCTACATTATTGCAATTGCTGCATTTTTATCCGTTACCCTTGTTTATTTCCAACCTGTGATTGATGGTAAAAAAGAACTAAGGCAGGGTGATATTATTAATTACAAAGGGGCCAGCCAGGAAATACAGGATTATCGCAAAACCACCGGTAAAGAAGCCTTGTGGACCAATTCGATGTTCAGTGGGATGCCGGCTTATCAGATATCCGTACAATACAAAGCCAACCTTGTGCAATTCATTGATAAAGTCTTTATGCTCAACCTTCCACACCCTGCTGGTTTAGTCTTTCTTTATTTTATTGGTTTTTACATTCTGTTGCTTTGCCTGCGGGTTGATCCCTGGCTGGCCATCGCAGGCGCCCTGGCCTATGGTTTTTCCTCTTACTTCTTTATTATTATTGAAGCAGGGCACAATTCAAAAGCACACGCCATTGGTTACATGGCACCTTTGTTAGGGGCCATTATTTTAACCCTTAAAGGAAATAAATATTCAGGGGGCGCGCTCACCGCTTTGTTTATGTCCCTTGAGCTGTACGCCAACCACGTTCAGATCACCTATTACCTGTTTTTATTGGTACTTATATTTATGGTGGTAGAATTTATTTCAGCTCTTAAACATAAAAACATCAAAAACTTTGTTGTTTCCTGCGCTATACTTGTATTGGCCTCAGTTGTTGGTGTACTGCCCAACATTAGTAATTTATGGGCAACTTATGAATACGGGAAATATTCTTCCAGGGGTAAATCAGACCTCACCATAAAAGCCAATAATCAAAAAAACGACGATATTAAAACATCGGGCTTAGACAGGGATTACGCTACTCAGTGGAGTTATGGGAAAAGTGAAACCTTTACTTTATTAATTCCAAATTTTAAAGGCGGTGCTTCTGAGCAAATCAGCAAAGCCGACAAGGATGCGTTAAAAGGAATTGACCCGCAGATGAAACAAACAGTGGCAAGTATGCAATCCTATTTTGGCGAACAGCCTTTTACATCAGGGCCTGTATACATTGGTGCTATCATGGTGTTTTTAGCGGTGCTGGGTTTATTTATTATCGACAGCAATTTAAAATGGGTGCTGTTTATTGGAACAGTACTCAGCATTCTATTGTCCTGGGGAAAAAACATGATGTGGTTCAGCAATCTCTTTTTCGATTATTTTCCGGCTTATAACAAATTCAGGGCGGTGTCTATGATACTTGTACTGGCCGAATTGACCATCCCCTTATTAGCCGTACTGGCCCTCGAAAGAATTTACACTAAAATAAAATCAGGAGATGATTTAATAGACCTTCCATTATTAAAGAAAAAAATATCCGTACAAAAAACCCTGTTTATCAGCCTGGGGATTGTAGGTGGGTTTTCTTTGCTCTGTTATCTGGCTCCGGGAATTTTTAATACGTTTCAGGCTGAAAATGAATTAAGCAGTATCGTAAAACAGGAATTGCAACGCAGTCCTGAAACAACAAAACAACAATTGGAAAACGCCCTTGTTCCTATTCTTGATCAGACCGAAATAGCCCGGAAAAATATTTTTCAGGCCGATGCCGGGCGTAGTTTTGTTTTCATTTTATTATCGGCCCTTTTAATATGGTTGCTGCTGAAACAAAAATTGAATAAAAAATTATTTGTGCTGAGTTTAAGCCTCCTTGTGCTTGTTGATATGTGGCAGGTTGCAGCAAGGTACCTGAACAAAGAAAACTTTGTACCCAAATCACAAAACCAGGTTCCTTACGTGCAAAGCCGTGCCGATGAATTCATTTTAGGGGATACATCACCCGACTACCGTGTACTTAAATTAGGCAATCCCTTTAACGATGCCTCCACCTCTTACTTCCACAAATCAATTGGCGGCTACCACGGTGCTAAATTAAAACGTTACCAGGAATTGTTCGATTTTCACATCGAGAAAGAATACAACAACATTATCTCTTCCCTGAATACTGTAAAAAGCGATTCGATGTTACAGGCCCTATTGTCTCAAAACAAGGTGCTGAATATGCTGAACACCAAATACATTATTTACAATCCGGAAGCTCCTCCATTGTTAAATGAATCGGCCAATGGCAATGCCTGGTTTGTGAGTGACTATAAGCTTGTTGAAAATGCAGATGCGGAAATTCTGGGATTAAAGGACATAGACCCTAAAAAAACAGCGGTTGTTAATCAGTCTTTTAAAGAAGAGCTGAATGGTTTTGCTGCTAAAGCAGATCCATCAGCAGATATTAAGCTCCTCAGCTACCAGCCCAATGATTTGATGTACGAGAGTAAATCAACAAGTGAACAATTAGCAGTGTTTTCAGAAATTTATTACCCCAAAGGCTGGAATGCATACATTGATGGAAAACTGACCAATCATTTTTGCGCTGATTATGTATTGCGTGCCCTGCGTATACCTGCAGGAACTCATAAAGTGGAATTCAAATTTGAACCCAAAGTCTACACAAGTGGTGAACGCATTTCTATGATAGGTTCATTCCTGTTGCTCTTAGTTGTTGCAGGAGGTTTGTTTTTTGAATGGAAAAATAAAAAAACAAGTGCTGCCTAAACTCATGAGCAAAGTATTTATAATAGCAGAAGCCGGTGTAAACCACAATGGTAGCCTGGATTTGGCTTATCAGTTAATTGACAAAGCCAGAGAAATTGGGGCAGACTGTGTAAAATTTCAAACCTTTAAAGCCGAACAAATAGTAACCGCAGCTTCGCCTAAGGCCAATTACCAATTGCTGGTGACCGATAAAAATGAAAGCCAGTTTGATATGCTCAAAAAATTAGAGCTTCAAAAAGAGGATTTCAAAAAGCTGAAAGACCATTGCGAAAAAAAAGGTATACAATTTCTTTCTACTCCGTACAACCTCGAAGATGCTGATTTATTAAACGACCTGGGTGTTACGGCCTTTAAAATAGCTTCGGGACAATTGGTGGAGCTTCCGTTTTTAAAATACGTAGCGAAGTTCGGTAAACAACTCATTATTTCCACCGGCATGGCTAACATTGCCGAAGTATACGAAGCTGTAGAAGCCATCAGGTCTGTGGGCAATAATGATATTGTAGTCTTGCAATGCAACACCGATTACCCGAGCAAAATAGAGGACAGTAATATTTTAGCCATGAACACCATGCGCGATGTATTGGGTGTAAAGGTGGGTTACAGCGACCATGTACCCAATAATTACGCCTGTTACGCTGCGGTTGCATTGGGCGCCACTGTTATTGAAAAACATTTTACCCTGGATAAAACACTCCCTGGTCCCGATCATTCCTGTTCTTTAGAACCGCATGAATTTGCAGAACTGATTTCGGGAGTACGCAACATTGAAAAATGCCTGGGAACCGGAATAAAAAAACCGGGTGCATCGGAAATAAAAAACACATTCGGTATGCGTCGCAGCTTAGTTGCCCGGACAGACTTACCGAAAGGAACCATTTTAAAAGCAGAGCATTTAGGTTTTAAAAGGCCTGCAAATGGCCTGTCGCCTAATTTTATGGAAACGATTATTGGAAAAGAAATTGTGAAAGATGTAAAAAAAGACGAGGCCTTTACTTTGAGTACGATTAAATTTTAATTTTTTGTTCATCCGTTTATTCGTTCGGATTGTTTTTCAGTTGCCGTCACGAACGAATAAACAGATAAACTATTAAACAAGTAATCTATACATATAAATTGAAATTTATACGCGTAACCTATCCCGAAACAAAAGTACTGGAAGAATTTATCCGGACAGCGGGCACTGCTTTAAAATCATTCAGGTATTTTGCTACCCGTCCTGTTGATACAATACGTTTTCACCTGTGTACGTATTTATTGCTTGAAAACAATGTGCCTGTAGCTTACGGACATTTGGATGAAGAAGCCGGGATCACCTGGCTGGGAATAGCTGTAATTGAAGGGCAACAGGGCAAAGGCTTTGGACGCGCCATGATGCAACAATTAATTAAAGAAGGACAAAAAGCCGAAGTAGGGAAAATAAAACTCTCGGTGGACAATGACAACACCGCTGCAATAACTTTATACAAAAGCCTTGGTTTTAAAGAAGTCGCTAAAAAAGAAACATTTAGTTTTTATGAGTACGAGATTTGAGTAGTGAGATGTGAGTATTGAGACATCTGATTAGTTCAACGTTATTAGTTTAGGTTCTGTTCATTATCAAATAAATCATCAGCTAATTATCACATCAGCTAATCAGCTAATCTAAAAAACATGGATATAGCAATAAGCACACTGGCTTTTATAGGTAAAACAGCCGAACACATTATTGCCTTGGCAGAGGAAAACAACTTAGCCATTGAATTTAGTTCGGGTATGCCCTACCGTGCCGATATGGAAACCATTTTTCTGAATGCTTCCATAAAACGTTATGCTCATAATTATTTCCCGGCACCACAAACACCTTTTGTTCTCAACCTGGCCAGTAGCAATGAAACCATACGCAACACCTCCATTCAACATTGCATAAAAGGAATGGAACTTTCAGCCAAAGCCGGGGTACCATTTTTCTCGGCACATGCGGGGTTTTGTGTGGACCCAAAACCAGCTGAGTTAGGACAGGAACTAAGCCGCATTGCCAACATCGACCGTGAACTTCACTGGAACCTGTTTATTGATGCTGTGAAAATCATTTTAAAAGAAACAGAGCATTTAAAGATCGGTTTTTTAATAGAAAATAACGTACTGGCTAAAATGAATGTGTATGAAGACGGAACAAATCCTCTATTGTGTGTGGAGCCGGATGAAATACATGAACTCATTATCGATATAAATAACAAGAGGTTGGGCATTCTTTTAGACACAGCGCATTTAAAGGTATCGGCAACTACCCTTGGATTTGATAAAGATGAAGCTGTTGAAAGTCTGCAGCCCCTTATCAAATGCATTCACCACAGCGATAACGAAGGAGAATTTGACAACAACGAAGAAATTAAAAGTGATTATTGGTTTATAAAACACCTTCCGCAGTTTCAACATATTTTACATGTGCTGGAGGTGAAGAAAATTGGTATTGATGAGGTATTAAAACAATTTAAGTTGATACAACCTCCTCAAACAAGTCATTAAATATCGTATTGTAAATTATAGATCAATTACTAAACATGGATTTACAAAAAAAAGTAATAATTGTTACCGGTGGCTGCGGCTTATTGGGCAGTGCTTTTATCAGATCAATTATAGAAAATAATGGGGTAGCCATTGCTGCTGATATAAATAAAGAATCAGGTGAAAAGCTTCGTGCTGAACTTATATCTCAGGGCTATAATAGGGGGCATTTTGATTTTATCGAACTTTCAATAACTTCGAAAGAATCTATCCTGAATCTCATTCACACTATAAATACCAAATATGGAAAAATAGATGCCCTGGTTAATAATGCACATCCCAGAAATGACAATTACCTTAAAAAATTAGAAGAGGCCACTTATGAAGGTTTTTGTGAAAATTTAAATAATCATGTGGGTGGTTTTTTTCTTTGTATGCAACAGTTTTCTGCTTACTTTCAAAAGCAGGGGCATGGAAATATTATTAGCTTAGGTTCAATTTACGGAGTGATGGCTCCACGGTTTGAGATATACTATGAAGCCGATTTTTCAATGCCAGTAGAATATGCGGCTATAAAATCAGGGATTATTCATTTAACCAAATACTTTGCCAAGTATTATAAAGGGAAAAACATCCGGTTTAACTGTATTAGTCCCGGAGGGGTATTTAACAACCAGCACTCCTCCTTTGTAAGCAAATACAATCAACATGGGATGAGCAAGGGATTATTGAATCAGGAAGATTTGTGCGGGACATTAATATTTCTTCTTTCAGACCAATCAAAAATGATTAATGGTCAGAACATAATAGTTGATGACGGCTGGAGTTTATGAGGGCATAACAGAAATAAATTATTTATGGAAAAAGACAACTATTTAAAGTCTCTTCAATCTAATAAGAATTATTTTGAAGAATACTATTTAAGATCTTTCGCTAAATCCGAGCAACAAAAATTTCTTGAACAATTATTGACGAAAGAGAATTCAGCTTCAATTCAAAACATTGCTGACATCGCATCCGGGGCTGGGAGTTTATCGTATCACCTGAATAAAATGTACCCCAATGCGTCCTTTTATTTAGCAGACTATAATAAAGATGCTATTGAACTCGCTAAACAAAAACTTGACTTTCCCAACTTTAATTTTTTCATTGAAGATATTTATGAATTAAATAGCATTCCTCAAAATTATTTTGACCTTGTGTTCTGCTGGCAAACCCTTTCATGGCTGGAAGAACCTGAAAAAGTATTAAACAAACTTCTTTCAATAACCAAACCCGGAGGAAAAATATACATCAGTTCGTTATTCAATATTCAACACGATGTTGATATTTACTCCAGGGTTTCAGACTATAGCAATGCTTCTGACGGAAAAATTATTCAGGCCAATTACAATACCTATTCAAAATACTCTGTCGCTAAATGGATTCAGGGCAAGGCCAAAACTTTTGAACTACTTCCGTTTCATACCCCAATAGATTTTTTATATTCGGGCAGAGGAATTGGAACTTATACTATAAATACGGAAAAAGAGAGGCTACAGGTATCGGCAGGATTATTGCTTAATTGGGCTGTTTTGGTGATTGAAAAATAATTATTAATTTTTTTATGTTTTCTGACACCATTATAAAGCAATCAGCCGATCAAACAATAAAAACAAAAGCATTGAGCTAAACGAAGAATGAAGATCATCGCAAACTACTGTATTCCCTATTACAAAAACATAATCTAAACATGAAATAATCATCATTCCAAAAAGAACAAATTAAAAATGATGAGTAAACCATGTGACAAAAACATAAAAATATAATCAACACATGAAAGAGCTTATAAAATCAAATAAAACCCTTTATAAACTTTACCTTTTTTTGCAAAAATTCAGGCACATCAAATTAATTATTGACATGCCCATTGGAAATTTCGACAAGAGCATTGATGGAAAACCTATTATAAAATACCCTTACAAAATTGATAAAGATCAGTTGTCGCGGGATGTTTTATTTTCCCTTTCAGAAAACAAACTCAATTTTCTGGATTTCGGAGGTGGAGACGGGAAGCTTACTTATTTATTGGGTTATGAAAAAAGCAATTTCTATTTACCCAAGTACAACAGCAACAAAGAGGTTTTTGAAAAAAAATTTAATTACTACGGTGTTGATTTAACTCAAAAAGCGGCCAACATAATTACCGGTGATATTTGCCGGAGTGATTACATGAAAGAACACCAGGAGTTTAAGGAATTTTTTGACGTGGTATACAGCAACAATGTATTTGAACACCTGGATAAACCCTGGATAGCGGTAGAAAATATTTACCAGATGCTTAAAAAAGGAGGGGTCTGCGTCATCATTGCCCCCTTCTCGTGGAGGTACCACGAAGTGCCGGGTGATTATTTCAGGTATACACATGCGGCCTTTCCAAGCCTGTTCAGCAATTCAGGAGAAATTGAGGTGATTGAAAGCGGTTACGATTTACACCAGAGGCGTATAAACAACCAGGGGGACGGCAGCTGCAACGACAGGGCCCCTACCGATAAATTCGGGGGCTGGAGAGAAAGCTGGCACGTGATAAGTATTATCAGAAAAAAATAAATTTATTTTTTATGATTAAAAATAAAATAATTGCAAAGGATCGAGTTTATAATATATAAGCTATGCTATTCAACTCTATTGATTTTGCTATATTTTTACCAATAGTATTTATATTGTATTGGTTTTTCTTTAAAAAAAACCTTAGCGGACAAAATACACTGTTACTTGTATCGAGTTATGTTTTTTATGCATGGTGGGATTACCGCTTCCTGTTTTTATTAATCTTTTCAACCTTCTTAGACTACTTCACAGGGCTACGCATTTTTAATTCAAAAACACCTTCTTTAAAAAAAACATGGCTGGTCATAAGCGTATGTATTAACCTGGGCTTTTTAGTTTATTTTAAATATTATAATTTTTTCATCGACTCATTCGCAGCTCTTTTAAACACCGCAGGCTTTAAACCTCATATTGCCACCTTAAACCTGATTCTTCCTATAGGTATTTCTTTTTATACATTTCACGGGCTTTCTTATGTTTTAGACATATACAACAACAAGTTTAAACCAACACAAAACATTGTTGATTATTCTCTTTTTGTCAGCTTCTTTCCATTGTTGGTTGCCGGACCAATAGAACGGGCTACACACTTATTGCCACAGGTTCAAAATAACAGAACCTTTAATTATACCCAGGTTTTAAATGGGTTAAAACAAATTTTATGGGGGCTGGTTAAAAAAATTGTGATTGCAGATAAATGTGCAGAGTATGCCGATTTAATATTTAACAATTCAGAACATTACAACGGTAGCACCTTGTTGGTGGGGGCTATTTTATTTACCGTTCAAATTTACGGTGACTTTTCAGGTTATTCAGATATTGCCTTGGGAACAGCAAAACTTTTCGGTTTTGAACTGCTTAAAAATTTCGAATACCCTTATTTTTCCCGCGATATTGCAGAGTTCTGGAGGAGGTGGCACATTTCTCTTTCCTCCTGGTTCAGGGATTATTTATACATCCCTTTAGGCGGAAGTAAAGTAAATGTTTGGAAAAAAATAAGAAATACATTTATAATTTTTATTGTTAGTGGATTCTGGCACGGCGCCAACTGGACCTTTATTGTTTGGGGGGCCTTAAACGCAATTTATTTTGTTCCCCTTCTGCTTTCCAATAAAAACAGAAACAACCTCACAATTGTTGCAGCTGGAAAATTAATCCCAACACTTAAAGAAACAATAAGTATAGCAGCCACCTTTTTATTAACTGTATTTGCCTGGATATTTTTCAGGGCCGCTGATATAGGCCATGCACTTAGGTATATCCGTTCATTGTTCAGCCCTGCCCTTTTCTCTGTTCCTGAAGTATTCCCAAAAGATCTGTTTATTTTTGTAGCCTTATTCTTTTGTATTGAATGGTATGGGAAGGATGAATACAATCCATTAAATAAAATTTCAAATTCACTTCCCAAATTTTTCAGGTGGTCCTTTTATTATTTACTGATCATCCTGATTATTAATTCTTCAGGTGAAGGCCAAAAGTTTATCTATTTTCAATTTTAAATTAAGATGAAGCGACTTTGTTTAAACCTTCTTTTTTTCTTTTTATTGTTTACCCTTCTGCTATTTTTTGTTGGGAAATTCGACAATATAGATAAGCTCAGCAGCGATAATCACAACATTCAAAAAATACAACTGGAATCAAAATTTGACAGCCTGGATATTTTATTTATCGGCAATTCCTATTGTTACAGCGGCATAAACCCTGCTTATTTTGACAGCGTTGGCATCAAATCATACAACCTTGGTATTGCTACAGCCGGCCCTAAATTTTACCCCCTTCTTGTAGCTGATTATTTAACAACGGTTAAACAGGCGCCCAAATCAATTTTTATACTCATCAGCCCCATGATATTTTCCAGCAAAGCTGATGATATAATTAATTACCCCATTCACCGCTACCTCAATCAACCGGTATCAAATGAAGAATACATTTTTTTTAACGATTTAAACTCAGTAAAAAATTACCCTAAAATTCTCATCAAAAGCTTTACAAAATCCTTAGTCAATTTATTTTCTGTTTTGAAAAAAGCAAAACCAGAAGGAAATACAGCCATGGCTGCTTCGAAAGGGTTTGTGGCATCAGCGGATAAATACTCTTTAAAAAATGAATTAAAAAACAAACATTTGTACGCCTCACTTCCAAATGACCGGCTTGATTCTGAAAAAACAAAGGAGCTGTTGGATTTAGCATCAGGTTTAGAGCAAAAAAAAATAAAGGTGGTTTTTTATGAATTGCCTTCAAATAAGTTGTACGCTTATTTTAGCCTCAATTATATTACAGACTACAACAACTTTAAAAATCAGCTTAAAGGAAAGTACCTTGTTATTTCGGACAATGAAAAATTAGACGAAACCTATTTCAGGGATATGGACCACTTAAACACTGCCGGTGCGGCTGTTTCCAGTAAATATATTATTGAGCAGATTAAGTTAAACCCCGGCTTATTGAAACAATAATCCGTTTCTATGCACCCAGTATCTTTTCGTAAATATTCACAACATTGTTGTAGTGTTCCTGAAGCGTAATCATATTCTCATTGTTATGATTCAGAAAAGCTTCCACCTGTTTATACAAACCAGGTTTATACACCAGGTCCACATCACTTTCTAATTTTATTTCTTCAACATTCAGCTGGCCTTTCTTTTGAAAAAACAATTTTTCCAAAGGCCTGAGTATTAACTTGCCTTCCGGGGTATTAAACTCCACTCCCCATCTTCCGGCAGACTCCCAGTTGGCCTGGTAACTAAACAATACGTCTTTTGTTGTTATTCCTGCTCCACTGAATTGCGCGGCTCTTGGATGCCAGGACAAACTACCGGATACATAGTTGCTCATTTTGGCCGGGGGGCCTGTAATAGAAAAAGTAGCATCTATTACGTGAGAAGAATTGCCCAGAAGCCAATTTTCAAGGGCTTCTTTCGTTTTATCATATTTCGCAATATCATGCGCCCATTCGGTAAATTCAAAATGACAGGACAATAGTTTGCCTTGTTCTTTTATGATTTCTTTCGCTTTCTGAAAAGACTGGTAAAACCTTCTGTTGTACGCCACATAAGGTTGAATCCCTGTTCCCTCCAGTAGGTTCCTGGTTTTTTCAAGATCCTGAAGGTCAACTCCCGCGGGCTTTTCAACAAGAATGTGCGGGGCCTTGTGATTTATTAATTGCCGCAAAACAGTCCCCAGGTTTTCTGTATTAACAGTAATAATAAAATATACATCCTGAACATCGTTCTTTGATAAAAAATCTTCTATACCAATCGCCTCACAACGAAGGCCCGTTTCTTTTTCAAATATAGCGCACTTCTCACTGCTTCTTCCAACCGCGCGTGCATCTACATCCATCGACTTTAAAACCTTTGCATAATCCCTTGCTATACCGCCAGGGCCAATCAATACAACTTTTTGTTTTTTCAGGTTATTTTCCATGTTTTATCATATTTTTTTTGTTTCACAAATTCTTCCATTGCCTTTAAAAAGGCCTGGTGCTGAACCGATGATTCCATAAAACCGGGCAGTGGTATTTTTCCGGTGTGTATTAATTCATTAAAATAAGTGATGGTCAACTGAGATTGAAAGGGGTAATTAAAAATTACTTTTTCGTTCTGATACTCTATCTCTATTTTATCACCGGTTTCTATAACAGTCAGGTGCAAATCGTTCTTTTTAAATGAAATTTGCACAGGGCTATCTTCCCCTTCAGAGGATGTCATTTCTAAACGATCGTTTCCATCAGTAAGTACTGTACATTTTCCAATAACTTCAATGTAATCCAGTCTTTTACTT
The DNA here is from genome assembly GCA_023251755.1 of Bacteroidota bacterium. Lineage (GTDB taxonomy): Bacteria > Bacteroidota > Bacteroidia > B-17B0 > Aurantibacillaceae > JAHEYF01. Next base: position 53,251 of record JAHEYF010000011.1, read on the forward strand.
TCAATAATTTTCGAATCCGGGCTGTTTGCTATTTCACAATGACGAATATTTTTTCCTGTACCCAGGCCAAACAGATCCATGTAATGCACACTGTTTCCGGCCAGTCCCCAGTTTTTTCCACTCACCACCATGTTAAGTTCTCCTTCAGCAGCATTTAATTTTTTCAAAACCCATTGATAGGCTTCAAATACCCTTTTCATACAATTTACATACACCAATGTATTTTTCTGTTGTTCAATCAATGCAGATGCCAGCTCATATTCGTGCAGAGAAGAAAACAAAAACTTTTCCAAAATTAAACACCTGCATTCACAACGGGCAAAAAGGGATTGCATTAAATTTAACCTCGAAGATGAACCAGTTGCTATAATTGCCAGGTCAACTTTAGCCGGCAATGCTTCTATACTTGTAAAGTAAGAAACGGATACTTTGTTCCAGTCCATAGCAAGCCCTTCAAGCCTGCTTTTACACACATCAAGCGACTGCTGATTTGCATCAATAACAACCAGGTTGGTGGGTACTGTTAAAAGGGCTAAAGATTGAGCATGCCTGCTTCCAATATTACCTCCGCCTATTATTACTATGGTATATATGTTATTCATGCTAATTTAAAAATATACAGTTTTCAGTTAAAAATACATTTTTCATATAGGGTTCTAATTCAGTATAGGCCACTACATATTGCCGGGGGCCATTCCTGTAATAGTCTCCCACAAAATCATAAAGAAAATAAAACACCCTTTTTTCAGGAAATAATTTTGCCAGGTAGAACGATGCGGCAGAATAGGTAGAAAAAACATAGTTAATATTTTCCATATAGGAAATATACATACTCTCTACCGAAATAGAAATGAGAGAAGGATCCTCTATTAGCAAGACCTTGCTTTTCTGTTTGCAATAATCCTTTATAAGTTGTAAGACCTCGTTCGACTGGTTGGGGTGGGGCTTAATAATTATCAGGTAATCGGCTGGCTTGTCTATTTCCTGCAGACACCTTTCAAGGTAATCAGTCCAAAAACGAGGCTGGACGCTAAATATTTCTGACGAGTCTAATAATATCAATGCCAGTTTATTGAAAGCGTGTTTTTTTAAAAAGTCCGGTTCAAATTTAAACGCCGGAAAATTCTTCAGGCCTTCTTCCCGCGAGAAATATGTTTGAATGGAAAAAATTACCCCCGCGCCCTTCTTCCTTAAAAAATGTTGAAACGAATCTCCAAAAACCGCATAAAAATTATTCACCCTGTTTTTTTCCAATATGTACAGGTAATCCACCAATCCATGCTCATAATAATTTACGACAGCAGTATTGAAATAAGCAGTTAAAAAATTATTTAAACTGGTTTGAGTGAGTAAAAAAAGTTCCACGGGCGTATCGGGACTGATACCTACAACTTCATTGATTTTTTGATGAATGACTTCAAGCTCTTTTGTGTTTTTTTTCTTAACAACTATTTTCAACAAAAAGTTGTAGATCGTTTCTATCACCGGTAAAAATTTAATTCTCCGCAGAATCCTTTTTCTTAAATTCGGTTTAAGGTTAAAATCATCAGGAATTTCTGTCGATAAATTCAACACATGTTGCCAGGTGTGTATAGCCGATGAATGGTAAATTAGTTTTACCAGACTTTGTTTTTTTATAAAATTATCGATAAGTAAAACATCTACATCGCCCTGCTTATGAGTGTTTTTAGCTATTGTAGAACAAAAAACTGTACTAATCTGATTGCTTGTTACAAAAAGTCTTAACATTTAAAGTTTTGTTAACCTGGTACCCCTGTTGCTTTAAAAACAAGCAAACCCTCAGGGTTTTAAATGCCCTGAAGGTTTGGAAAACCAATCATCAAAAATAGGTATAAAGCAGGAATAATACAATAAGGAGAACCAAAGTACAAAGCCCCTTATTCCTTACTAATTTAGGCCTGAAGGCTTGATTCAAATGTTACTTTGTTCACTAATCTTTCACCGGCTTTAACATCATGAGAAGGTAAAAATACAAGCGGCCGCTTCTGGCTATGCTGAAGAATTTTCTCGTACGTTTCTATGTTTCCTTCATCGTCCTGAATAGAACCAGAAAATTCCCCGTTTATCAATTGCTCTTCAAGGTAAGTAATATCACCGGCAAAAAGAATGTCGTGATCATCACCACTCAATAAAACAGAACAATGCCCAACGGTATGGCCCGGTGTGAATAGCAGGTGCATATCATTGGCTTTTGTAAGAGAACAGGACTTGTCAAAAACGCTGAACGATTGAGTTAAATCCACCAGGTTGGGCCTTAACCAGTCGGGGTATAAACTCGGTAAAGATTCTTTGTTATTCGTCCACTCAAATTTATTTATAACTATTTCGCTGTTTTTAAAAAACTTCAGCCCGTCAAAATGATCGATGTGCATGTGCGTTAAAATTACCTTTTTCACATCTTTTGTTGAAATACCAATAGTTTTTAACTGGCTTTCAATTTCTTCTTCCGGTTCTATCTTAAATTTAAACAGGCTGGTGTTGACCCAATTGTTAATTATCCCTGTTGATTTAAAATAGTCCTCATTGTTGATATTGGCATTTATGCCTGTATCAACAATAATTATCCCTTCGGGGTGTTCAATGACCCATACCCAGATAGGAACCCATTCGGTAAACTCTTTATCAAAAACAAAATCAAGTTTTGCAAACAGGCCCTTTTTAGTGGCTGCCCTGAATTTTGTTTTTACCTTCACCGAACCGGTAGATATGGCATGCACCTTAACAGGTTTGCCTTTAACTTTAATTGTTGTTGATTGTATTGGAAACATAATTTAAGTTTAAATGAATTGTTGATTTTCTTATTACAAGACTAATAAATTCTAAATATACATATATTGAATTATTCCTTTCAATTGTTCTGTGTTTTTTTAATAAAGCCCTTCTTTAGTGCAATTATATGTCATTAAAGGCACCTCAACGAATCCTCTTCATTCTTGAGTGCCTTCATTATTATTGCAGAAGCGTTGCTACAAAATTTTTTTTTTCTTAAAACATTGTGAATTAAAATAAATCATTAACTTTGTAATGCAAAGTACTTTAAAAACACCTTCCATGAATCAGACACAGGAACATTTAGAAGCCTTACAGGACATCCGAAGCATGATGAAAAAATCAACCCGCTTTTTATCCCTTAGCGGGCTTTCGGGGGTGTTTGCCGGTATTTATGCCATAGCCGGGGCAATTGTTGCCAATTACATTGCTCATTCCTTTTCTGACGATTTAAATTATTATGATGGAACGCTTGTCTTTGAAAAATACATGGACTCCATTCATAAAATATATACTTATATGTTTATAGATGCCTTGTTGGTCTTGTTTTTATCCATTGGCACAGGTTTCATCTTTTCGTACCGCAAGGCAAAAAAGACAGGACAAAAATTATTCGACCACACTGCACTGCGTTTATTTATTAATTTAATTATACCGATCGGGGCGGGAGGTGTACTTTGCCTCATTTTATTAAACCACGGTTATATTGGTTTAATAGCGCCGGTTATGCTGCTGTTTTACGGGATGGCTTTGTTAAATGCCAGCAAATATACCCTTGATGATATTCGTTACCTGGGTATTTGTGAAATAGTGCTGGGGCTTTTAAACGCCTGGTTAATGGGTTACGGCTTGTGGTTCTGGGTAATAGGTTTTGGTGTGCTCCATATAGTATACGGATTGGTGATGTGGATAAAGTACGAGAAAGGGAAGTAGATGTGAGTATTGAGATATGAGATATGAGATGTGAGACTTGGTAGGAGGTAGTTGGTAGTAAGTATCAGGTTGCAGGTTTAGAATTTAGACATTAGAATTTAGAATTTTTTGAAAAACTATATCCATAAACTTAACAAGGCTTTTGAAAACAGGGTGAGGCTGGGAATTATGAGTATACTCATGGTGAACGACAACATGGACTTTAATACCATGAAGGAAACACTTGAGCTTACAGACGGCAACCTTGCATCGCACATTGCTGCTTTGGAAAAAGAAGGTTTTGTGCACGTTAAAAAAGAGTTTGTGGGCAAAAAAACATTGACCACTTATTCGGTTACAAAAGTTGGAATGAAAGCGTTTAACGAACACTTAGATGCGTTGGAGGCCTTGCTTAAACAAAGAGAATGACGAATTACGAATTACGAGGTACGATTGACGAATTACGAGCAGCCACTATGAACTAAGAACTATAAACTAAAAACTATAAAAAATGGAAATAAAATGGTTTAAAAAAATCGGATGGTTTTACCTCCCCTGCTCTATTATCGGAGCTGTAATATTTGTAATTTTCACCGGCAACGCCCTGCTGTTTTTAAAGGTTATCGACCACCACTCCCATTCGGTAAGCGACACCCTCATTAACTTTTTCCCTTATGCCGCCGCCTTTTTTGTTTTCTACGAATGGATCGCAAAAAATACCAGCTCTAAGGAATAATATTTTTTTACCTAATTACTTTGAAATTCAAAGTGCTTTTATAAAACTTAACAAAATGAAAACAAAACAGCAAGACTTAAAAACGATACGGATTTACTTAACTGTATTTATTGTATTGCTTCTGCTTAGTGGAATCACCGCCTTTCCAATCAGGCAGGAAATAGCTTTCCTTGTTACTATAAAATCATACTTCCCGCTATTTATGCAGGACTGGGTTGAGCAATTGGACACTGTTCTTCACCAAACACCCGATGTTGTTTTGTACGGTACCGACTGGCTGGCCTTTGCCCACATTGTAATTGCCATTGCTTTTATCGGCCCTTTAAAAGACCCTGTCAGGAATAGCTGGGTGCTTCAGTTCGGGATGATCGCTTGTGTATTGATTCTTCCGCTCGCTCTTATATGTGGCCCAATACGGGGCATTCCACTCTTTCACCAGGTCATCGATTGCAGTTTCGGATTGACAGGATTAATTCCATTGGGGATTTGTTATGGAAAAACAAAGGCCCTTGAACGTTCATTCGTTTAAACGTTAAATCGTTCTGCACCAACTATTGAACTAATAAACAAAAAAACGAGTGAACAAAAAAACAATTGAACCATTAAACGTATGAACAAAAAAATCTTTTTCTGGGTCACGCTTTTCGCCATTGCGATGGGCTTTTTAGAAAGTGCCGTAGTTGTTTATTTACGACAGCTTTATTACCCGGCTGGTTTTCAATTTCCTTTAGCACCTATTGAGCCCCTTATTGCCCACACCGAATTCTGGCGCGAAGCAGCCACTATTGTTATGTTAGCCGCCGTAGGTTTTTTTTGCGGCACCAACAAAGCAAGCCGCTTAGCCTGGTTTATGTATGCCTTCGCCATATGGGACCTCTTTTATTATATTTTCCTGAAACTTATTTTAAACTGGCCGGATTCCCTTTACACCTGGGACATCCTGTTTCTTATACCTGTCCCCTGGGTAGGGCCTGTTATAGCCCCCTGTATTGTTTCACTGAGTATGATTGCACTGGCCCTGCTGATTGTTTTTTACAATGAAAAAAGACAAGGCATCCGTTTAAACAAAACAGACCTTTTCTTCTTTATTTCAGGTTCTTGTATCTGCATTCTTTCCTTTTGCTATGATTATTTGCAACAAGCCAATTCTCAACACTGGTGGACAATACAATCGGAAACGGAATTGTTTGAGGAAATAAAAACCTATGTCCCGCAGCAATTTAACTGGGCCTTGTTCTGGACAGGTGAATCATTAATTATTATTGGAATTATTGTCTTTTGGACAAGGTCGCATTTATCAGTTTTTAATAAATAGATCCCCGAAACAAATTTAAAAGACCGATAGTTTAATACGAATAAACTATCGAACAAATGAACAAATAAACTATAAAAATCACTTATGAAAAAAACAGACTGGAGTATACTGATTGCCACAGCGGCTTACAGTATTTTATTTTACAAACAACTGGCGGGACTCAATTTTTTAATCTTTACACTTTTACTTCTCGTTTTGTTTTATTTACAAAACAAAACGCTGCTTAAAAACAGGCAATGGAAAATTACTGCGCTGCTCAGCCTCCTGTCAGGTGCAATGGTATTTGTACACTCTTCCACTCTTGCCTTATGGGGCAATTGTATTTCCCTTTTGTTGTTGTCTGCCTGTAGTATTAATCAAAACTCTTCTGTTATCTTCAATTTATTCTACAGTGTTTATTCGGTGCTGGGCTCCTTCATCTTCCTCATTATAAGTTTGGCCATTCCAAAAAAAGAAACAGAAGATACTACGAAAACTAAGGGCTTTAAAAATGCATTTACCTTTATTGTCCCTGTTCTATTCATCCTTGTTTTCTTTTTAATATACCGCAGCGCCAATCCCCTGTTTGAAAAATACACCGAGAGCATCAACCTTGATTTTATCAGTATTGAATGGCTTTCATTTACCCTGATTGGTTTTTTACTGGTTTGGGGCATTGTCAAACACCAGCGGATTAAATACATCGACGCCTGGGAAAACAAGCTGCCACTTGGCATTGACGCAAACAAAAAATACAGCATAAGTAAATGGGATGAAAAAACCGCTGCTCTTATTTTATTTGCCGCACTCAATGTTATGTTGCTTTTTATTAACCTGCTGGATGCCAATTTTCTTTACCTGAACAGTGGTATGCCCGAAGGGATCAATCACTCAACCTTTGTCCACAACGGGGTTGGTATGCTGATATTATCTATTGTTCTGGCAATAAGTACGATCATGTATTTTTTCAGGGGAGGCCTGAATTTTTCTGAAAACATAAAAGGCTTAAAAATATTGGTTTACTTATGGATTGTACAAAATATTGTTATGATCATTTCAACCATGGTACGTAATAATTTATACATACAGGAATTCAACCTGACCTATAAACGGATTGGCGTATATATATGGTTGTTGATGGCAATTATCGGGCTTATTACCACTTTCATTAAAATAATGAAAACCCGCAGCAACTGGTATTTATTTAAAAGCAATTCGTTTTTAGCTTATGCCTTATTGGTGCTTTGTTCCTGCATCGACTGGGACGGAATTATTAGTACCTACAATATTCATCATGCTAAAAGCATGGCCTCGCTGGATAAAACGTACTTAATCAGCCTGTCTGAAACCAATATTCCTGAATTGCTGCTATTAAAACAGCACAAGGATGTAAATACCGATTCAGCCTGGCATTATGCAAGGTACAACGATGTGGTAAGCAATGAATCCTATCATTCGAACAACCTGAACAACATCGATACTAAATTATACAAGTACCTGTCCCTGACAGCTGACAAGGGCTGGAGGTCCTGGAGTATAAGGCAAAACAGAATACACAAGGAGCTGATCCGGATGAACAATGAACATAAAATACTTCAGCTGGATTTAGGAAACAATGAACTTTCTTCTTTAAAACCATTGTGCCTCCTCACCAATCTTGAAGCATTAAAATTTTCCGATTGTTTGTTTGATTCGCTTCAGGAGTTGGAATTATTTCCCCGCCTGAAAAAGTTAGATTTAAATGGCAATACATTCACTACTGATTTCAGCGGGTTAAAATACCTGCCCCGGCTCAATTATCTTAACCTGGAGAATACAAAACTTAACAATACAATTTTTATATTTGATAAAGTATTTTTAACGGACTTGTATTTAAAAAATTGTTATTTGAACAGCCTGAAGGGTATTGAAAAGCTTGGCAGATTAGAACAATTGTCATTGTCGCAAATAAAAGAAACCGATGTTTTTTACCTGAAAAATTTAAAAAGCTTAAAAACTTTTTATGTTTCTCAAACCAATGACACTGTAATTGATCATTTAAAGCTGGCCCTTCCTGCCTGTAACATTATTACCGACAATGAAAACAATACACCCACCCGTTAAAAATTAAAACCATGCATACAGATAAAAAAATAACAAAACTTTTATTGCAATTCAGTGCAATCTGTTCGGCCCTTTTATTCTATAGAATATTCAAAACGGGTTATCTTACTTATTTATTTATGCTCTGGAATTTATTCTTAGCCTGGATTCCTTACCTTATATCTGCTTACAGTATTACAAAAAAAAACGAGAGGAAAATTTTAGAAAAGGAAACACCTTTATTGTTGACCTGGCTCCTCTTTTTACCGAACTCCCCCTATATTATTACCGACCTGGTGCATATGGGTACACGCGGAGATGAAGGTTTCTGGTTCAATTTATTGCTCATCCTTTCATTCGCCTTTACCGGTTTGTTGTTGTTTATGTTCAGCATCAACCACATTACTGATAAAGTGTTGCACAACCAAAAGCTGTTCATTAAGAAAACAATTTTGTACGCTGTTTTTTTTCTATGCGGGTATGGTCTGTACCTTGGCCGCTTGTTGCGTTTCAACAGTTGGGACATTGTAACCGATCCTATGCAATTGGCCGGAGCCATTTACGAATCCTTGTTCAATCCGCTTTGGATGAAAGAAACCCTTGGCGTAAGTTGTTTGTTTGCTTTGTTTTTATATTTCGGATACAAAGCTTTTATTGGTATTGCCTCACTTAAAACACTTCGGAAAAATGAACCTGAAATTTTTAACTAAGTGTCTTAAGTCCTTTGCTTATGCCCTTGCGGGAATAAAAGTGGCTTTGTATACACAAGTCAATATGGCTGTGCATTTTACAGCGGCATTGCTGGCTTTGACGATGGCCTTTTACTTTAACGTTTCTAAAACTGAACTCGGTCTTATTGTGTTGTGTATTGCAATGGTAATTGCTACAGAACTTATCAATACGGCCATTGAGCTGCTCTGCGATTTTATTCACCCGGATCGGCACGAAAAAATTAAACAAATAAAAGACATCAGTGCGGGAGCTGTTTTAATTACGGCTACTGCAGCCCTTGTGATTGGCCTTGTCATTTTTGTTCCTAAGCTTTTTTTAAGTTAGAAAGTTGGAAAGTTTAAAAGTTGGAAAGTTGGAAAGTTGGGGTATCGGAGAGCTATATCACCGTATACTTAATAGAGTTGATAAGTTAATTTATGGACATACAGGAAGAACTGTTATACGAACATTCAAAAACTCAACGGGACAAAATACTCCGTTATATTGCTGCGGATAAAGAAAAGTTTGCGAAACTAATGAATTTATTCTTTGGAAAAGACCGCATCATCAGCCAGCGGGCAGCCTGGGTGATGAGTTATTGTGCCGAAGAACATCCTGAACTGATAAAGCCCTACCTCAGCAAATTAGTAAACAACCTCAGCAACGAAGGTTTGCACGATGCCATTAAACGCAATACACTAAGGGTATTGCAAAACATAGATGCACCCGAAAAAGTACAGGGAAAGTTAATAGCTATTTGTTATACCTATATTCTTTCGAAAGATGAACCGGCAGCTGTAAAAGCTTTTGCCTTAAGTGTAGTTTACCGGATATGTATACAACAACCTGATTTATTGAACGAGCTAAAAGTCATTGTGGATGATTTATTACAACACTCCGGTTCACCTGCAATTTTAGCAAGGTGCAAACATATCAAACGGGATTTTACGAAGCGTGTGATTAATTTTAAAAAATAAATAGATATATTATTGTACCTACTGAAGCATGGCTACAGAGTAGCCGAACAGATGAATATGTTTTGCTCCTCTGGAGCAAGCTTTAATCTCGGACATCATCTGCTAAGAATGTTTTGTTCCTAACGGAACAACAACAAGCTAAACAAAAAATAATACTGATTTATTTAATTTTGTAACGACTCATTTTTAAAATTTCAGGCTGATTTTTGAATAATAGAAAGCACCTGAAAAGCCCATTTGCACCGCATCCCAGGCACCGCCGGTTTCAGTATTGTAAGCCCACCACTTGGCCGATTTAACTGCTCCAAAATCAGGATGCACATTCATAAAATTATCGGCCCCAATTGTTAAAGTAGCAAATTTACTCAGCTTGTAGGATACAAATAAATCGTTCACCAATTTACCATTGTAGATGTATTTATCCGGAACCATTACATTCGGATCTTTATCTGTTGGCACCATAGGGTTAATTCCAAGTCCGCTATCGCCATAACCCAGCAGGGTAACTTTACCATAATGAGTGGCCCTTGTCCCCACACTCAGTTTGCCTCTTTCATATTGCAGTTTTAAAATAAGTTTTGAACCCGGAGCTGAAGCAAGTATAAAGGCCTGTTCGCGGTCGCTTAAAAAAGTTTTTTGATGATCAGGGCTATCGTTCAATTTTGTTGGAACATTAATTTTATCAATCGTCATTTTTTGAACATTGGCTGCAACAGAAGCACGGAAAATATGTTTCTCGCTTACAAATTTATAATCCAGGATAGCGTCAATCCCTTTATTGGTGGTATTTACAGCGTTCACAAAAAACTGGGCCAGGCCAACATGCAGGGCATTCATTTCGTTGGTTAAGTCTTTGTTCAGTGTTGTATCAGCCGCGTCAAACTGCCCGGATAACACGACCCTGTCTTTTACCTGTACCTGGTAAGCATCAATCGTAAGGGTTAAATTCCTGATGGGTTGAAATGTAAAACCAAAACCAAGGTTGATTGATTTTTCCTGTTTTAAATTCGGAACACCGGCTGCTTTAGCAATGCTGCTGTAATTAGGGGCTATTTTAACTTCTGAAATCAATGCGCCCTGAACGGTGGTGAAGGTGGAACTGAAATTCATCTGTTGCAGGGAAGGTGCGCGGAAACCTGTACTGGCCGAACCACGAAGGCTGAACTTGTCCAACAATTTCCAGCGTGAAGCCACTTTGTAATTGTTGGTAAAACCAAAATCACTGTAATTCTCAGCCCTTACTGCGGCGGTTACCAGCAATGTTTTGGTAATGTCCAATTCTGCATCGGCATAAGCTCCAATCACCGAACGTTTGGCATTTACCACGTCGCCTGGTTGGTAGCCCGGAAAGCCCTGAGAACCTGTAGCCTGAACACCTGAAGTATCGTAATTTTTATACGAGCCTTCTTCACCGGCAGCAATTTTATAATTCTCCATCCGATATTCAGCGCCAAAAGCCAGGTTGAGCCCGTTTGCTACACCAGCAATTTCTTTGCTCATATTAAAATTGGAGGTGTTTTGCATAAAGGAAAAACCTCCGTCGTCAAAATGAGTTTTACTTGCACCAAGGGAAGCGTTGAATGTTTTGTCTCCATAAAAATGGAACTTATTATTGCCGGTAACATTACTAAAATCCCAGTTCCAGTTGTTTTTCAATTTGCCTTTTAATCCGGCGCAAAACGAAGCGTCCACAATATTGGTTTGAATATGGGGGTTGTAATATGTTTCGCTTGAATCGGGGGTGGTTTGCATAATACCGTTTACAAAAATTAAATTACCATTGGCATCTGTTGGAAACCTTTCGGGATGAGCAGAAAAATTTCTGGAAAAAGCGAAGGCATCAGAAGCAGTGTTGTTGTATCCACCAAAAGCATAAAAACTTGTACTCCCGTTTTTGAAAGGAATTTCTGAATTTAAAAACAGGCCAAAAGTGCTTAAAGACGCGTCTCCGTTCGCCCTTCTGTATGGATTGAGCGGCAAAGCATTGTCGTTGGTTAAGAGGTTGGAAGTATCCAACACCTGTCTGAATGTTTTGTCTTTTTTTCTATAGTTCATCGATACATTCACAAAGCCGTTGTTTTTACCTATGGCCAGTCCGTAATTGCCATTGAGGTTGATCAGGTTGCCATCAAAAGTTTTGCCGGTCTGGTATTGCCCGAGTGATTTATGAATGGCTGTATTGTATTTTGTATCGTAATATCCACCGTAAGAAAAATCACCGCTGAATTCTTTTACATTTTTTTTGAGAACGATGTTAATGGCGCCGGCAATTGCATCGGAGCCGTATTGCGCAGAAGCACCGTCTCTTAATACCTCTATGTGATCGATAGCCGAAACAGGAATAGCGCTCATGTCTGTTCCTGAATTTCCTCTTCCGCGTGTTCCAAAAAGAGCCACAAAAGCAGTCTGGTGCCTGCGTTTACCGTTTATTAACACCAGGGTTTGGTCTGGGCCAAGGCCTCTTAAAGTAGCCAGGTCTATATGATCGGCCCCGTCGGCCCCGCTTTGTTTGTTGTAATTGAGTGAAGGAACGGCATCCTGCATCAGCTGAGTGGTGTTGCTGGTGTTTTTTACATCCGAAACATCAATGATGTCTACAGGTACAGGTGTTTCGGTAATGCTCCGGTTGAGTTTACGTGTACCAATAATTTCAACTGCATTGAGGATAGAGTTTTCTTCGAGTATAAAATCCAGTTCCGTTTTTCCGGAAGCATTTTGTTCCATCGTCTGGTACCCCACATAACTTGTGCTAATCACAGCATCCTCTTTACTACAGTTTAGTGTATAAACACCATCCGGATCAGCAACAGTTCCATTATTCGTTCCCTTTTCTTTAACAATAGCTCCAAAAAGAGCTTCTCCGTTAACATTGGTGATTTTGCCCTTTAATACCTTTTGTGAGTATGCAGACAGGCAAAAAATAAAAATAAGACTGAAGGTGGTGATGTGTTTTTTCATTGCAGCTTGAATTTTGCTGCAATGATACTATTTTTTTTTGCAAAAAAAATAAGAAGATATACGAACTGAAAAAAACAGACAGAATCCAGTCTGATATACCCAGACAGATGAATCTTTATTAGAAAAAATTAATGTATCTACAATGAATATTCGGCGGGAATTAAACACTGCGCATTATAACTCAATTGCAGGTCGCTTCTCTGGAGCTTACTGTAGAATTGTGTATTGAGCTACAAACAGTTTGCTCCTAAGGGAGCACCCCCCTAAGAATGACGTGCTTATATAGCTTCTTAAAGGAGTAAAGAGTTCCGTAGGAACGGCCTGTTTGTAGCAAAATAAATTCGATACGTTTTAAGCCCTGTAGGGGCGGGCTGTTTATATTATAACATCTATCCAAATAGAATAGTTATTATTTAAAGACGAGTGTTAAATTAAGGAATAAAAAAAACGGAACAAATGCTCCGTTTTTATAATGTATTGTAAAAAAATTATTTCTTTTTCGGCGTCAACACCATCAACATCCTTTTTCCTTCCAGCAAGGGCAATTGTTCTGCTTTCCCGTATTCTTCCAGTTCGTTGGCAAAACGCAACAACAATATTTCACCCTGTTGTTTAAATACAATTTCACGTCCGCGGAAAAACACAAAAGCTTTTACCTTACAACCATCCTGTAAAAATTTAATGGCGTGGTTTTTCTTAAAGTTAAAATCGTGGTCATCGGTATGCGGGCCAAAACGAATTTCTTTTACCACTACTTTCGCAGCTTTGGCTTTTATTTCCTTCTGTTTCTTTTTTTGTTCGTAAAGGAATTTTTTATAATCAACAACTTTACACACCGGCGGGTCAACATTCGGTGCTATTTCAACCAGGTCTACCCCCTGATCGGCAGCTATTTTAAGCGCCTCTTCAATTGAATAAACTCCGGGTTCAAAACCTTCACCTACCACACGCACCTGTTTTGCACGAATGCGCTCATTGATGTTGTGCAGGTCTTCCTTTTTTTGTGGACCTCTGTTATAAGGTCTTGGTCCTTTATTAAAACCACCTGGCTTTGGGGCTCCTGGTTTAGGGGCCGAATAAGCTCCGGGCTTTTTTACTCCATTGTTAATAATAACCTCCGCTTTTAATTAATAATTTATTTGTTTTCTGTTTCAACTTTCGAGTTTCTTTCGAAATCACTTTTTATTTCATCGTTTACCAAACCGGCAAACTCTTCAATGCTGAATGATCCTATATCTCCTTTGCCATGTCTGCGAACCGCTATTTTCATTTCGGCTTCTTCTTTTTCACCAACAACAAGCATATAAGGAATTTTCTTTAACTCATTGTCACGTATCTTCTTGCCTATCTTTTCGTTACGATCATCAACAAGGCCTCTAATATCGTAATTATTTAACAAAGTTAAAACTTTTTCGGCGTAATCGTTGTACTTTTCACTAATCGGCAAAATAGCAATTTGCTCGGGTGTTAACCACAAAGGGAAATTACCTCCGCAATGCTCAATCAACACGGCTATAAAGCGCTCCAATGAACCGAAAGGTGCGCGGTGAATCATAACCGGGCGGTGTTTTTGGTTATCGGCCCCGGTGTATTCCAATTGAAAACGTTCGGGTAAATTGTAATCCACCTGAATGGTTCCCAGTTGCCATTTACGTCCAATGGCGTCTTTCACCATAAAGTCTAACTTGGGTCCGTAAAAGGCTGCTTCACCCAATTCTACTACGGTTTTTAATCCTTTTTCTTTGGCAGACTCAATAATAGCCTGTTCAGCTAATGCCCAGTTGCTGTCTGAACCAATATATTTTTCCTTGTTTTCAGGATCACGCAGGGATATCTGAGCGGTGTATTCTTTAAAGTCTAAGGCATTAAATACATACAACACTAAGTCTATCACCTTGCAAAATTCTTCTTTCACCTGATCGGGGCGGCAGAACAAATGCGCATCGTCTTGTGTAAAGCCCCGCACACGGGTTAAACCATGTAATTCTCCATGTTGTTCGTAACGGTATACAGTTCCGAACTCTGCATAACGTATTGGTAAATCTTTATACGAGCGTGGGGCAGACTTGTATATTTCGCAATGGTGCGGGCAGTTCATTGGTTTTAAAAAAAACTCTTCGCCTTCGTGCGGGGTATGAATGGGTTGAAAAGAATCTTTCCCGTATTTTTCATAATGCCCCGAAGTAATGTACAATTCCTTGTTGCCAATGTGCGGAGTAATTACAGGCAGGTAACCTGCTTTTTGTTGTGCCTTGCGCATAAACTGCTCCAAGCGTTCGCGCAGGGAAGCGCCTTTGGGCAACCACAAAGGCAAACCCATGCCTACTTTTTCCGAAAAAGTAAACAGTTCAAGTTCTTTACCCAATTTACGGTGATCACGTTTTTTCGCTTCTTCTAAAAGGTTCAGGTAATCTTTTAATTCTTTTTCTTTCGGGAAAGTAATCGCATAAAAACGGGTGAGCATTTTATTTTTCTCATCGCCTTTCCAATAGGCCCCGGCAATGTTCAATACTTTGGCTGCCTTGATATAACCGGTATGCGGAATATGTGGTCCACGACAAAGATCGGTAAATTTACCCTGTTCGTACAAAGTGATGTTACCATCCTCCAATCGTTCCAATAAATCTAATTTATACTCATCGCCTTTTTCTTTAAAATAAGAAATGGCCTCGCTTTTAGAAATTTCTTTACGGATGAAGGTGTTGTTTTGCCTGGCCAATTCCAGCATCTTCTCCTCTATTTTCGCAAAATCTTCAGGAGTAACCGATTGTCCGCCTAAATCCACATCGTAATAAAACCCATTTTCGATGGGAGGCCCTACCCAGAATTTTACACCCGGGTAAATGGCTTCAATGGCTTCGGCCAGGATGTGCGCAGAAGAATGCCACAGGGTGGATTTCCCAGCATCATCGTTCCAGGTCAACAGGTTTAAACTTGCATCAGTATCAATAGGGCGTGTGGCATCCCACACTTCGCCGTTTACTTTTGCTGACAATACGTTTCGTGCTAATCCTTCGCTAATGCTTTGTGCAATTTGAAGGGAAGTGGTTCCTTTGGCGTATTCGCGCACCGAACCATCGGGAAGAGTAATTTTTATCATAATTTTTTATTGCCTACCTACAACGCAGGTTAGAATTCAGGCTACAAAAGTAACATTTTTCTTTAGAATCGTTTATTCGTTCAATAGTTCTTTCGTTTATTCGTTCTATAGTTCTTTCGTTTCTGACTAAAAAGTTTAAAGGTAAACCCTAACGAATGAACTATTAAACGATTGAACTAATAAACTGATAAACGAATATTGCTATTCCAAATTTTATTCCTTTCATTTGTAGCGTTTCAAAAAAAACTAAAACCCATGAACATCTTTAAAAAATTATCACTTTTTGCCCTGGCTTTCCTTGCTATAAAGGACCTTGCACTCGGCTCATCTTTATTGTTTAACCTCGAATGGCTGATGAACCTGGCCAAGATTACTTACTCGAACGATGTTAAAATCTTAGCCAGCTTTTTTGGTGTGTGTGTACTAATAGTTAGCACACTTTGTATGCTGGCTATCCGCTGGAACTTACAGGACAACCGCGATGGTATCAACCTCGGGAAATTTATTGGCTGGTGGATGATGATTGCCGCTGTAATCATCTACATCAAAATTGACCGTTTGGATTTTTCCATCATTGACTTCATCAGTGGGGTAGTGATTATTATTCCGGAATACCTGCAGGCGAAAAAAGCCTAACGAATTACGAAGGACGATTGACGAAGTACGAATGACAGACGTTGCGGGCAGAATCAATTACTGCATTCGTCAATCGTACTTCGTAAGTCGTAAATTTATATATATCAACTAAGGAAGTCAGCCCTAATCCTGCCTGAATTATTGAAATTTTGGGTTTATAAAAAATACTTATATTTGGCGACTAAACACTAAAAAACTAAGATAAAATTATGTCAGTTTGGAGAATAAAACCAGTATCAGCTTTTGAGGCTGATATGAAAAAAAGTGATTTAAAACGTGTACTTACCAAATGGGGCTTAACGTCTTTAGGTATTGGTGCTATTATAGGTGGAGGTATTTTTACACTTACAGGAATAGCTGCTCACGATTACGCAGGACCGGCTTTAGCCTTATCATTTGTAATTGCAGGTATTGGTTGTTTGTTTGCTTCACTTTGTTATGCAGAATTTGCTTCTGTATTACCGGTTGAAGGATCTGCTTATGCTTATGCTTATGGTACCGTGGGTGAATTATTCGCCTGGTTTATTGGTTGGAATTTAATTCTGGAATACATGATGGGTGCTACTACTGTAGCCGTTGCATGGAGTGGATATTTTGTAAAATTATTGCATTTGTTTCATATCGATTTTCCGATATGGCTGTGCAACGATTTAGCCAGTGCCAAAGAGAAGTGTTTAGCGGCAGGAATTGAAGCTCCCGGCTTTGCATTTAACCTCCCTGCATTTTTAATTACCTGGGTGGTTACCGCTATATTGGTTAAGGGAATTAAAGAAGCTGCAAGTACCAACAATATAATTGTGATTATAAAAATTGCTGTGGTATTGTTCGTTATTGTTGTAGGAGCATTTTACATCAATACGGATAACTGGCACCCTTTTATTCCTGATCCGGTTAAAGTAATTGGAGAGGACGGAGCTGAAACAGTTAAATTTGGATTTGGAGGTGTATTAACTGCAGCCACCATTGTATTCTTTGCTTATATTGGATTTGATGCTGTATCTACCCAGGCCGGTGAAGCCATTAATCCTAAAAAAGATGTGCCTTTTGCCATTATTGCTTCTTTAGTAGTATGTACGATTTTATATATTTTGGTATCACTTGTATTAACAGGAATGGTAAAATACGATCAGTTGGATAAAGCAGCCCCTGTTGCTTCAGCCTTCTCAGGCATTGGATTAAATTGGGCCGTATTCTTTATTACTATTGCAGCAACAGCTGGTTTAACTTCGGTAATGCTGGTTATGATGCTGGGTCAAACCCGTATATTTTTAGGTATGGCAAAAGACGGTTTATTACCCAGGGGCATGTTCGGTACGTTGCATCCAAGGTTTAAAACACCTTATAAAAGTACACTGTTGATCGGAGCCATTGTTTCTGTTGTTGCTTCGGTAACACCGATCGATAAAATATCTGAAATGTGCAGCATGGGAACTCTACTGGCCTTTGCAATGGTTTGTGTGGCAGTTATGATTTTAAGAAAAAAGAAACCTGAATTGGATAGGCCATACAGAACTCCAGCTGTTTATTTGGTTGGGACTTTAGGTGTTTTGTTTAATCTGTTTTTAATGACACAGGTTCGCGCCTCGACCTGGAAATTCTTTTTAATCTGGGGTACCTTGGGAGTGATTGTTTACTTCCTGTACAGTAAAAGAAACAGTAATTTAGAAAAACAAAATTTAAATCCATAAACTAAAAGGGCGGCCAACACCGCCCTTTTTCATACACTATGTCCGACAAGCCAACACTAAAACGTACCCTCGGTTTATTTGATACCACCATGCTTGTTTCCGGTTCCATGATCGGCTCAGGTATTTTTATTGTTTCTGCCGATATGGCCCGCCACCTGGGAAGCCCTATGTGGGTATTGCTGTGCTGGATCATTACCGGCTTGATTACTATATGTGCCGCGCTGAGTTATGGCGAACTGGCCGGAATGATGCCCAACGCCGGTGGACAATATGTTTACCTGAAAAAAGCCTATAGTCCGCTGATTGCTTTTATGTATGGCTGGACCGTTTTTTTGGTGATCCAAACCGGGGTAATTGCTGCTGTGGCCGTGGCTTTTGCCAAGTACACCGGCATTTTTATTCCGCTGTTCGATGAAAAAGAAGTGTTGTTTGAAATTGGAAAATTTAAATTAAAAAATGCCCAGTTATTGGCCATCGGCTTAATTGTATTGCTTACCTATTTAAACACAAGGGGAATTAAAAACGGAAAATTGATACAGCGGGTTTTTACCTCCACCAAACTTATTGCCTTGTTTATAGTGATAGTAGCCGGTATTTATTTTGGCCTAAAAACAGATACCTGGGCCCATAACTTTGCCGATCCCTGGAAAGCCTTTCAAACAGTAAAACAGGAAGACGGTTCATTAAGCATTACCGCCTTATCTGGGGCAGGTTTGCTGGGAGCCATTGGAGTGGCTATGATTGGTTCCCTGTTCAGCAGCGACTCCTGGAACAATGTTACGTATATAGCCGGAGAAATTAAGGAACCACAAAAAAACATTCCACTGGGTTTGTTTTTCGGAACCTGCATTGTTACCTTTTTATACATCATGGCCAATATCGCTTATATGTGTTTATTGCCTGTTCAAGGTACTCCTGCTGGTACTACAGCAATAGAACAGGGTATTCAGTTTGCACAAAACGAAAGGGTGGGCACAGCTGCGGTATCAGTTATATTAGGCAACACAGCCACTTACCTGATGGCTGCCCTGATTATGATTTCTACTTTCGGTTGCAACAACGGGATTATTCTGGCCGGTTCCCGTTTGTTTCAAACCATGGCCGCTGACGGGCTCTTCTTTAAAAAAGCAGCTCAGTTAAATTCGAAGCAGGTTCCTGCCTATGCTTTGATTATTCAGGGAGTTTGGGCCAGCATCCTATGTCTAAGTGGTAGTTACGGCGACCTGTTGAACTACGCAACCTTCGCATCATTGGTGTTTTATTTAGTTACCATCGGGGCCATATTTATCCTACGTAAAAAAGAACCAGACACTCCCCGCCCCTATAAAGCTTTTGGATATCCGATTATCCCCCTCTTGTATATTATTGTGGCCTCGGCTATTTGTATAGATCTTTTAATTTTCGAAACAACCAGCACTGGTTTGGGTTTACTGATTGTGTTGTTGGGGATACCAGTTTATTATGTGGCAAGGGTGAACCGGGAGATTAGCTAATGTGATGATTAGCCAATTAGCTGATTGGAGAGACAGGTAAATAAGACCTGATAGGTTTAAGATTAGCTGATGTGATGATTAGCTAATGGGGGAGGCAGGTAAATGAAAACCTGATAAGTGTTAATGATGAGTTGAAAAACTTAGTGAACCTGAGTGCCCTTAGTGACTTAGTGGTAAAAAACTCAAAACAATGAAGCTATTTGAACAATTCAACAAATACTTCAACTTTAACCGGAGAGAACGAAACGGCATCCTTCTCTTACTGTTTTTTATTCTCCTGCTGCTACTAACAAAAATTTTCCTCAGCAATTATCACCCGGCTTCTGGTATAAAAATTCAATACATTGCAACCTTAAGCGACTCCATTCAAAAGAATGATAAAGCTCCTGTGTTTTCAACAGCTAAACAAAAAAATAACGATGAATCAAATCCCGGACAACTAAAGTTATTCCGCTTTGATCCGAATACCATCAGCAGGGAAGAGGCTTTGAAAATGGGCTTTTCGAACAAGCTCACAAATACCTTGATTAATTTCAGAAATAAGGGAGGAAAATTTCATAAAAAAGAAGACCTTAAAAAACTATATGGCCTGAGCGAAAACCATTATCATCAATTGGAAAAATACATTGTAATTGAACAAGCAGTAAAGGCGAAAAAAGACTTTCCCGCATTCACTCACACGGCAAATAACAATTTCACAATAGAACTAAACAGTGCCGATAGTCTTGACTTACTTAATTTAAATGGTATAGGCCCTGCTTTTAGTAAACGGATTATTCGTTTCAGGGATGCGCTCGGAGGTTTTTACAACAAGGAGCAATTATTAGAAGTTTATGGGATGAAGGACAGTGTTTATCTGCTATTCGAAAAACATCTTTCGCTTGATGCATCACTTGTAAAAAAGCTGAACATCAATAAAGCAAGCATGGAGGAATTAAGTAAACACCCTTATATCAGACAAAATACAGCCAGGGTCATTGTCAATTATCGTACTAAACATGGCTTTTACGCCAGCGCTGAAGATTTAAAAAAAACCGGAATTATTACGCAGGAAATGATTGACAAGCTGCTTCCCTACATTAGTATTGAGTAGTGAGATATGAGATATGAGATGTGAGATGTGAGTATTGAGGCCTGTTATAACTAACTCACCTTGCTCAAATCTCATATCTCAATACTAAAATCTCAATACTATTCGTAATATTGCACTTTGATTTTTGTACAATGAAGATTCTTATAAAAAACATAAAAAAATTAGTACAGGTACGCGATGAGCATATTGATTGTGTAAAAGGTAAAGACATGGCCCTGCTGCCCTGTATCGAAAACGCCTGGCTGGCCATTGAAGACGGCCTGATTGCCGAATACGGATCAATGGACGATTTTCCGGGCATCAGCGACTGGCGCAACCTGGAAATAATTGACGCGGCCAATAAATTGGTTTTACCCAGCTGGGTCGACAGCCACACACACCTTGTATATGCCGGAAGCCGCGAAGGTGAATTTGTTGACCGCATTAACGGTCTGAGTTACGAGGAAATTGCTGCACGCGGAGGAGGTATTTTAAACTCGGCCAAACGTATGCAGGATGCCGGCGAAGATGAATTAATTGAACGGGCCCTGGTGCGTTTAAACGAAATTATGCTGCAAGGTACGGGCGCTGTTGAAATAAAAAGTGGTTATGGTTTAAGCCTTGAAACTGAGCTTAAAATGTTGAGGGTCATTAAACGCCTGAAAGAAATAAGCCCTTTGACCATTAAAGCCACTTTTCTTGGTGCACATGCCGTTCCGGCCGATTACAAAGGAAGAAAAGAGGAATACATTGAATTGGTGATTCAACAAATGCTGCCGGTAATTGCAGAAGAAAAATTAGCCGATTTTATTGACGTGTTTTGCGAACAGAATTATTTTACACCCGAAGAAACCATCCGTGTTTTAAACGCCGGTAAACAATACGGCCTGGTACCCAAAGTACATGCCGAACAATTGAGCAATTATGGTGGTGTTAAAGCCGGTGTGCAATGCGGTGCAATTAGTGTTGACCATTTGGAATATGTTGGCGAAGAAGAAATAGCCGCTTTATTAAATTCGTCCACCATGCCCACCATATTGCCCGGAGCAGCTTTCTTTTTAAGTTTGCCCAACCCACCGGCGCGTAAAATGATTGATGCCGGTTTGCCCCTTGCCATTGCAAGTGATTTTAACCCAGGTAGCAGCCCCAGCGGAAACATGAACCTCATGCAATCTATATGTTGTGTTCAGTATAAAATGAACCCCAACGAAACCATTAATGCCTCTACCATTAATACGGCGTATGCTATGTGCGTAGGCAAAGAATTGGGGAGCATTACACCCGGTAAAAAAGCAAATATTTTTATTACTAAAGAAATTTCAGGAACGGATTTTATTCCATACTCATTTGGAAGCAACCTCGTTGATAGTGTAATACTGAATGGGAAAATTATTTCACGCTAATTTCTTAACTTTACAAAATTTTAGTCCTGATGCAAAAGAAAATAGCCGCCTTATCTGCCTTCATATTTTTTATAACTGTTGTTCGTTTATACGCTCAAACAACCGTAATTATTCCTTCGGCCAATACACCAGTTGCAGCAGGCGCACAAAACCTGACCAGTTACCGCAAACCCTTAAGTGCTTATTTCGGCTACGAGCGTTCTGCATTGATCTATAAAGCCGCTGAAATTGGAGCCTCGGGAAGCATTACCAGCATTGGTTTTTACTGCGACAGTGCCAAAGCAGGAATTATTGCCAGTATGCCGCTTAAAGTTTATATGAAAGAAACAACAGATACCGCTTTTATAGTCCCAACAACAGTAGCTGCCGAAGAAAGCAATTCCACACTTGTATACACCGGAAGCCTGAGTGCAGCGCAGTTTGTAAAAAATACCTTTACCACCATTAACTTATCTACCCCTTTTATTTATACCGGCGGAACCAAAAACTTAGAACTGATTATTGAAATAAATGCCGGGGGAACAGGTGGAGATGCCTCAACGAGCAAGGCTTTCAGGTACCACAAAGACAGCACTACTTATCTTTTTCAATACTGGCAACAGGACAACAATATGCCGGCGGGGGCAGGAACTTTACACTACAACCGTCCCAATATTCAACTGAACCTTGTTCCTTCAACCGCCTGCACCACGCCACCTGTAGCCGGTAATGTGATTGCCAATGATTCGAGCCTTTGCAAAGGGAGCGTTTTTTCTTTACTGCTTTCGGGCAATTCAACGGGTGCAGGACAAAGCTACCAGTGGCAGGCCTCGTCCGACGGAAACAACTGGAACAACATCAGCGGGGCCGTCTCCTCTTTTTATTCCGCCCCATTGGATTCAAACACCTATTACCGCTGCAAAGTCGCCTGTAGTACAGATACCGTTGCATCTACCAATGTATTGCTTAGTGTAAACCCTGTTACTCAATGTTATTGCTACACCGGTTTAGCGGGTAATTGCAATGCGGGCAACGCCATTGATTCGGTGAGCATTGCAGGCACCACTTTAAACAATCCACACACAGGTTGTTCCGGCAATACGGCTCTTTATTATTCCATTTACCCTGCAAGCGGCAGCACCACCTGTACACTTGCCGCAGGGCAAACCTATTCAATGGGTGTCCGCTTAACAGGCGACGACCTTGTTTCGATGTGGATCGATTACGACCAGGATGGTATTTTTGGAACAAAAGAATGGGTACAAATCTGCACTTCTTCAACCATCAACACGCCTGTATCTGCAAGTTTCACTGTTCCGGTTGCAGCTAAAAACGGAACAACCGGATTGCGCATCCGTTCCCGTGCCACCGGCACTTTCAACGACTCCACCTGTGCCTGTAGTGCATTTGGTAGCGGAGAAACGGAAGATTATACCGTTACCATTACCGGCAGTCAGTTTGGAATAAATAATATT
The DNA here is from genome assembly GCA_023251755.1 of Bacteroidota bacterium. Taxonomy (GTDB): domain Bacteria; phylum Bacteroidota; class Bacteroidia; order B-17B0; family Aurantibacillaceae; genus JAHEYF01. Next base: position 76,557 of record JAHEYF010000011.1, read on the forward strand.
TCAGGCACTCAGGCTGAAATCAGTATTTTTCCAAATCCTAACAACGGGTTATTTACTTTAACAACAGCAGGTTTAAACCATACAACACAGGTAGAAATATTTAACACCAATGGCCAATCAGTGCTTCGTGAACAGTATGCAGGCAATACTTCCAAAACAATTGATTTAAGCGCACAGCCTGCGGGTATCTATTTTGTAAGGCTGCTGAATGAAGGGAATGCTTATACAAAAAAGGTAATCATACGTTAAAAGTTCTTAGTTCATTGTTCTTAGTTCTTAGTGTCTGCTAATACGCATCAGTACGGATATACGAATCCAGTTGTGCTTGCTGTAAATTGCAACATTGGTATAAATTCGTATTCGTGATTATTCGTACTTCTACAATCATAACTCGTTACTCCCACATTAGTATATTAGTACAAAAATCGTATTCGTAGATTCGTCAATCGCAACTCGTAATTCGTCAATTTTACTTCAAAAAAATCCTTTACAATCCACTCGTTTTTTTCAACATTTTGTTAGCAACTTTGTTGGCTCAAATCCCTATTAATTCAGTATATTTGGATAATGCACCTTCATGAAGAAGAGCGCAGAAAAAACGCAAAATAAAACGCGAATTTTTATTAACCGATATGGAAGAAATTGTGAACGAAACTGAAAAGAAAAATTATGGGGCTGATAGTATTCAGGTCCTCGAAGGTCTTGAAGCTGTAAGGAAACGACCTGCCATGTACATTGGTGATATTGGCATGAAAGGTTTACATCACCTGGTGTACGAAGTTGTAGACAACTCTATTGACGAGGCTTTAGCCGGTTATTGTAAAAATATTTATGTGAGCATCAACGAGGACAATTCCATTACCGTTAAGGACGATGGACGTGGTATTCCTATCGATATGCACCAGAAAGAAAAAAAATCAGCGCTGGAAGTTGTAATGACTGTGCTGCATGCCGGTGGTAAGTTTGACAAAGACACTTACAAAGTTTCCGGTGGTTTGCACGGTGTGGGGGTGTCCTGCGTTAATGCACTGTCTTCGCACCTAAAAGCTGAAGTACACCTCAACGGTAAAATATATGTTCAGGAATACAGCATTGGTAAACCTTTGTACGATGTAAAAGAAGTGGGTACCACTGATTACCGCGGTACCATTGTTTCGTTTAAACCCGATTTAAGCATCTTTACAGTCAGCGAATACAACTACAGTACTATCGCTAACAGGATGCGTGAACTGGCTTTCCTGAACAAAGGAATCAGCATCACCCTTACCGATGCACGTCACAAGGAAGAAAACGGGGAACCTGTTGCTGAAACCTTTTTCTCTACCGGTGGCTTAAGGGAATTTGTGGAGTACTTAGACGGTACCAAAGAAAAATTAGTGGGTGAAGTTATTTACATCGAAGGCGAAAAACAAGGCATTCCTGTTGAAGTAGCCATGATCTACAACAACTCCTTTTCTGAAAACGTTCAGAGTTACGTCAACAACATCAACACCCACGAAGGAGGTACGCACCTGGCCGGTTTCCGCCGTGGATTAACCCGTACTTTAAAAAATTACGCGGATAAATCTGGTCTCTTGTCCAAAGTAAAAATTGAAATTAACGGCGATGACTTCCGTGAAGGATTAACCGCTGTTGTATCTGTTAAAGTTGCCGAACCTCAGTTTGAAGGACAAACCAAAACCAAGTTGGGAAACAACGAGGTGATGGGAGCCGTTGACATTGCCGTAGGCGAAATGCTGAACAATTATTTAGAGGAAAACCCCAAGCAGGCCCGCATGATTGTGGACAAGGTGATATTGGCCGCTACGGCCCGTCACGCTGCCCGCAAGGCCCGCGAAATGGTGCAACGTAAAACGGTGATGACCGGTTCAGGCTTGCCCGGTAAATTAGCCGATTGTGCCAATGACGATCCTGCTGCCTGCGAAGTATTTTTAGTTGAGGGTGATTCGGCCGGTGGAACAGCCAAACAAGGCCGTAACCGTGCTTTTCAGGCTATATTGCCATTAAGGGGTAAAATCCTTAACGTGGAGAAAGCTTTGGAATACAAAATTTACGACAACGAAGAAATAAAAAATATATTTACTGCCTTAGGTGTATTCCGCGGTACCAGCGAAGACGACCGTGCACTGAACATTGACAAACTTCGTTACCACAAGGTTATTATTATGTGTGATGCCGATATCGACGGTTCGCACATTACCACTTTGATTCTTACCTTCTTCTTCCGTCACATGAGGGCCCTGATTGAAAAAGGACATATTTACATTGCTACTCCCCCGCTCTACCTAGTAAAAAAAGGAAAAGAACAACGTTATTGCTGGAACGAAGAACAACGCGAATTAGCAGTTAAACAATTGGGTGGTGAAAAAATAGACAGTGTAAACATACAACGTTACAAAGGTTTGGGTGAGATGAACGCAGAACAATTATGGGAAACCACTTTGAATCCTGAATCACGTACACTGCGCCAGGTAACTATTGAAAATGCTTCGGAAGCCGACCGTGTTTTCAGTATGCTCATGGGCGATGAAGTTCCTCCACGCCGGGATTTTATTGAGAAAAACGCGAAGTACGCGAAGATAGACGCTTAGAAATGGTAGCAGGTAGAAGGTCGTAAGTAGCAGGAATCGTAATTCGTCAATCGTAATTCGTAACTCAAATAATTTACCTGATCTCTTTGTAATTCAAATAATTTTCGGAAATTAGATTAAAGAAAATTAAATTCATTTTAGCGTAGTAGATAACTAATCACTATTAACTATTCGCTAATAACTCTAATAATAACAATTAAACAATAAACATTTTATGAAAGTATCAGTAATCGGAGCCGGAAACGTAGGTGCCACCTGCGCAGAGTACATCGCTCTAAACCGCATTGCAAGTGAAGTAGTTATTCTGGATATTAAAGAAAATTTTGCCGAAGGTAAAGCGTTGGACCTGATGCAAACTGCAACACTCAACGGATTCAACACCCGCATCAGCGGCAGTACCAATGATTATACCAAAACAGCCAACAGCGATGTGGTGGTAATCACCAGTGGTATTCCACGTAAACCAGGTATGACCCGTGAGGAATTGATCGGCATCAATGCAGGTATTGTTAAAACTGTAACCGAAAACGTATTAAAAAACTCTCCCAACGCAATTATTATCATAGTAAGTAATCCAATGGATACCATGACTTACTTAGCCTTAAAAGAAAGTAAATTGCCTAAAAACCGTATCATCGGTATGGGCGGTATATTGGACAGCGCCCGTTTTAAATGTTATTTATCACAAGCCCTGCATGTTCCTGCAAGCGATGTGCAAGGTTACGTAATTGGCGGACATGGTGATACCACCATGATTCCTTTAACCCGTCTGGCTACTTACAACGGAACTCCGGTTTCTAAATATATTGATGCCGAAAAATTAACCAAAGTTGCTGCCGATACCATGGTGGGTGGTGCTACTTTAACCGGTATGTTGGGTACTTCGGCCTGGTATGCACCGGGTGCATCTGTTGCCGCTTTGGTAGACAGTATTGTAAACGATCATAAAAAACTGTTCACCTGCTCTGTTGCCCTTGACGGGGAATACGGACAAAAAGATATTTGTATGGGTGTTCCTGTTGTAATTGGAAAAAACGGTTGGGAAAAAATTGTTGACTTCAACCTGAACGACGAAGAAAAAGCCGCCTTTAGTAAAAGTGCTGATGCTGTTCGCAACATGAACAGTGTACTGAGTACTATAACTGTTTAATATTTTTTAAACCATTTAAAAAGAAGCCGCCTCCAATCGAGACGGCTTCTTTTGTTTTGAAATATCCTGTTCAGTCCTTCAATTCCTGACTAATTGTTCTATTTCCGGCTTTCACTTTTACCCAATACTTCCCTTTTTTATTATCCAAAAATATTCTTGTTAATCCCAAAGGTAAATTAGTGCTTTTCCAAAATGAGTCCCCCCTCTCATCAATTATTTCCACAACTAAACCAAGCCCCTGTATTCCCCCTAAATTATTTATTATATATGTTCTTTTACTTTCCTTAATTATAGACAAAGTGATGAAGTCCTTATCAGGTTTATAATTTTTAGGTAAGTTTATTATTCTGCTCTTCGGTTTCAGACTACCCTGGTCCCCTGCATAAATATCCGGCAAGTTGGTGGTATCCGCATCAAAATATAATTCCAGGTTGTTATTGATGCTATCCGTTTTCCATATACGTAAATAATCAAGTTCCAATACGCCTGGAAAAACACTCTTCTTATCAGGCCCCTGCGAAAAGGGGCCGTTGTCATTTGCCGGGCCTATTCCGGTCGACAATTCCATTGGAATATCAATTTTTTTATCAAAACAGGCTACAAGTACTCCGTTTAAATACCAGGATATACCTTCAGGTGTCCAGCTTCCTGAAATAGTATTAAACGATTCATCAAACCATCCCGTGGTTTTGATCCAGTGCCCCCAGGCCTTTCGGTAACCAAAAGGGCCTTCCTTAAAATTAGAGCAGCCATCGGGACAATGAATATCAACATGCATACAATTATTTTTTTCACCTTTCAATTCAAAAAAATCAAGCTCATAATTCGGATGCCCTCCATAAAGCCAAAACGCAGGCCACATCCCGTTGCAGCGGGAATGTTTAAACCTTAATTCGAAATAACCATATTTATACCTTTTTTTCCCCCAAAGTAAACCCGTAGTATAATTGAATGTCCAATTTTCATCTATCATTTTCTGGGGCTTTTTTTTCATCTCAACAGTATCAATTTCCCAGGGCTGAAGCTTTGTTGTATACTTTTCCTTCTTAACAAAAAATTTCAAAGTTCCCTTGTTTACTTCAATATTTTCAGGGAGAGCAATTACCTCGTCCCGAATTGAAATTTTGCTCCAGGGGTACCCCGAAATCCATTTATCGGTATTCATTTTAGTTCCGTTAAACTCATCTCCATCCCAATAATACCAGGTAATCACGGTGTCCTTTTTTATTTGCCACATATATTGTGCGTATAAATACCGGTGGTACATCTGCAATAAAAAGTAAACCACTATTTTTTTAAAACTCATTTTTCAATTGGATGAAATGAATAAAATATACCGAACAAAACTCTGCGCGGTTACTCAACAAAACTAAGAAAAAGCATACATACATGAATCTTTTTGTTTTAATACAAACATGACTATTTGTTGTGCAGCCTATTACCTTAACCATTTTTCCCAAATAGCAAAATTCCCCTTTTTTTGATAAGTTTGTCCAGCTAATTACATATAGCCGAAATACCTGGGGCAAAGACTAAACATTAGCCATTGAAATATATCCAGAAGACATTTCACCTCAAACATGAATGATAATTTAATAGTTGGAATACTTGTCGTCCTGTTGTGTGCTATTGGATATTTCTATTCCTGGAAATTTCAGCAACAGGATAATTTTAAAATAGCTGTTTTCCTGCTCCTGCTTTGTGGATTAATCCTTCGTATTTATACCTCATTTGATTTTTTTCTGCATGTTTGGGACGAGAGGTACCATTCCCTGGTTGCAAAAAATTTAATACAGCACCCTCTGAAACCTACTCTTTACAACAACCCTATACTCCCTTACAATTATAAAAACTGGACCGGAAACAATGTATGGCTGGCAAAACCTCCGGTTCCCTTATGGAGCATGGCTCTTAGCATATACCTGTTTGGGCAAAATGAAATTGCGGTTCGTTTCCCTTCCCTGATTGTTTCTACGTTGGCCATACTTCTTACTTTCAGAATTGCCCAAACCTTGTTTAATAACAAAATAGCCTGGCTTGCGGCTTTACTACACTCATTGCACGGTATGCTTATTGAGCTTGCAGCAGGAAGGATTTCCTCCGATCATGCAGAAACATTCTTTATCTTTTGGGTTGAATTAGCTGTATGGCTGGGAATTCTTGCTGTTACAAAAAAAGAAAAACAAATCCTTTTTTTATCGTTGTGCGGGGTATTTACAGGAATGGCTTTCCTTTCTAAAATGCTTCCTGCATTTATTGTTCTTCCTGTCTGGTTGTCATTGGCTTTTTTTTACAAAAAAAATACAAGGCAAAAATTTTTTATACAATTTATAGTATTAGTTGTTGTTTCACTTTCAGTATCCTTACCCTGGTTTATTTACATATTTTTAGAATTTCCGGAAGAGACGAAAGATATGCTAGGTTCTCAGATAAGTCCGTTGAACACAGTGATTCAGAATCACAAAGGCCCCTTCTGGTTTTACTTAAACAATATCCGTATAGTTTTTGGTGAAATTATTTATATTCCTTTAATCTGGGTAATTTACAAAGCGTATAAAAATTCAACAAGGTTTCAATACCTCCCCCTCCTCTTATGGATAATGATTCCATTACTTACTTTTTCTTTTGCAGAAACAAAAAGGCATACTTATTTATTAATTGCAGCTCCGGCAATTTTCACAATTACATCGGTTTTCTGGTACTGGCTTTCTGAGTATAAAAAAAATCACCGCTACAATTGGTTTTTCACCCTTATTTTGTTTTTAATTATTGCATTACCGGTCAGGTACTCTATTGAAAGAGTGAAACCTTTTGAAAAAATAAACAGAAGGCCTCAATGGGCGGTTGATCTTAAAAAATTAAACGAAGAAAAAATTACAAATGGTGTATTGTTTAATTGTGAGCATGCAATTGAAGCCATGTTTTACACCAACTTAACAGCTTATCCGAACATTCCTGACAAAAATACCCTTATTCATTTAATTGCACAGGGCTATACTGTACTTATCAATGACAATGGAAGTATTCCAAATAACATTAAAGAAATTAAAGGGCTAAGGATAATAAATTTAACTGCTGGCAACAGTTAAGATTTCAATAAATTATAAAAGGGTTGAAATTAATCCTCCATTCTTAAATCAGAAAAACAATCATTCGCAGAAAGGTCTTGTATACATTGCTCCCTGATGTTCCAGAGTTCTTCCAGGCTGTACATAACAGATGTATTGCTTAGCAACCATTGCTTTAAATAATTTTTATGATAAGCCACCTTAAAGCCTGTTATTTGTTCAGGCTCAATAACAATTTCTTCGATTAAGTCGTTTATAAAATCTTCAGGTTTTGAATTCGCAGTTGTACAATCTATTATTTGTCCATCAAAACGCAGGTAATTGTGCGCTTCAGGAATATAGGCCAATTGGTATTTTTGAAGGGTAGAAGAAATTTTCGGGGTATTGACCGCATTCATCTTAAACAAACCCAAAACCAGGTTTAGGCCCTCAAAATTATTTTCACCTGCTAATTGTTTCAGCAATGCATGCCTGGTACTGCATGTCCCGCAATTATCAATAAAAATGCCGGCTAAGTCTTCTTTGTTCGCATTTCTTCCATAAGGGAGTTGTTTTACATATTCTGAAGCTTGTTTAAATGTAAAGACGTTTCGTTGTAAAAACGCCTGTGAAATTTTACCAGTTGGGTTTATATTAAAATTTGGTTGTGTATTCATTTTAGAGGATTTAATCGTAACCGAAATCACTTTTTGGCTTTTGGCTTTTTACTTTTGGCTTAATAAAGAAAAAGCCATAAGCAATAAAAAATAAGCCATAAAGGCTTTTACATAAACGAAATCGCTTTTGGGTTCCTGGCTTTTGACTTTTGACTTCTAAATTTTAACTTAGTATTTCTTCCAGCGCCTTCACACAAGCCCTCACTTCTTCCTCCGAATTAACTATACTGGGCGACAGCCGTGCATATATTGCCTTGTAAGGTGTTACACTGGCTATAATTTTTTTTGCATGCAGTTTTTTTACCACCTCCTCCGCTTTCATTCCTTCCACATCAAAACAATTGATCCCACAGGAAAGTGCCTTGTCTATTGGAGTATAAAGCCTGATGTGTTTTATATCTTTTAAACCCTGTTTCAACAATGTACTTAAGCGATGCGTACGTTCTTCAACTTTTGCTTTACCAATATTCATCTGAAATTCAAAAGCCTCGTTTAAAGCCCATTGGTGCTCAAAAGCATGAAAGCCACCGGGTGTATGCAAATCACTGAAATTTATTTTACCTGCAGGTATAGCGCCTGTCCACATATAATACGACAAATCGCTAAAGGCTGGAATGCTTGGGATCAGCATATCCCAGGCTTCTTTTTTTCCCCAGAGGATGCCTGTACCGCGGGGGCCAAAAATCCATTTGTGTGTACCCGCAACAAAAAAATCGCAGCCCAATTCCTTCATACTTACATTCTCCACCCCAAAAGCATGAACCCCGTCCACACACAAATAAATGCGATCTTCAGCTGTGCGTTGTTCATTTATTTTTTTCAGGGCTTCTGCAATTTGCCGGACAGGCAATTTTACTCCCGTACAGGAATGCACCCAGGTTATTGCCACCACACGCGTAGCCACCTGAATGGCCTTGATTAACTTTTCGATCAGTTCCTCTTCATTAACATTGTACGAATCTGTATACAGCTGAACCCTGCGAACACTTGCCCCGTTTTTTAAAGCGGCATATTCTATGGCTTTTTCGGTGGAATAATGGTCGTGTGCAGTCGTTAATATTTCTTCCCCTTTTTTGAGTTTGAGTCCTGTAAACAAAAGGCCCAGTCCCATGGTGGTACTATCAGTCAACACCACTTCTTCCGGGTCAGCTTTCATATAATCTGCTGCTGCCTTGCGGGCACGGGTTTCAAAAGCTACATAATTTTTTTCATAATATTCGGTAGGATTATCATCCAGTTTGTTGCGGTGCAGTTCAATGGCTTCGCGCACCTGCTTTGGGTGTGAGGCCAGTAACATTTGTGCCAGGTGAATATAGGCCCCATTCAGATTAAACTGACTACGTACCTCTTTCCAGTGTATTGAGTTGGTGCTTGTATTAATTGTTCCATTCATAAAGTGCTCCCTAAAATTAATCTATTTATTCCGAAGTTTTATCCTTCAATTTCCACTAAAGTCAGAGTAGGAATTGCCACGAATACACGAATAAAGTTTAAAACTGTATAGGCTGTTTTTTACTTCCATTTATGAAAAGTACTTATTCGTGCATTCGTGGCCATTATTACGTGAATGATTGCTTTATGTTTTCAGATATATAGGTATTTCACCATAAATAGGTAAATTTGCAAAAACCTTTATTTTCTGAAACAGCTCATTTCCAACAATAAATCCTTTTACCTTTTATTTTTGGTATTT